>JAEMQD010000137.1 GCA_022759035.1 Thiotrichales bacterium
CGGATTGATAAACAATAAGGAGCACCTCTAAAAACCCAATGGGTAGGCGGTCTGGAGGAAGGGGTTGCTAGAAACAGCATGTAACCCATTGATTAAACCCCTTCCACCAGCTAATAAATAAACCTGGAAAGTCTAAAAACAAGCAACGCGCAGTTTTTAGAGGTTCCCTAAGGTTAGTGCGTAAACTCTTCCGCAAGCGCCAACCAACCTTCTTGGTCAACGAGCATTTGTACACGTAAGGCGAGTTGTTTAAAGTCTTGTGCAGTAAGTCCCAAACTGCGCAAACGCAACTCGGTCAACTCTGGCAACACCTGCGGCGTACCAGCACAAATACCATTACTAAAACCCAAATAAAAGGCAAGGCTTTCAGCAATTAATAAGGCATCAGCCCAAGGTTGTTGTGCTAAAGGTAAGCGCGCTGGGAAATAGTGACCTGCCACCCCCATTACCCAATTTTCGGGAAAATGCCATGATCTGAGCAATACCGCACTCGCAATAGCATGATCAATGCCTAACACCTGCTGTTCAATACGAATCAATGATAGCGGATTAGCTTGCATTTGCTGAACCACTTCTTGATAACGCTCAGCGCAGCAATTATCTAACAAAAAAATACCGATATCTCGCGCCAACCCTAAAGTAAAGGCAGAAGATGGATCAAATACCTCTTGATGACTCCGTGCCATTTTAACCACTTCTCTGCAAGCCACAGCAGAAACAAAGGCTGCTTGCCAAAACTCGCGCGCCGAAAAATTACGTGGTGCCGACATCAGGTTCATAAAAGCCGCGGCTGTCGCTAACATACGCGTTGTTGCAAAGCCTAAACGAGAAACCGCATCAGTTAAACTCTGCGCTGGCTCGTGCATGACGTATTTAGCCGAATTTACTGTTTTCATAATGCGAGCAACCACACTCACATCACTCTGTAAAACTGCAACTACTGCCTCAATCGAGACATCTTCAGCGGCTAATACTTCATCTAAACGTTGAATCACCGAAGGAAACGTTGGTAATGATTTGTGGTTAACTAACCATTCATGTAGCGATTTAGCTGTTAATTTTTTGTCTTTTTGCATCGTTATTTAACCCAGTCCATCCGCTAATGCCAACCAACCTTCCGCTTGCAACTGTTGGTCAACCTGTTCAGATAACATCATAATGTCTTCTTCTGTAATCGACTGTACTTCACATCGTTGCTGGATAACACCCTGCATGGCTGGAGAAGGCGCTTGATAAACGCCATTACCATAACCTAAACGCACCGCAATCACCTCTGCAAATAACACCAAATCGGCCAAAGCTTGCGACTCTGGTTGTAAGCGCGTAGGATAGTGATGTGCCGCAACAGCCATTGCCATATGATCCGAAAAACGCCAATATTTCATTAATGCGGCGCTAATGAGTGGGTGTGTCGTACCCATAATGCGCTGTTCTGCCTGTAACGAATCTTCACCCTGCGCAACAGCTTCAATGACTTGCCCATAAGCCTCTGGATTCAGCAGATCCAATAATAAAACCCCCGAATCATGAGCCAATCCAAGTAAAAAAGCCGTTGCCATGTCACACACGCGTTGCTTTCGTTCTTGTGCAAACCAAACGCTTAACACGCGTGCAGCAACTGCTGCCGCAAATGCATGTCGCCAAAACACGTGAATGGCAATATGGGCCGGCTTAGTAAAACCAGCCGTATAAGAGACCGCAAAAGCAATTGCACGCACCTCCGTAAAACCCAGTCTGGCAACGGCTTCAACCAAGTCTTTAGGCGGATTCATGCCATAGCGTACCGAGCCTGCCGCTTTTAATACGCGCGAAGCAATCATAATATCTGCCGCAATAATTGCTACCACCCGATCCATATTAACGGTCTGTTCCGCTAAGGCTTCATCTAAGCGCGAAATAATAGCAGGAAAAACGGGTAAAGCTTTACGCTCATGCAAAAGCTGCAACACCGCACTAGTCGGTATTTTAGTTGCTGGCATGGCATTTCCTTTTAATTTTTTTAGTGCGGTTATTCTGCTTGATTTATACTATTCGTGCAAGCATTAATCTAACCGAAAAAGGCTATCAACAACATGTCGTTACATAAAACAGCAATTGCGTTACTTGGCATCACTTTTTTACTACCTGGCTGTGCTACCAGTCCCTTAGGTCGCACACAATTACTTATGCAAAATGAAGCCAGTTTAGCCAGCTCAGCAGCGCAGTCTTACCAACAAATGAAAAAAGACGTACCCATTAGCAAAAATAAAGCACTCACTGCTTATGTCAATTGTGTTGTAACGCCGCTAACACAAGAAGTCGTTGGCGATAACTGGGAAGTAACGCTATTCGAATCGGACGAGGTAAATGCTTTTGCCTTACCTGGCGGCAAAATTGGCGTGTATACAGGAATACTAAAGGTAGCGAACAACCAAGATCGCCTTGCTGCCGTTATTGGCCACGAAATCGCCCACGTACTCGCTCACCATGCCAATGAACGCGCCAGCGCCGCTACGCTAGCGAATATTGGCGTTGTCGCCATTGGCTTGGCCACTAACCGTAATCAGAACAGCCAACTCGCTATCGCCGCCCTAGGATTGGGCGTACAGTACGGTATAATTATGCCCTACTCACGCACGCACGAAACCGAAGCCGACTTACTCGGACTCGATATTATGGCAAAAGCGGGCTATGACCCTAGAGAAGCCCCTAAGCTGTGGCAAGCAATGAAGGCGGATAAAAAAGAAAGCATCCCAGAATGGCTGTCAACCCATCCAAGTGATGATAGTCGTATCGCCGCGTTACAAGATCGGGAAAGTGAAGCCTTGTCTTATATGGAAGCGGCACATGCAGCGGGCAAAAAGCCACATTGCGTTATGCCAAAATAATAACGAAATGATTAATCTGCTCGAACAATTTCTTCCCCTGTTGGTTTCGCAAACTGATCATTTAGTTTTTGAATAGCTTGTTTCGCCTCAGCGCGCAGCCGCGCTAATTGTTTACGTGCGCCTGCGCACCAACCTCTAGGACGCTCGGCAAACATCGGACGCCAAAAAACTGTATTACGACGCAACATGCGCGTCAATGCGCCCGAGGGGTCTTCTTGCATTAACTGCTGTGCGAGACGATTTGCCCACCAAAAACGAAAGTAATAGTGGGGAGCCAATAGTACAAAAACACCCGCAGCTACTGCCATGCCAATAGTATTAATGTTTTGCATAAGCGGTGCGATATCAATATCTGTTAACCAAAAGGTAGACAACTTCACCCACAACAAGAGCGACATACTAACCGCTGCCAGCGCCAAATCGCTCAATGCAACACGTTTTGCCCAACGTAACCTTACGGCATTTGCTTTTGGAATCCATGTTTTTTCCAAATCATCTGCCAAGCTTTCCAGTGCAAAGCTAATACGGTAAGCGCGTTCAACACTCACTTTATCCATACGCGCATAAATTTCTGCCAAGTCACTGTCTTTTTTACGTTTAAAACGAGCAGCCAAAGCGGCATCTTTGAAGTCACCAGCAGCCGATTCGTTATAAATCATATAAAACTTACCGCCCACTAAACCAGCCGAAGCCAAAGCGCGCTGCCAAGCACCCATAATTGCTTCGGGATTATCCTCATTGGCTGCGGTATCAATTTGATTCAAAATAAATAAGAATTTATCCGCATCATGACGCTGTTGCGCACCCTCAACCAAATGCTTCAAGGTATCTCGCATCGCACCAGGCTCGGGATGGCGCGCATCGAAAAACACGAGGACAAGGTCAGACATGCCCATAATATGATCTGCGATTTTCAGCACCGTATCTCGCTGACTATCAGCATCAAAGCCAGGAGAGTCAATCAAAATCCGACCTTTCAATTGTGACGCCGGTACTGTTTTCAGTTGCAGATAATGATCAATACGATTGCCTTCTCCCGCACTAATACGGTCAATTTCATGGCGCACTCCATAAAAGGGGAAACGCGGGTCGGCATCTAATGCCAACCCAGGCAAAGTCATTACTTCTTCTCCTGTGCCATAGCAAATAACCGTAAAACGATCATCCACCGCTTGGTTGCCTGTATCTTGCACAACCCGACCAATGAACTGGTTAATGAAAGAAGATTTTCCCGCTGAAAACGTGCCCAATACCGAAATTAACGGCCACCACGAAATTTGTTCCGCATAAGATGATGCCTTATCTAACACCCCCAATCCCTGCGCAACACGATCAAGCCGTTGATAACTCGCAACAACGTCGAGTAAAACAGGATTTTCTTGTACTAAGCTTTGCTGTAGCTTTACTAAACGCTCTTTAATATGCATGACGCACCTCTCGTTCTTCCAGTTTCGCCAATTTGATTAAGGCATCATCGGCCAAGGAGCCATGTTATTCATCGTACCGATTGGCTTAGCAACTTTACTCATATCATCACTCATGCGGCGCGTACTAATCGCAATATGTGACATATTTTGATCGATGTGCTCTAGCCGTTGGTTAAGCTGTTGCACTTGCTGATGTATGCCCGAAACATCCTGTGCCAAAGCCGTCATATTGTGGTCTACCGTCATGGTTAACTGCACCATATTGTTCGACATGCTATGAATGTCTTTGGTCAGATTGTAAATTAAGAAAAAGCCATAAGCTGCCAACAACAAAAACCCTACCATAAAAGGAAAAACGATTTTTTCCCAACGTGTCATGGAGCGACTGATCGTCGTAACCGCTAATGACATCGTCATTACGGTATCTTCTAATAAAAATACTTGTTGCTGAATGACTTGACCATCCGCTGCAGATGTTGGCACCGAGTTTGTATTGGGAGACGTTTGCATTATGGTATTAGCCTAGTTAGTTGTTTGCTGCGGATATAGTTGGCGCTGTAATTGCGCTAACGCCTGTTGTCCTACATCGGGATCAATTTGCATTAAAAACCCTAACACATACTGTGCTTGCGCAAACCGTCCCTGTGCCCCTAAGCCATCCACAGCCAATGCATACTCTTGTGCAGCCGCTTGCCAATGTTGCTGTGCAAAATATACATTTCCCAATTCGCCATGCAAATCAGGATCGTTCATTGTTGTCAGCAAACTCCGATAGCTTTGCTCTGCATAAGCCAAGTCGCCATTAAATAATGCCGCTCTTGCTTGATCAAGCAATGTCATTGGTGGCGCTGGTGGCGGTAACAATGGCGCAGGCGCTTGCATTTCTGGCGCATAAGCTTGTTGTGGCACAACAGGCATAGGAGCCATCATCACTGGTGCAGGCGGTGGGGGCAAATACATAGGCGGTGGTGTCATCGCTTGCTGCCCGTAACTATCTGTTGCTGGTGGTGTATCCTGTTGGCTCGAAGGAAATGCATTATTCGCATCGTCTTCTGTAGCAAAAACCGGCGCTGTTGAAGTTGGCTGTTGCGCCGATGCAGCAGTCACCGCTGTTGATTCTGTGGGCGCTGGCTCAGTCTGTGATGATTGCGCTGTTGCCGCGCCACTATCCACCTTGTTCGATTGGTTGGCACCATTTCCATTTGTCGAATAGGCAATATAGAGCGTTGCCATGGCCACAAGCACAATCATAAACACGCCACTATTCAGTAGCGAACGTAAAAAACGCATAGTCGACCCTCCTAAGCATAATGCGGATAAAGCAAAGCAGCTAATGCAAGCACCTCTTGCGCTGCTTTATCGCGCATATTTAATTCAAATACCGCCAACCCCTCACTAAAAGAGCGGCGGTAAGCTGTTCGTTGGTATAAACGAATGGGCAGACGTTGCAAACCATTAAGTGCATCTAATGCCTGCTCTGCTTCTTCGGTTTCCAATACCATGTGATGCGTATCTGCACGATTGATAAAAGCAAGGACTGGTTTAGCGCCAGCAATTGCTTTTATTTTTGTTAAAAACTTCTGTGTTGACCAAATATCGGCTTGGCTAGGCGCGCAAGGCACCAAGATGCGATCAGCAAACTTTACTGCTGCTAACAACGCAGCTTCATCGCCGATGCTAACATCAATAATCACTTCATCAACACCCTCAGCAATATCGCTGTTAAATGTCGCAAAGTCCTTAGCTGCTGGCAAGACAGGCAAATGTCCTTCTTCACAACGTACCTCTAGTACGTCGTGAAAAGTTTTTTGCGGGTCAAAGTCAAACAAAGCAACAGTTTTGCCTTGCTTAACCAACCATGCCGCCAAGTTAAAAGCTGCCGTACTTTTACCCGTACCGCCTTTCAAATTACCTACCACGGTTATCATGACCACTCCTTATTGGGACACAAAAGCACCCACTTACTGTTTAGGCGCTGGCGTTGCGGCCGCAGCAGGAGGTGCGGGTGGCGTCATTGGTGCGGGTGCATAACCTGGTCCTTGCATTGGGTAAGGCATCTGCATTTGCATGCCTGGCGCATAGCCATAAGGCTGTTGTGGCATCATATTTGGCGCAGCATATTGCGCTGGTGGCGGCGTCATTGGTGCGGGTGCATAACCTGGTGCATAGCCGTAAGGGGCATAACCGTTATTGCCATAACCATTTTGATAAGCATTGCCATAGCCATTGTAGTTTTGATAACCGTTACCAGCGTAATTGCCATTGTAATTTTGGTTGTGCTTAGCATTGCCTTTACCTTTCATGTTAAAAGACATGCCGCCATCAAACTCACCATCACCCTGACCTTCACCCCGGCCACTGCCGTTACCGTTGCCATTCCCGTAACCGTTGCCATAACCATTACCATTTTGATAGCCACCACCATTATCCCAGGGGCCATTCCATGCTTGCGCTTGAATCGAAACTAAAGCAACACTTAACCCTGCTGTCACTGCGAGTGCCATGGTTGTTTTTTTCATTTTATGATCTCCTATTATCGAAATTTATATCCTCTTGAACATTAAAGGCATACCAACCAAGAGTAACCATTGGCTATGCCCGTTTTCAAAGCTATGCCCTATTAGTTTCCAAAACCAAAAGGCATACCATTAAAACCATTACCACCAAACGGCATCATTGATGCAGGTGAAGGAAAATTATTCCAACTCGGCATCGACATGCTTGGCGTACTTAAATTCATCGCAGGAATAGACGGCATCTGATTCGGCATCATATTTTGCCAACCATAAGCAGGTTGCGTCGATGAAGGGTAATACATCGGCTGTCCATACATGTTCATAGGCGCAGCCATTGGCGACATGACAGGCGCGGCAGGATAACCATAATAATTAGGTGGTGCTGGCTGCTCTACCATGCGTTGATTTGTTGTGGCGTTTGCCGCACCATAAAAGCGCTCTGGCTGAGGCCAAACTACTGCTGCCCCAGCATTAATAGGTACCATAACAGCACAAGCAGATAGTGCAGCTAACAAAAAATGTTTTTGCATCATGATTCTATTTCCTTAATTTTAATGCCGCGACGAGGGCGCTTAGACAAACCTTGTCCGCTATTCGTAGGCGCTTCTTCAACAGAGGTCACCGCTGGCGGCGTTGTACGCTTCGCTCTAGGTGCTCTGGTTGTTTTCTTTTTAATCACAGCGTCAACCGGCACATCGGCTACTTCAGAAGCGGTATCTACCTCTGTTAACGTATCTAATACGCTAGTCGCTAAACGATTTTTGAACGCTGCCAAAGGAAGACAACTTGGTACCATTGTCGCTGTTTGACTAGGCATCGTATCGGCAACAGGCGCTTCACTTACCAAACTGGCACTGCCTTGATGAGATGCAGCAGGTTCGACTTCTTGCAGAGCGCGCGGAGCAATATCTTGGTGATTAACAACAACGTGACTTACCGGACTGAGGCCAATCGCCGTAGCGCACACTGGAGCATCTGTCATGCCTTTGTTCATCGTGGCACACATCGCTGTCCGCGCTGTTACGCACCCTAGCGGAATAACAATTAACGTTAACGCCGTTGAAACGATCACGCCAAACATTAACGACACCGCCATGCCTTGGAAAATAGGGTCAAATAAAATGACACTCGACCCGAGTACAAGCGCTGCACCGGTAATCAAAATGGGGCGTGCTCGTGCTTGGCAAGAGAAAATAACCGCGTCGGCAATTGGCACACCTTTAGCAATTTCCTGTCTTGCGAAATCGACCAACAGCAACGAATTGCGAACAATAATCCCCGCTAAGGCAATAAAGCCAATCATCGAAGTCGCCGTAAACTCTGCACCAATTAGCCAATGCCCGGGCACAATACCGATCAAGGTTAAGGGAATAGGTGCCATTACAATCGCTGGAACCAAAAAGTTCTTAAACTCCCATACCACCAGCATATAAATTAATACGAGTGCGACGCCAAAAGCCAAGCCCATATCACGAAAGGTTTCATAAGTAACCGTCCACTCACCGCCCCAGGTAAAGCTTGAACGATAACCATCTTCTGGCACACCTGCATAATTATCTTCTATCGTCACACCATCAGGCGCAACATAGTCTTTAAGCATTGCTTGCACTTGGAATATGCCGTAAATTGGTGCGCCCAGACGCCCCGTTGTATTACCAATAACATACTCTAAGGGGCGAAGGTCTTTATGGTAAATCACTTGTTGCTGCGTATCTTTAACAAAATGCCCCAACTCTGCTAGCGGTACCGTTCCACCCATTTGCGAAGGCACTGGAATTTGCCCAATACGTGCAAACTCGGTGCGATAGGCCTGCGGCACTTGCAAAACAATGTATACCGCTTCACGTACCATGCCTTGCTTAGCGTCACCAACATGATAACCACCCATCGCCATGGCGAGTGTTTTATTAATAATATCAATGGAAATACCTTGACGAACCGCTTTACTCGTATCGACTTCAAAACGCCAAATGTCATAAGGGGCTTGCAACAAATTATCGACATCAGCAATGTTTTCTGCTTTTTGGAAAAGCCCGGTTAGATCTTCTGCTACCTGACGACGTGTTGCGGCATCGGGTCCATAAACCTCTGCAACCATCGCTTGCAACACAGGCGGGCCTGGCGGTGTTTCAACAATTTGAATCCGCGCGCCTGCTCGATCAGCCAACGGCTTAAGTATTGGACGCAACGATTCTGCAATTTCATGGCTAGCACGATGCCGTGCATGCTTTGCCAACAAATGCACCTGAATATCTGCTTGAGAAGACTCTGCGCGTTGGTAATAATGACGCACCAAACCATTAAAATCGAATGGTGCTGCCGTACCAACATAGCTTTCCATCGTTGTTACTTCAGGCACTTTCCTTAATGCAGCAGCAATTTCATTTGCCAAATTCGCTGTTACAGGCAGCGCAGTCCCTTCTGGAAAGTTAATCACAATGGCAATATCCGATTTATTGTCAAATGGCAGTAACTTAACTGGCACCAAGGTTGTGGCAATCAATAGAACCGAAGCAAAAAAAGCGACTAAAATGCCTCCTAAAAACAACCATCCCTTGCGCTTATCCATAATCAATTGACTCAAAATATTGCGAAAGAAATGCTCTATTTTTTCAGATTGCTGATGTTCTTTAATGGCATCACGATGCAGACTCGCTAACGACGGCTTAATGCGCGACGCGAGCCATGGCGTAAATGCAAAAGCAGCGAACAAAGAAAAGGCCATAGCCGCAGAACCTAAAGCAGGAATAGGCCCCATATAAGGTCCCATCATGCCAGAGACAAATGCCATTGGCATTAAGGCCGCAATCACTGCCAAGGTTGCCACAATCGTTGGATTGCCCACTTCAGCCGTCGCGTCAATGGAAATTTCATCGTCGGTTGATTCTGCAATTAACCAACGTCGGTAAATATTTTCTAGTACGACAACAGCGTCATCCACCAAAATACCAATCGAAAAAATTAATGCGAATAGGGATACACGGTCAATCGTATAGTCGCCCAACCAAGCGATAAACACCGTTACTAAAATCACAACAGGAATAATAATAGAAACAACCAACGCAGCACGCCATCCTAAAAAGAACAGTACCAACAGGGTCACGGCACCAGTTGCGACAAAGAGTTTAAAAATCAGCTCATTCACTTTATCGTTGGCCGATTCGCCATAGTTACGTGTCACCGTAACATGCACGTTGTCAGGAATCAGATGACCTTTAAGGGTTTCCATTTTGGCGATAGCATCATTAGCGATGTTCACGCCATTGGTACCATGCTTTTTAGCTAACGCCACCGTTACCGCTGGCACGCCTTCTGGCGCTTGCATCATCCCATCTTTTAACTGCACAGCTTCGGGATAATGCGTTACCAACGCCGTCACATCACCGTCGCCCTCTGTTACTGCCGCGACGTCTCGTACATAAACAGGCGCGCCATCACGTACAGCTACCATAAGATGTGCGACATCTTCCGCGCTACGCAAAAAAGAGCCTGTGTAAACGTTAAATGCCTTGTCCGCCCCTTCAATCTGACCAACATCCGTTTCCGAATTCGCCGCTTGAATGGTTTTACCGAGTTGTTCTAGGGTAATACCATACCCTGAAAGACGCTCTGGCAACACTTCAACTTTAATTTGTCTTGCCTGCCCACCAACAACAAAACCTTGCGACACTCCTTTATTTTCAGAAAGCTCCTGCAACACATCTTGCCCCAAAAGCCGTAATTCACTGCCCGATAACGCATCAGACCACAAAGTAAAGGTGACGACAGGGACATCATCGGCGCTTTTGGGTTTGACAATCGGTTCCATGGCACCAGGCGGAATAATATCGCGATGCGAGCTTAACTTATCATAAACCTTAACCAGCGACTCTTCCAACGGCTCACCGACATTGAACTGCACCGAAACCATGACCTGGCCGCGACGCGACATCGAGTAGACATGATCAACACCATGAATTTCGTGCAACGCGCGCTCTAAGGGTTGCGCTACAAGCGCATTAGCTTGATCGGCAGAAGAGCCTGGATAGCCAACCATAATATCGACCAAAGGCACAGAAATTTGTGGATCCTCTTGCCGTGGTGTCATTAATAAGCCAATAAGCCCAACAAAAAGACTTGCCATTAACAATAATGGTGTTAACGGCGAGCGAATAAAGGCACGCGCAATCCTTCCCGCAACACCTTGTTCATCAAAGGATTCAGCAGATTGCCCTAAAATTTTATGGACAGATTTATCGTCTAACGCTTCACTCATTTTCTCTGACTTCCTTAGCGCGGGATTACATCATCACCATGCACAACCCACCCAGAAGCAACCGCTTTTGGTGGCGAAGTCACAATACGCTCTCCAGCCTTAACGCCTGAAAGCACGACAACACGATCATTCGGTAATGATCTTCCTAATCGGACAACACGCAATGCCAATACATCTTGGTCATTAACAACATACACGCTTGGCAAACTACCGCGTTGCACCAATGCGTTTTTGGGAATGCTCGGCATCGACTCGCGCATGTCCATCGCATTAGGCAATAACACTTCTGCATACATACCCGGGCCAGCACTCACCCCAACAGGTAAGTCAAACTTCACCTTAACCGTATGCTGTTGTGCATCGGCTACGGGATACACCTGAGCAACTCGGGCTTGTGTATCACCAACCTGATCTAATCTCGCTGCCACAATATCACCGCGCTCTAATCTACCCATTAGGCGCACCGGGATATTAACCTCAATACACAAATGACCATTTTGCGCATATTTCAATAAAGGCTGCCCAGGCGAAACCGTGTCCCCAGCTTCCACCATTTTTTTAATCACAATGCCCGAAAAAGGCGCTTGCGCGCGCGCATCACGAATCTTGGCATCTAATTCATCTATCGTTGCTTGCGCCTGCATCACATCTGCCGATGCCTGCTGCACCCCCACATTGCGGTTATATAAATCTGCTTGCCGCGTAATACGGTCGTCTTCAAAACCTAAGGTGCGTCCCATCGGACGAGAGAACATTTGATCGAACATAGAGGGCATGGCAAAGCCGGGCATTTTACTGGTACTACGACTCTGTGGATTCCACAACTCGCGCTGATATTCAGTTTGCGCATTGGCCAAGCCAGACTGGGCTTTATTGAACTGTGCAATGGTCGCACGGCGTTGTGCTTGCAGATCAGTATCATCAATGGCAACAAGCAGATCGCCAGCATTAAAACGATCGCCCTCAATACCACCCAAGTAGTTTACTCGCCCAGCAACTTGCGCCGTTAGCACCACTTCACGGTAAGGCACAACCGTACCACCGAGCACCACTTGCGCATCGTAAGCCTCCGCTGTAACCGTTTCAACTCCTGCGTAACCACAGCCAGTCATTAATGACCAAGCCGCAGCCATGAACCAAGTAAGCAAGCGCATCTTCTTCTCCTGTCGTGCTTTTCTTTGCCAAAACTACGCATCGTAGCGTTATCAAAGAATTTGTTACTTAGATAATACGACGACTAATAACACAGCAACAGACGAAAGTTTTTATTCCACCATAAGTTTTTATGATGATGCGCAATAAGCAGGAAACCTCTAAAAACTTTGCTTCGCTCGTTTTTAGATTTTCCAAGTTTGTTTTTTAGCTAAAGGAAGGTATTTAATCAATAGGTTACATGTTATTTTTCGTAACCCCTTCCTCCAGACCTCCTACCTATTGGGTTTTTGGAGGTGCTCAGTAATAAACACTAGCTAACAGAAAAACAACAAAAAAACAACTTATTGTTAGTAAAAGATATTTATTATCTTTTTTATTAGAAATTACTTATATTTCAATAAAAATGGCGTATAGTTTGGCAAATAATTTCCACCATTTTCATAAGGCAATTCAACCTTAATTTCTGTTTTGCTATTGCCTGCTCGATAAGTAATGCTTGCTGGGTTGTCATGTTCAATACTACGTTCGCTAATAACTGAACCAAAATCATAGGCACGATCATCTGTCCGTTTAACTTGATCATTAACCGCGCGTAGCGCACGATAGGTATGCGGTGTTTTCGCGAAAACATCTTTACCTCTGTCATAACTTTGCGTGACGACAACTTGCCGATAGCGCGCAGCCATCGCCATGGCTTCAAGCGTCGTTGGATAAAAAAGCGCTTGCTTAATGCGTCCATACGCATCAGCATAATCCCCTTTAGCAATCATTTCGCGTATTAACATCTGTCGCAACTTTTGATTTGCTGCGTAGCTTTCTGCATTACGTACATCAATATCTGGCCAATAAGCAGCATAGTTATTTTCTGGACGAATCCGTTGCCGCAAGAACTGCTCAACCGTTTCTGGCATCTCACCATACAAATTAGCGCCCACAACATGCGCCAAGAAAAGCGCATACTCCCCTTGATTTAATGCGCGATTACGCGGTTCTGCAATACCAGTCGTCGCATCTCCTAAGGCATAGCCCAAATAATTCATTTCTTGCCAACCCTGTCCATCGGGCAATTGTCGCGGCAATGACCAAGTACTATCTACCGTGTTGCCTGTACCACTAGTAAAGGCGGGAAACTCCGTCTCTCTCACCCCAGAATGACAACCAATGCATTGCGTCAACTCTTCGCGAGATTGTGGACGCAAATTGCCTTGTGCATCTTCAATAAACCCGACCAGATACCAGCCAACACCATTATCAACCCAACCTTGACGATCACTCCCATAAATAGCCCCACCTTCGCCATTCGCTGTCGGGCGATGTGCCATTGGATGATAATCGTCCCACTTCACCATATAGCGTACTTCTTTCACACGCTGGCTACGCATTCCGCCAAATCGACTAATTTCAGGATTCGATCCATCTGCATTGACATCAACATAATGCAAGGGATGTGCAAACTCGGTGCCCACAGGATAAACCCCTTTTTCTACCGCAATGCTGGCTGCCTTACCTAGGTAATGTTTAGCATCATCGTTGGTCAATCTATCTTGTATCGCTTTCGCTAACAAATCCAAGTTAGCAGCATATAGGGTAATGTCGAAGTCACCTTGTTCGTTTTGCATAAATTGCTCTGGCAATCGGATATAAATGCCAGATGTTGAACCTGATAGCGGGGTAAAAATACCATAAGGCATAAAGTTGATCGCACGCCACCCAGTAACGTAACCTTTGCCATCATCAAAAAAACCACTTTCTGCACGCTGAGAGCGGACAAATCCGTCTGCTTGCGCGGGCAAATCGTTAGGATCCAAAGCAGGTAGTAAGCGGAAAGGTGATGTGCCGCCAGCATCCCAATTCGTATCGTGCTTTGGTCTTTTTGCATAAGCCAATGCCCAATTATCTTGGCGAATATAACGTTGCATATCCCATGTGTTGGTATCTATTCCCAAACTGGCAACATAAGCTGCAAGCTTTTCAGGAAATAACGTGTTTTCCCAACGGTTAATACTGGCTAGTGGTGCCTTAGTATCATAAGGCATAAAGCTATATTCTCGTTGCAAATTACCCACATCGGCAAATGCACCAGCCTGCGGGCGGTTATTGCCCATTCCTTGCGCCCAAACGCCATTAGTGTGACAAAACAAGCAGGCATTTTGCGTACCTGACGCAGTTTCGATATAACATTGCGCGGGAATTTGAGCATAAGGATTACGAAAAGTTAGCGGGCTACGCATATCACCCACCAAAGCATGAACCAAAGCTGTACCCGTTGTTGCGGTTGGCTGTGCAGCAACACGACTCGCACACAGAAAACAACACAACATTATGACAACAATTTGCCACTTACCAGCATAATACTGCACCATATAAATGCTCTTTTACTATTTAATTGCCGGTAAACCACCCAAATAACCAACATCAGCATCAAATTTATCAATTATTGGTGTCAGTTTCGCTTTTAAATCGCTATTGAGTGTTTTAGTAAAATCACCATGATGTTGGCTGTTGCTCATAATGTACGCATGACCATGCAAATCATCTAATACTTGCAGACCAGTAGACTCCGCGCCAGATGGAATACTTAAAATACGTGTCAACTTTTTGGTGTCTACGTTGTAAGCCCATAAAAAGTTATTAACATGAGTATCGGAATCTTCACCAATAAACAAAGTACGCATTCCTTCTGAGAAGAAGATATTATCCGTGTTTGCTATTTTCTCTGGATTAGCGCTATTTCCTAAAGCATCTAGCGCAATAGGCTCACCCAACAACGCAGGCTCAACATACATATTTGTGGCGACATAGTCTGACGGCATTGGGTTACCGTCGCTATCTTTAACATGAGAAGCCAAGCTTAGTGTATAGGTTGCGCCAGCACTATTTTTAGCCAACTTAATATGATCAACACCACCTTTTTCATTTTCTAGCATGCCTTTATCAATATAAGACATCGCCACATAAAGTTGCTTATCTTTAACGTTGACCGTCACGCCTTCTAGTTTATTAAACTCTGTCGTTGCGCCTTTTAGCGCCGCCATGCGACGAGACTCTAGGAAAGCTGCCGCCGTTTCTTGGCCTGCTTTCAACGTCAAACACTCGTCAGCAGTAGCGCCTGCTCTAATACGTGTGCCTGAAGTGCAGGTTTGTGTCTGGTTATCAAAAGCTGCATTGTCGAACAAAGTGTCAAAGGTATTTGCATCGGCTAAAGCTTTAATTTGTGCATCACTTTCACTTGTTCCCAGTTTAATCCATTGTAAATCGGCGGCACCCCCATCTGCACCACTCGGACTGGTCTGCAACCACTTGGCGGCATACAGCGTGCCACCGTGGCTTAAGTCGTTTACCTGGTTGCTAATGAACATAAAAAACCCAGTATTTGCACCATCGTCACCAAAATAAACGGTTTTTCCATCGGGCATGACGCGACCCAACTCCCAAGTGCCGCGACCCATGCCATAATGTTTAATGGGCGTTGTGTGTCCTTTTTTATCAACAACAACTTCTGTTAGATAGCCATATTGATATGGCGCTGCCTGCGCATTGCCATAAATATTTTTCATGCTTTCAACACCACCTTGTGTTTTAGCATAACTTTTTTCATTAAGTGGATTAAACTGCATATCGTAGTCTTCTTCAGAACCCAAATGCGTATTCCACGGCGTCTGACTTGCCGCGCAAGAAATCCACAAGCCGCCCGTGCTAGCAAAATTAATCGGCTGTTGCTTAACGGCTGTTAATTTGCCCGTTTTTTTATTTTGATGTACCTCGGTAAGCGTCATTCCCATTGGCATACGCTTAGGGCGAACTAGGCCACCATTACCGTCTATCCAGTCATATTCATAGTGTGTAACAAGATACAGCTTATCACCAATGGCGAGTAAACTATTTCCGTCGGGAGTTTCAATCACTGCTGGCTTGCCAGAGGCATCGATCACTGGTTGCATCTGGTTATTAAAAACCTGCCCTGCAGCAAAAGGACTATTGCCTACCTTATCTTTAACGCCAAACAGCTTGTGATACTGTAATGGAAAGGTTTTTTGCTTACCGTCGCTATAGGTAATGGTGGCGACAGAAGTGGTACGTGTCATCGCCATTTGTTCTGCTGTTTGTGGTGCAGGCGTTTCGCTGAACTCAACACGAACAACACTGGCAGCATAACTTGCGTTAAACAAACCTAAACTAGCAACACCAACTAACGTGATTGGTAATACAAAAGAAAGTCGAAATGAAGGATACAGCATGTGAATACTCCTAATACCAAACAGCAAAATACAATGTGCTCAGTATAGAAATATGGCAACAAACCGATATGAAACTTAGATGACAATTAAACCTAACGAATCAACCCAGCCACTCCCTTGGTTTCAAATACTCAGTCAAGCGCGCTTCGGCACTACCTAATTCGGGCGTGTAATTGTATTTCCACGTCGCCAAAGGCGGCAAGGACATTAAAATCGATTCGGTACGACCACCTGTTTGAAGACCAAATAAAGTACCGCGATCGAATACGAGGTTAAACTCCACGTAACGCCCACGACGATAAAGCTGGAAATCGCGCTCGCGTTCACCATAAGGTTCCGAATGGCGTTTCGCTAAAATAGGCGCATAAGCAGGAAGATAAGCTTCACCGATAGCACGCGTTAAAGCAAAACAATGCTCGAAACCACCCGTATTCAAATCATCAAAAAACAACCCGCCCACACCTCGCGTTTCACCACGATGCTTCAAATAAAAATAGTCATCACACCATTTTTTATAATCAGCGTACACCTGCTCCCCAAAAGGATCACAAGCCGCTTTCGCCGTCTGATGCCAATGAATAATGTCTTCATCAATAGGATAATAAGGGGTTAAATCAAAGCCGCCACCAAACCACCAAATCGGCGCTTGACCTTCAGCTTCAGCAAGAAAAAAACGGACATTGGCATGCGATGTCGGCGCTTTGGGATTACGAGGATGGATCACCAAACTTACTCCCATGGCATTAAAACGGCGACCCGCCAACTCTGGTCGATGTGCTGTTGCCGAGGCTGGCATGGCTTCACCATATACATGTGAAAAGTTAACACCGCCCTTTTCAATCACGTTGCCATTTTCTAACACCCGTGTCCGTCCGCCACCGCCTGCTTCACGTTGCCAATTGTCTTCTGTAAATTGGCAGCCATCAATTGCCGCCAAGCCAGCGCAAATACTATCTTGCAGAGATAATAACCAAGTTTTTACCGCAGCTAATTGTTGTTCCGCAGAAACAGACATACTTTCCTCTCAATAGCTTATTGCCATCATTGCGCTGACAATGATCTGTTATCATTAGGGAATCTCTAAAAACCTCGCTTCGCTCGTTTTTAGCGTTCCCAATTTTATTTTTTGGCTGAAGGAAGGGGGGTTATCAATGCGTTACATGTTATTTTTCGCAACCCCTTCCTTCAGACTTCCTACCCATTAGGTTTTTAGAGGTGTCCATTAACGTTGGCAACGATATACACCAAAACGCTGTTTACCATCAGTCAAACGCTCTTCGCGTACCACTGTATTTCCGCCAATGTCGGGGGCACTATTGCGTGCAAGAATCGCCAACTCTGCATCAATTTTTTCTTGACTGCGATCAATCCCCGCAATGCTGTCTTTTACAGAAACCACGGTCGCGCCAATACGTTCACAGCCACCTAAATCGTATTGCGTCGCCAACCTGACGTTTTCGCCTTTCTCACTCAAATTAACAAACGAGCAACCGCTCAATACAGCACTTGCCAACAAAACAGAGAGCGCTAATTTTTTCATTGCATCTTCCTTTATAAAAAATACCACAACACAAACAAACCAAAAACAATACGATACCACGCAAAGGCTGTGAAGGTATGACTGGCCACATAGCGTAATAATGCTTTAACTGCGATCATTGCCGCAATGAAGGACATCATAAAGCCTAAAGCGAACATCGGTAAGTCATTCATACTAAATAGCTGCCAATTTTTAGCAACATCATACACTGTAGCCGTGATCATCGTTGGAATTGCTAAAAAAAACGAAAACTCCGTCGCTGCAGTACGCGATAGGCCAAAAATTAAGCCCCCCATAATGGTTGCGCCCGAACGCGACGTTCCTGGAATCAACGCAAAAGCTTGCGCGAAGCCCACTTTCAAAGCATCGTGCCAGCGCATATCATCAACAGTTTGAATACGCGGCGGTACATGCGCCATGCGCTTTTCAATAAGTAAAATAACCAAACCACCCAAAACGAGTGCAACAGCCACCGTAATCGGACTCCATAGCAAGGTTTTAATTGCACTATGGAATAACAACCCCAGCAAAGCGGCAGGAAAAAAGGCAATTATCAAGTTGGTCGTAAAACGCCACGCAGCAGCTTCTTGTTTAACCAGGCCAATAGTCACATCGGTTACTTTTTGTCGATAAGCCCACATGACGGCCAGAATTGCAGCCAATTGAATGGCAATTTCAAAGACTTTACCTTTTTCATCATTAAAGTTAAGCATGTCGCCAACAATAATTAAGTGCCCTGTACTGGAAATTGGTAAAAACTCGGTTAATCCCTCGATCAAACCGAGCAATGCGGCTTTTAATAATAAAACACTATCCCATTCCATTATTACTTACCTTTTGTATCCTGATTGTTTCACCGATGTTGGCGCACGTGCAGCTAACATCGTTTCCTGTAGTCCTGCTAAGGCAAACAAAAGCAGCGCCAAATCGTCGGCAGACTCTTCTAAAAGCGCACCGACTTCTTCACGCATCAACGCCACAAGCGCAATACGGCTTTCAATTAACGCCATCTCCCCTTCATCAGCATCCTCGGGAACCGCTATTTCACCAAACTCATCACTTTCTCTTAAAGCATAAAGCACATGAATTTCTGCCCAAGCGCCGTCATCCATTTGCTTAGCCCAGGCTTCTTCTTGTCGCTCAAAACCACGAATAAACCCAGCACACCAAGCGGCAACCCAAGGTTGATCTGACTCATTGTATGACACTAACGGCTGATAGTCTTCAATATCGGCTTTGCGCAATAAATGCACAACGCTATTGTAATGACGAATTAACAAATTACGAACCGTTTGCGTTTCTTCCTTATTTGCGAAAGTACCTTCACCAACAACCAAAGCCATCCACTCTGCAATCGCAGTAACTTTAGGACTAATCGCCAATGCAGCAAATAAGCCATCCACGGCATCAAGCGTTAGTGGTTCATGCTCAAGACCCTCTGTCGTTACCACCAAGCGATCTAACACCGTATCTAGAAAATGTAGCTCATCATCTGTTAGTGGTTTAATCTGCACTTTTTGTTGGGGGGTTTTCATTGTATTATTCATTGCTGTTTCAACTTCATTCGGGTTAATGTAATTTTCGATCACTGTTACCACAGCATTCTGTAAAAGCACGCCCACTACCACAAGGACAATTGACCTCGCCTGTCTTAGGATGCTGAAGCTGGTCTCTCAGTTGCATCACACAAACTTCTAACAGCGTTTCCCATTGTGCGTTCGGATCAAACTGTTGACGATACAACTCCAATGCCTCTTGCGCTTTAGCACGCATCTGCTGCGCGATCATTAACGCGGCAGGATCGGTCTCATCGTTAGCTTCAACATACAAATTAGGATCAATATCTGGCGGCAACAAAGTCGACATACCGACAATCAACTCTAGCGTTGTAACCTCAACAGACTGAGGCATCACCGCTTGCCACGCATCATGACAAATATTCACCCCAGCAACGAAACCATGACACCAATCCGCTACCCAAGGCTGTTCGCTTTCGAGTTGATATAAAAAAACAGGTTCAAACTCTAAAGGTTGTGCTTGACGCATGACGTAGCGAACACGATGATAGTGTCGCATTAGCAGAGAAAGGAGTCGCTGCACTTCCTGTTCATGCGCTAAATCCAACTCTTCTGCTAGCACCCAAGAGAGCCACTCATCTGGCGGAACATCCACAGGGCCAATCGCCAAGGCGGTAAAGAAGCCATCTGCCATAGATAACGACATGCCCTCCTCCATATTGGCTTGGATATTGCCCATCGTTTGCGCTAACCAATCTAGCTCGGCCTCGTTCAGCGGCGGTTGCTTCTCACCAGAAAAATGCTTCAAAAAAGGATATTTTGTTATCGGGCGGCGACTCATTGGCGTACCCACTGCCCTGAACGTAAATCTCGAATGGGGGTAGGACGATCATATCCGCCCAAGTCACCCGCCATTACCCCAGCAAAAACATCGGCACCATTAAATTGCTGCTCAATGGCTTTAGCGCTATTTAATACAGGCTGACCATGCAAATTAGCGCTTGTCGAAACAATCGCACCACCAAACGCATGACAGAGCGAACAGGTCGCCTCATGCGCACTCCAACGCAACGCGATCGTATCCCTACCACCAGTCAACCACAATGGCACCGTTTTAGCAGCAGGAACCACCCAAGTAAAAGCACCTGGCCAACACGCTGTTAACTCGGCTTGCGCTGTGATAGCAATATCCCCAATAAATGGAGCTAATTGCGCCCATGAGGCACCAACAACAATCACACCCATCGTATCTGGACGTTGCTTAAGTCGCCACAAAGCAGCAACTGCCTGTTGATTAAAGGGATCACAACCCAGACCATAAACTGCCTCAGTTGGATAAGCAACAATGCACCCTTGTTGTAGTGATTCGGCAGCTTGCGCAACAGATAACCGCATTTTTTAGCCAGCCAACGGAGGACAGTTTATCTGCAAATACACCAACAGCTGGCGGAACACGTCAGGATCTTTAATTTGCGTCAACTCTCCCGCTCTAGGCATGCATTGATCCTGCAAGCGCGACAAAAAGAACCTAAGCGCCGCACGACGCACAATAAACGGCCAAGCTTGCTTCTCTGCTGCAGTCCATGAGCGAACACGCGCATAGCCAGTCAAAAAAGCGGCAACACGTGCTGTATCTAGCTTATGATTCGGTTGACGGCACCAATCATTCATTGTCACAGCAACGTCATATAGCCAAACACCGTCGCAAGCATAATACAAATCGATAATGCCCGTTAGCTGCTCACCATCAAACAACGCATTATCTAAAAACAAATCGGCATGGATAACGCCCTGAGGCAAGGCGTCCAACATCAAAGCTTGCTGTGTGTGCAACTCTGCGGCAATAAACGCCTTAGTATTCGCGTCGATTAAACCACCCAGACGTTCAGCAACACCCTGCATCCAATCCACATCTCGGTCGTTAGCGCGATTTTGTGAAAACCCCCGCCCCGCCAAGTGAAAGTGCGCTAAAGACTCGCCCATCACTGCACAATGTGCTGGCGTTGCCACTTCTACCGATTTTCCCCGCAATCGCTGAACTAAAGAGGCGGGTTTATCGCACAACAGGCGCAGATACTGCCCATCTTTACCCGCTAACGGATGCGCAGTCGGCACGCCCGCTTCCGACAACCATGCCATCAGCTTCATAAAATAGCCAAGCTTTTCCATGCTGTGCTGTTCAAACAGGGTCAACACATAACGACCACAACTGGTATCAACAAAATAGTTCGTATTTTCGATACCTGCACTAATGCCTTCAAAAGACAAAAGTTCGCCAGCGTCAAACTGGGTTAAATACTGGCGCAATTGCGCTTCGGTTACAGTAGTGTAGACAGACATAGCATGAATTCAAACAGGAATGAATAATAGCGTTGATTTTAACACAGGCCAGCAGCGGCTGCTTGTGTTAAAACATCAGCACGCTACCCAAATGGCCGCTAAACCGCCTAATGACGTCTCTTTATATTTGTGCGACATTTCCGCGCCTGTTTGCTTCATGGCTTCAATACATCGATCTAGTGACATTAAATGCTCGCCATTTTCTCGCATCGCCATCGCATAAGCACATAACCAACCGAGACCCGACATGTATCAATGTAGCGTCGGTAAATTTACCACAGCTCGGGCACAGGGAAGACTATAATAACAACAATCATGCTTAACGTTTCGAGATACCTATTATGTCCGCGCCCCTTATTCTGATCGATGCTAACTCGTTTTTTTATCGCGCTTTTCATGCTGTTCCTATGCTAACAGCGCCAGATGGCACACCCGTTAATGCCATTCATGGCGTACTTTCCATGATCTCAACGCTAATCCATGACTATCAACCAAGCGGTGTTGCTGTTATTTTTGATGCAAAAGGAAAGAACTTCCGTCACGATCTTTTTCCTGATTACAAAGCACACCGCTCGCCCATGCCAGACGAGCTACGCGCACAAATTGAGCCATTACACAACCTCATCAAACTCATGGGACTGCCCCTGCTCGTCATTCCCGGCATTGAAGCTGATGATGTCATTGCCACCCTTGCCACCCAAGCAAGCGCACACGGACAAGAAGTGGTTATTGCCTCTGGTGACAAAGATTTATGTCAACTCGTTAATGAACATGTTCGCATTATCGACACCATGAAAAACAAATTGCTCACACCTAGTGCGGTTCAAGACAAGTTTGGTGTACCGCCCGAGTCTATCGTTGACTGGCTCACGTTAGTGGGCGATAAATCGGACAACATTCCGGGTGTTGATGGTGTAGGTGAAAAAACAGCGGCCAAACTATTACGTGCACATGGCACATTAACGGGCATCGTTGAGGCCATGAAAAACCAACATACCCGTACCGCACAAAATATTCTCGCGGCTGCACCGAACTTCTCGCTCACGCAGACATTAGTTATTACCAAACGCGATTGCGACCTACCATTGCAGTGGAATCAACTCACACCTAGCCCAATCGACCAAAATGCCTTACGTAATGAACTACAACGCCTGAATTTAAAACGCGCACAAAACTTACTTACCCAACATGGTTGGCTTGGTAATGAACAAAACAGCGCAAAAAATGAACAGAAAACAAGCGAACCCAATACGCAAGTCAAAATAACAACAGACTTTACCTTGCCTAACTGTACCTGTATTCACGATCTTGCCACTTGGCAACACTGGTTAAATACCGCCAAACAGGAAGCATGCTTATGCTTTGACTTAGAAACAACTGGCTTAAACTGCTTTGACAGCCGTATTGTGGGAATCGGTATCTATACACAAGCATTGGGTGCCGCTTATTTACCCCTAGCGCACCGCAACGACGCTATGACAACAAACATGCTTTCAATGGAAACCGCACTCGCCGAGATCAGCCCACTACTAACCGACGCACAATTGCCCAAGTTAGGTCACAACTTAAAATATGACCGCCATATTTTGCTGAATCACGGCATTCAACTCGCCGGCATTTGCGACGACACCATGCTCGAATCTTATATTGTCAATGCCACAGCAAGCCGTCACAACATGGACGATCTCGCTGAATATTACCTTGGTCATAAAACAACGACTTTTGAAGACATTGCTGGCAAAGGCAAGAATCAGCTCAACTTCGCCGACATTGACTTAGCCATTGCCGCACCTTATGCCTGCGAAGATGTTGCCGTGACGCACGCGCTACATCAACATTTTCAACAACACTTACAGGCAACACCAGCACTACAACAGCTATACCAAGAAATAGAGCGCCCCCTGATGCCGATTATTGGCAACATGGAGCGCACGGGCGTAAAAATAGACACCACGGCATTGATGGAACAATCTGCTGGCATGGCTGACGATCTAGCACATTTAGAAATGCGCGCGCACAATCTAGCTGGGCAGGTCTTTAATTTAGCTTCAAGCAGTCAACTTGCCACCATTTTATTCGACAAAATGGGCTTACCCGCATTGAAAAAGACGCCTGGCGGCAAGCCATCAACCAATGAAGAAGTCCTCGAACAACTCGCAGAAACCTATGAGCTTCCTGCTGTTATTCTAGAATATCGCAGCATGAGCAAGCTCAAATCGACTTATTTAGACGCGCTACCCAATCATATTCAAGCGCAAACTGGGCGCGTACACTCTAGCTTTCATCAAGCCGTTACCGCAACGGGACGACTTTCTTCTTCAGACCCTAACCTGCAAAACATTCCCGTACGCAACGAAGCAGGACGACGCATCCGCAAAGCATTTATTGCCGAAGCAGGGAACAAACTGCTTGCAGCCGACTATTCACAAATCGAATTACGGCTAATGGCACACCTATCGCAAGACAGCGCATTGCTCGCCGCTTTTGCTAACAATATTGACGTACATACCGCTACCGCTGCCGAAGTATTCGACACACCGCTTGCGGAGGTGACAAAAGAACAACGTCGCGCAGCCAAAGCCGTTAATTTTGGTCTTATTTATGGCATGAGCGCCTTTGGTTTAGCGAAACAACTTGGTGTCGAGCGAAAAATAGCACAGCATTATATTGACACCTACTTTGCACGCTATCCAGGTGTGGCAACTTATATGGCACAAGCCAAAGAAGCAGCTAAAGCAACGGGTTATGTCGAAACAATTTTCCATCGTCGCCTTTATTTACCCGATATTCATGCTAAAAACGCAGCCATTCGCGCTTACGCAGAAAGAACGGCGATTAACGCGCCGTTACAAGGCTCTGCCGCCGACCTCATTAAGCGTGCAATGATTGGTGTGGATGCTTGGCTAAATCAGCACTACCCTCACGCCAAACTCATAATGCAAGTGCATGACGAATTGGTGTTAGAAGTGCCCGAAGCCGACTGCAATGCAGTTGCCATCGGCTTGAAGCAACAAATGGAACAAGCCGCAACGCTTAGCGTACCACTCCTCGTCGAGGTAGGCATCGGCAATAACTGGGATGAAGCGAAATAAAAAACCGCACAGTGTGCTAGAATGCGCGCTCT
>JAEMQD010000132.1:0-20500 GCA_022759035.1 Thiotrichales bacterium
GGGTTTATTGCTTGTTTTTTTTGAATAGGGTAACCTAGCATAACATAAGGAAGCCTCTAAAAACTTTGCTTCGCTCGTTTTTAGATTTTCCAAGTTTGTTTTTTAGCTGAAGGAAAGTGTTTAATCAATAGGTTACATGTTTTCGTAACCGCTTCCTCCAGACCTCCTACCCATTGGGTTTTTGGAGGTGCCCATAATGATTAAGTAAAGAAAGTGCGTAGGGGTTTTGCGTGGATGTAATGGCTGTGGTGTGGGTAATTGGTGCCTATTTGTTGGGTTCATTGTCGAGCGCGATTATTGTGTGCAAGCTGATGGGATTGCCTGATCCTCGCTCAGAGGGGTCTGGTAATCCTGGGGCGACCAACGTTCTGCGCATTGGCGGTAAAAAAGCTGCTGCATTTACGTTAGTGGGCGATATGCTAAAAGGTTATGCTCCTGTTGCCTTTGCAGTTTGGCTTGGTTTAGACGATCAGGTGATTATCGCTGTTGGTGTCGCCGCCTTTTTAGGCCATTTGTGGCCAGTATTTTTTTCGTTTGCTGGTGGCAAAGGCGTGGCTACTGAGCTGGGTGTGCTATTTGGTTTGAACTTTGTTGCAGGGTTGGTGGTTGCCGCAATTTGGCTATTTATTGCGAAAGGGTTAAAAATTTCTTCGTTGGCTGCGTTAGTGGCAATGACATTGGCGCCTGCGGTTGTGTGGTATCTTTCGGATGGTATTTGGTCTTGGGTGTGGGGGGTTGCAGGCATGAGTTTGATACTCATCGTGCGCCATAAGGCGAATATTCAGCGCTTGCTGCGTGGTGAGGAAACAAGCATTGGCCGATAGTGCGGTGCGATCAAAAGGAATGATGCGGTTTGGTCTGGTTGCCGAAGTCGTGGTGACGCTGGTTGTTGCTAGCCTAGCGGTAGCGAGCCTTTCATGGTGGCTTAAGCCAACGCCTATTTATGTTGGGGTGTTGCACTCGCAAACAGGTACAATGGCTGGCGCTGAAAATGCGGTGCTACGCATGACGTTAGCAGCGATTGAGGATGTCAATCGGCATGGCGGGGTGAATGGTCAGCCTGTAAGGGCGGTTATCGCCGATGGTGAGTCGGATGAGCATGTTTTTGCTAAACAAGCAGAAGCCTTACTGACACAAAGGAAGGTGGTGGCTATTTTTGGTGGTTGGACTTCAGCGTCGCGTAAGGCGATGTTGCCTGTTTTAGAACAGTACGATAGTTTGTTGTTTTATCCTGTGCAATATGAAGGGTTAGAAGAGTCTCCCCATGTTATTTATACTGGTGCTGCGCCTAATCAGCAGCTTAATCCTGCATTAACTTGGATGGTATCGCACTTTGGTAAACGGGTGCTATTGGTTGGTTCGGATTATATTTTTCCCCGCATCGAATTTGCCAGCGCTAAGTTGCTTTTGCATAGTATTGGCGCAGAAGTGTGTGATGAGCGCTATATGCGCCTAGGGGATGGCAATGTTGCTGATTTGGCCGCAGTGGTGGCGCGTTGTCAGCCAGACTTTATTGTTAATGCTGTCAATGGTGAAGACAATCTTGCTTTGTTTAGCGCGTTACGTGCCGATGATAGAACGACGCCCATATTGTCATTGAGCATTGATGAGATGCAACTCAAGCAACTTATCTTAGCCTTAGGGGATGTGGTGACTAAGGCGCATTATGCTGCTGCTGGCTATTTTGATAGTTTAGATACCCCAGAAAATCAGGCTTTTATCGCTACCGTTACTTCGATTCAACGTGATCGTTCAGTAAGTCTATTGCCAATTTCAGCGGCAATGAAGTCTGCGTGGGATAGTGTACATTTGTGGGCACAGGCTGCGAACATTGCGAATACAACGAATCTTGCCCAAGTTCAAGTAGCGTTGGCTGGGATGTCTTGTGCGAGCGCAACGGGTCCAGTGTCGATTGAGCTTAATAATCGCCATTTATGGCAAAAAATTTATGTTGCCAAGGCGCAAGCGAATGGTCAATTTCATGTGCTGTGGCAATCGTCTGGTTTGGTCAAACCAACGCCCTGGCCGCTTGGCTATAACAAGTCCGACTGGGAGGCAATGGAAGCGGGCTGGTATCAGAAGTGGGGGCAGCAATGGCAGGCACCTTAGCAAAGCATACCACCTTAAAGCGGCAGCTTATTGTTTGGTTCTTATTGATTGCCTGCGTGCCGCTTATTATTTTGTCGTTGGTCGTCAATTGGCACTTAGAGCAACGCTTAATGCACCAGCAAGAAGTGCAATTGTATAACTTAGCCAAAGAAAAAGGGCGCTTGGTTCGTCAGATGATCATCGATAACCAAGCGCAACTGACGCAGTTTGCCACTTTGCCTTCTTTAACTGGGTTATTGACGAGTAATGCGGATAGCGCACATGTGGCGTTAATTGATGAATATAGTCGGCGTATTATTGGCTTAAATAATTTCTACAATTTGCTCATTGTTGATAAGCAAGGCAAGGTTGTGTTTAGTGTGTTGCACGAGTCCGATTTTGGTGCCGACTTAACGCAACCAGAATGGAAGCAGACTGCATCGGGACGTGCTTTTGATCAAGTGCAGCATCTAATGAACAATGTGATGACCAGCTATTCGTATTATGCGCCATCTCGTAAAAATGCATCCTTTATGGCAACCCCCGTTTGGGATGCACAAGGTGCATGGCTGGGTGTGGTGATGATTCAATTGAAAGATGATTGGCTCGCTCCTGTTTCTTCTGGTGGTGTGGGTACCAGTGAAACAGGCGAAATTATATTAGCACAGCATGATATGTCAGGAAAACTGGTCGCGGTTAGTCCGTTACGCTTTCGCCCAGCAACAGAATTGGCGCAGCCATTAGATTCGTCACATAGTGTGATCGCAAACATTGCCATTACAGGGCAAGAAAGTTTTGGCGATGGTGTTGACTACCGTAATCAGCCTGTCTTGGCTGGTTGGGTATTTATCCCTAGCTTAGAAATGGCTTTGGTTGTTAAGCAAGACTTAGCGGAAGCATTGGAATCAGTAACGCAAGTGCGCTGGTTTGCTTTGTTGTTTTTGCTGTTTGTTGTCTTGGCGACCGCTGTGTTTGCGTATTATTTGAGTTTACGTTTTACTAGGCCGCTTAATGCAATGACCAATCATTTGCGCAGCTTGAGGCAAGGCATGTGGCACTTGCGCTTACCTGAAACCACACAGACCACGACGGAAGGTCGGCAATTAGCTGAAGGGATTAATCATTTAGCGGAAACGATAGAAGAGCAAGTCGATCGCTTGCAGCAACAAGCGGTTGAATTAGAGTATCAAACCGAAACCTTGGCACGCTACAATGAAGACTTGGAAGCAGCCGTTGCTGAGCGCACCAAAGAGCTGGCCTTGTTGAGCGTCGTTGACCCAATGACGGGATTGTACAATCGGCGCTATTATGCGCAAGAGGGTGCGCATTTTTGGAAAACGGTTGCGCGTAATCAGCAGATATTAATGTTTGCTTTACTGGATGTGGACTATTTTAAGTTGTATAACGATACACAGGGACACCAAGCAGGAGATACCGCACTGACCATTATTGCACGCTGTATGCAACAGGCTTGTCGCCGTAGTGGCGATTTGGCTTTCCGGATGGGGGGCGAAGAAATGGCGATTTTGGCTGTTGTCAAGGATGCTGAAGACGCTTGCCAGATGATGGATCATTTGCGCATGGAAATTGAGGCGTCGGCGATTGCCCATCCCGCTAGTTTAGTGAAGCCATTGCTGACGGTATCTATCGGCATTGCGTTGTTTGATGCTTGTACTTGTCATGGGCCAACCAAGCCCAATTTAGATGGTTTATACCGTTTGGCTGATGGTGCTTTGTATCAGGCGAAGGCTCAGGGTCGCAATCAGGTTCACCTTGCAAACGAAGTATTGCATTGCTAGAATGCCCGAGTAGATTTTTGTAAAAAAACTTAAATGAAACTGAAGAGGAAAAACAATGCGTAAATTAACACTTGCTGCTATGGCGGCGATGATGGTTTCTGGTGTTGCGTCAGCGAATAATTTTGGCGCTAGCGTCAATTACGGTTTGGGTGGTTTTGGTGCCGATTTAGGTTATTCATTAATGCCAGATACGTTGAACTTACGTGCTGGTTTGAATGCGGGTTTGAGCATGTCGGGTTCAACTACGCCTGATGCTACGCCATATAACTACGATTTAAAAACGGGTTATAAAACGCTTGGGTTAGATTGGCATCCATTTAGTGGCGCTTTCCGCGTCGGTGCGGGTTATGCTTGGTCGGACATTAAATTGGATGTGAATGCGACAGGCACGTATACTTACAACGGTCAGTCGGCAACGGGTACAGCTACTGGTCAGGTTAAATATGATAATGCGCCTTATGTGTCGATTGGTTGGGGTAACCATGCGCCATCTAAGGGTGGGTTCTTCTTTAACTCAGAATTGGGCGCGATGCTAACAGGTAAGCCTTCTGTAACGCTTTCTGAAAGTACAGGCACAATTAGCCAAGCTAACCTTGATGTAGAACGTAATAAAGTACGTGACAATGCATTAGGTTGGTTCCCGATTGTTAAATTGGGTGTTGGCTACAGCTTCTAATCACATTAAGTTGCTGTAAAAAAGGACGCTTTTGCGTCCTTTTTTATTGCGGCTAATTCAGTCTAAGGCATGTCTTGGGGGTCGATATCCAGAAAAACGCGCACCCCAGACAATAGGCCGTTGGGTTGCGCAAGGGCGGTTTGTAGTTGATGAATGACGCTGTGCAGTACATTGCGTTTTTCTGCCTGTAGCCAGAGTAATTCTCGGTAGTAACCCTGTCGCTTGTGCATGATCGCTGGCATGGGGCCAGCAATATCAATTTCTGCTGTGGTGACTTGCTGCGTCAATTGCTCGAGTTGTTGTTGCACTTTGTGCAGGTCTTTTCCTTCTGCCAGTAACCAAGCGCTATGACCAAAAGGCGGTAGATGGGTTTCAGCACGCTCCTTTAGCAAGTCTTGGGCAATTTCACTATAGCTTTGCTTGAGCAAGCTTTGCACAAAGGGGTGTTGCGGTTGGTGTGTTTGTAGCAACACACGCCCCGCTTTATCCCCTCGTCCTGTGCGACCAGAAACCTGAACCACCAACTGTGCGAGTTTTTCTAAGGCGCGAAAGTCGCGCGCAAAAAGCGCGGCATCAACGTCAATGATGCCTACTAGCGCGATACCAGCAAAGTCGTGCCCTTTAGCGAGCATTTGCGTTCCTAAAATGAGGCGTGCTGCGCCACTGCGTACTTGCTCAAGCAATTGCGGTAATTTATCTTTTCCTTGGCTGCTATCGCGGTCAATACGCAATACGGGTGTGTGCGGAAAGTGCATAGAAAGTGTTTCTTCTACCTTTTGCGTTCCTTGACCAACAAGATGCCAATTTTGCGCGCCACAGTGCGGACAGGCTTTAGGTGCGTGTTCCACTTTGCCGCAATGGTGACAGCGTAAGTTGGGGGCATGGCGATGAAAGGTGTAAGGGACTTCGCAAGCAGGGCAGTCTACTGTGTAGCCGCAGTCGTGGCACATTAATACGGGGGCATAGCCGCGTCTATTCAAAAACAGTAGGACTTGCTCTCCGTCGTCGAGCGTTTGCGCAATGGCTTTAATCAGTTGGGGAGATAAAGCACCAGCTAAAGCTTGTTGGCGCATGTCTATCGTTTGAATGCTCGGTAGGCTTTGCGTATTGGCGCGCTGTGTTAGCGCCAATTGTTGATACTTGCCCGCGGCAACATTGGCTAGGGTTTCTAAAGACGGCGTTGCGCTGCCTAGCACGACGGGGCAATGTTGGTACTTAGCGCGCATGAGGGCAATATCTCGCGCATGGTAGCGGATGCTGTCTTGTTGTTTGTAGGCGTTGTCGTGCTCTTCGTCGACAATAATTATGCCGAGATTGGGTAAGGGTGCAAAAATAGCAGAACGTGTGCCAATGAGTAATAAGGGGCTGCCTTGTTGTGTTAGCTGCCATACTTGGGCGCGTTGATTATCCGTCAATTCGGAGTGCAGCAGTACGGGTGTTGTCCCCAAACGTTGTGTCAGTCGTGCGACCATTTGTCCTGTGAGGCCAATTTCTGGAACGAGCAGGAGTGCTTGTTGTTGCTTTTGTAACACTTGGGCAATTAGGGCAGCATAGACTTCCGTTTTGCCACTACCTGTCACCCCTTGCAACAGCCAGGCAGTAAACTGACCTAGGCTGGCAGCGATGGCTGTCAAACAGTGTGCTTGTTCGCTATTCAGCTCAACAAGTTGTGCTGTGCCTAGTGGCGGGGTGGTTAGCGCTTTTAATGGCCGTTTTGTAGGTTTGCTTTGCCGCAGTTTTGGCGGTAGCGCGGTTTCTAATACGCGACCCCAAGGGGCATGATAATAACGCGCGCACCAGTCGAGTAATGCCAGTTCTGATTGTGTCCATACGGGCTGTAGGTCGAGCACACGTATAATTGCTTTTATTTGATAAGTACTTGCCTCTGTCTGCTCAGCAAGGCCGAGTACTAGTCCGACTTGAACCCGTGTCCCAATAGGCACCAATACCCGCACGCCAGGCGAGAGCGTTTCGTCGCTTTGGTAGGTGAGTGCAGGGAGCGGCGTTCCTGTAACAGCAATTAAGTAGTGAATGGGCATGTGTCGCTTTAATTTAAGGTAAAATAGGGCGCAGAGATAATTATAAGGGAATCGATAGATGATTAGGCAGATAGAATACATCATGCAGCGCTTGGCAGGTGTGTTGGCTTGGCTGATGTTGGCTTTGGCATTGCTGGCAGCGAGCGTGTTGGTATTGCGTTACGGTTTTGGTGTTGGTTCAACCGCATTGCAAGAGTTGGTAATTTATTTGAATGCGTTTCTTGTCATGTTAGGGCTATCGGTTACCTTGCTAGATAATGCCCACGTGCGGGTGGATGTCGTTTCAACCCGTTGGTCTGCGCCAGTACAAGCTTTGCGTGATGTGTTGGGCGTGGTGTTTTTACTGTTGCCGATGATTGTTGCGATTGCTTGGTTTAGTTGGGATTATGTGGCGCGTGCTTGGGCTATCCAAGAAAGGTCGGGGGACGCGGGCGGTTTAGCTGGCGTGTATTGGTTCAAGTCGTTTATTTTGTTGGGCGATGCGCTGCTTTTTATTGTTGCCGTCGTTTTTGCTGTGCGTGCATGGCGCACTTATCGGGGCGATACAAAATCGCAACCCGTTGTTCATGCGCATGATGTGTAAAGGTGTCGTATGGAAGTGTTAGCATTATTGTTTTTTGCCTTTACCTTTGTTTTATTAATTATTGGGTTTCCTGTTGCCTTTACCTTAGCTGGCGCATCGCTCATTTTTTCTGCTGTCGCAGGTGCGTTGGGTTATTTCGATGCTGCTTTTTTGACGGCGCTGCCGAGTCGTATCTGGTCGTTGTTAACGAATAGCCAGTTATTGGCCATTCCCTTATTTGTGCTGATGGGCATTGTGCTAGAAAAATCGCGTTTAGCAGAAGACTTATTGGTGACCACCTCTAAGTTGCTAGCGGGTATTCGCGGCGGGCTTGCTTTAGCGGTTGTTGGCGTTGGTGTGTTATTGGCTGCCAGTACGGGTATTGTTGGTGCAACCGTTGTGGCGATGGGGCTGATTGCTTTGCCTGCTATGTTGAAAGAAGGCTATGATCCTAAACGCTCTTGCGGCCTTATTTGTGCTTCAGGTACGTTGGGGCAAATTATTCCGCCATCTATTATTCTTATTTTATTAGGCGACATTCTGTCTTCTGCCTATCAACAAGCACAGCTTAAAATGGGTATTTTCAATCCGCAAACCTTATCGGTTGGCGATTTATTTGCTGGCGCATTGATTCCAGGGATATTGTTAGCGCTTATGTATGCGCTGTTTATGGTGTGGCATGCACGTAAACAACCTGCTATTGCCAAAGCGGACTTGCCAGCTAAGCCAGGTTTTACCGAAGTGATGACTTCTTTAGTGCCACCGCTACTGTTGGTGGTGTTCGTGCTGGGTTCAATTATTGGCGGATATGCAACAGCGACAGAGTCAGCCGCTGTTGGTGCAGTCGGTGCTTTGTTGCTGGGGTTGGTGCGTGGTCGATTGACGCTGCCAGCATTGCAAGCTGCGGGTAACGAAGCCGTTAAAGTAAATAGCATGATTTTTGCCATTCTGATTGGTGCGATTTTCTTTTCGTTGGTGTTTCGCGGTCTGGGTGGCGATGACGCTGTGCGTGAGTTGCTAACCGACTTGCCTGGCGGCGTTATTACCGTTATGTTTTTGGTGATGCTGGTACTTTTTGTATTGGGTTTCTTTTTAGACTTTATCGAAATTACTTTCGTTGTTGTGCCTATTGTTGCGCCTATTTTGTTAATGATGGGGGTTGATCCAGTTTGGTTAGGGATTATGATTGCCGTTAACCTACAAACTTCATTCTTAACACCACCCTTCGGTTTTGCCTTGTTCTATTTACGGGGGGTTATGCCAAAAGAGATTCCATCGTCCGATCTTTATTTAGGGGTGATTCCTTTTATTGGATTACAGCTGCTTATGCTGGTCCTGTTAAGTTTATTTCCCGCATTAGCGACCTGGCTACCAAAGGTGATTTATGGTTAAGCGTATTGCCGCACAACAATTACGGGATCAACGCGCCCAAGAAACAGCGATTTACGGTGAAAATGCTTGCCGCGCGGCTTTATTAAGTCGGTTTGATGATGTTGTTAAAGCTTTTTTTACCCCTGAAACAGCACCACGCTTCGCGGATGCAATGCGTGCACTTGCCGCCGCACGTAAAGCCTACAAAGTTGTGGATGCTGCCGAATTAGAGCGTATTACGGGTAGCGGCCATCATGGCGGGATTACTTTGGTGGTTAAAAAACCAGAAGTGCTCTCGGTTCAAACTTATTTAAACGCCATGCAAGATGCTGACCAAGATTGTGTGTTGGCGTTAGATGGCATTGGTAATCCGCACAATCTTGGGGCGATTATGCGTTCGGCAGCGCACTTTGGCGTACAAGGTATGTTGTTGCCCGAGCCAGACTTGTTATTTTCTGGTGCAGCGACGCGTGTCGCAGAAGGGGGCGCAGAGGTGCTCTATCCGATAGATGCTTCTGATTTTGCCATGGCGTTATCGCAATTTCGTAAAGCAGGGTATGTGTTGGTAACAACATCTAGTCATCGGGGTAAGGAATTGTATCGTACCAAGTTCCCCCCGAAAACAGTGATTGTTTTTGGTGAAGAGCAAAGCGGTGTATCTAAAAAAGTTGCAGCGATGGGTGATTTGCCAGTTAAAATTCCAGGAACGGGTGCAGTCGAATCGTTAAACGTGAGTGTTGCCACCGCATTGATTTTGGGCGAGTGGTGGCGTCAATTAGGAGGACACTAGCATGGAAAGTGTTGGCGCAAATTTGCCCGCGATGATTTGGTTTGCCTTAACAGGGCTGCTCGTTATTGCCGAGGTGTTCAGTTTAACTTTTTATATGTTAGCCTTAGCATTGGGTACCCTTGCAGGTGGTATCTTTGCTTATCAAGGTAGCCCATTTAGTCAGCAGCTTCTTGCCGCTGTATTGCTCGCTAGTGTGGGTGGCGGCATTATTTGGCTAAATCGCCGCGCTAATCGCAGTAGTGTTGGCGATGATAACGACCCAGACCAAGGACAAGTCGTCACGCTAGTCACCGTCGATCCGTTAATTGTGCATTATCGTGGTGCCGACTGGCAGGCGGTTTGGCAACATGGTGCTCCGCCGAGCGTTGAAGCAGGGCAAACCTTTCACATTTATGCCAAGCAGGCAAATCGGTTGATGATTCATTAGAGGCGTTCTTAATGTGTTACTAATTGTGTTACCGTAATAGAGGAAACGAATATGGAAGTTACTGTTTTTGCACTGTTAATGCTCGCTATGGTGATTGCCGTTATTATCGGCAAAGGCGTGGTGATTGTGCCCCAGCAAATGGCTTATGTGGTTGAGCGATTAGGTCGTTATAACGGCACCTTAGATGCAGGCTTGCATATCATTATTCCAGTCATTGATCGGGTGGCATATCGCCATTCTTTAAAAGAAGTGCCAATGGACGTTGCCCCACAGGTGTGTATTACCCGTGATAATACGCAGGTGCAGATTGACGGTATTTTGTATTATCAAGTGACTGATGCCAAGTTGGCCTCTTACGGCAATGAAAACTACACCATGGCCATTGAAAGCTTAGCGAAAACTTGTTTGCGTTCAGAAGTGGGGCGCCGTGAGTTGGATAAGTTATTGGAAGAGCGTCAGACAATTAACACCGCGGTGGTCAGCGCGTTAGACGAAGCCTCGGTCACTTGGGGTGTGAAAACCTTACGTTACGAAATTAAAGACATTACGCCGCCACACGACGTGTTGGCTTCTATGCAGTTGCAAATGACGGCAGAGCGCGAAAAACGCGCCATTATCGCCAAAGCGGAAGGGGCGAAACAAGCGGCAATTGCCAATTCAGAAGGTGAAAAACAAGCGGCCATTAATGCCGCAACAGGACAAGCAGAAGCCTTGCGCTTGGTTGCCGAAGCCAATGCCGATGCCATTGCTAAAGTCGCCGCCGCCACCGAGCTAGCAGGCGGTATGCAAGCGGTGAGTTTGAAAGTAGCAGAACAATATGTCGCGGCTTTCGGGCAAATTGCGAAACAGGGTAATACGGTGGTTATTCCGGCAAATTTAAGCGACCTTAGCGGCATGATTTCGGCAGCCATGAGCGTGGTTAAGGCGAATCAGCGAGTTGAACGTTGATCGTCTGGTAAAAAACGTATGTCGTCGCAGTCAACCTTTCCGTCAGTTCCTCAGCCCGTTGTCGGTTATCACCAAGACGACGAAGGTGACTGGGTAGCTGAATTAGCTTGCGGGCACAATCAGCATGTTCGCCACAACCCACCTTGGTTTAATCGGCCTTGGACTACCAGTAGCGCAGGGCGAGAGACGATGTTAGGACAACCCTTAGGTTGTCGTAAATGTGTCATTGGTGCGCCGAGAGATTGGGAAAACCGCTCATGTTAAAATACTCTCATGATCTACAGGAAGCTTGAATGACAACCGATGAGGCGTTAGCGAAACTTCCCGAGCTGCTTAAGCGAGATTTAACGCAGCCTTTATGTGTTTGTAATCAGGTGCTCAAGCTAACAGTAATTGAAGCCATTGCACAAGGTGCGGATACATTGCAAAAAGTACAGCAACAAACGTTTGCAAGTGATGGGACGGGGTGCTGTAAGCGACAGGTACAAGCATTGATTGATGCGATTGGTGGTGTTCACGATGACACCGCTATTCCGCAGGCGACGCCACTTGCCCAAGCCCATTGAAAATTATAACCACCTAAATCACCCGTCACATCCAACACTTCACCGATAAAATACAGCCCTGGCTGATTGAGCGCTTCCATTGTTTTCGAGGAAATGGCGTGGGTGTCGATACCGCCAACAGTGACTTCAGCTTTGTTATAACCATCGGTGCCGCTGGGCAGGATTGGCCAGCGTTGAAAATGTGTCGCCCAGGCGAGCAAAGCTTCATCACTTAGTTCGGCAGGACGACCTGTTAACGGATGTTGTTGCCAATAATAGTCGGCTAGTCGCTTGGGCAGTTGGTGTCTAAGCCAAGGATGCAATGCTTTGTTCTGTGCTTTGAGCGCCAGCACTTCTTGCTTAACATCAATATGCGGTAATAGATTAATACTGAGCGTACTGCCTAGTTGCCAAACATTCGAGATCAACAATACCCCAGGGCCACTAATGCCTGTATGGGTAAAGAGTAAGTTACGTGTCCATTTAAAGTCGCCACAAGCAAGGGTTGCTGGCAGGGCGATGCCTGCTAATTCTGCCCAGTTTGGTAGGTTGATGCGTAAGCCAACTAAGCCAGGTTTAAGTGCTGTGACTGGTATTGAAAACTGCTGTGCAATGCGATACCCAAAAGGAGAAGCTTTGAGCTTGGGAAAAGAAAGGCCGCCGGTCGCAACAACCAAGTTGGGTGCGGTGAATACGCCTTGCGAAGTTTGTAATACATAGTGTGATGTTGTTTCTTCGGCAAGGTTGGCGTGGTAACTAACCTGTTCTATGGCACAGTTTAGCTTAATTTCAACGCCAGCCCAGTCGCATTCTGTTCTTAGCATGGCGGTGATTTCGCCGGCACCCTTTAAGGTAAAAAGTTGACCATGTTCACGTTCTTCGTAATCGATGCCATGACGTTCGACCAGTTCGATAAAGTTACTTGATGGATAGCGCGCTAAAGCCGATTTTACAAAGTGAACATTTTGACAATGGTAGTTTTCGGGTGAGACTTGCCGATTGGTAAAATTACACTTTCCGCCGCCAGAAATACGAATTTTCGCGCCTGCTTTCGGGGCGTGGTCAAGTATCAGTACCCGTTTACCTCGATAACCAGCGGTAGCGGCGCACATCATGCCAGATGCGCCTGCACCGATGATAATGACATCCCAGTAATGGGGTGTTGCTATCGACATTGTCTTAATGAACGAGACTAGTTCCCGTCATTTCCTTTGGCTGTGCGATGTCCATCATTGCTAACAAGCTTGGCATAACATCGGGCAATGAACCGCCTTCGCTACGCACCTGAAATGGGCGCTCGCTCATAACCACTAATGGCACTAGGTTGGTGGTGTGTGCCGTGTGTGGTTGCCCCGTTACTGGATCGCGTAGTTGTTCAATATTGCCGTGATCGGCAGTAACGATCATTTCGCCACCCACTTGTTTCATGGCATCAATGACGCGTCCCAGTGCGGTATCGACCGCTTCGACCGCTTGAATACACGCAGGCAATACGCCAGAGTGGCCAACCATGTCTGGATTGGCAAAATTGCAAATGAAGGTATCGTATTTGCCCGATAAGATCGCTTCAACCAACTTGTCGGCAACTTCGGCAACGCTCATTTCTGGCTGTAAGTCATAAGTGGCGACTTTGGGTGAGGGCACTAAAATGCGGTCTTCACCAGGATAAGGGATTTCCACGCCACCATTCATAAAGAAGGTAACGTGAGCATATTTTTCTGTTTCGGCAATGCGTAGCTGTGTTAACCCTAAGTCGGAAATATATTGACCAAAGGTATTCACTAAGCTGGTTGCGCCAAAAGCGACTTCGGCACCGTATAGGGGTGCGAAATCTTTGTGGTATTCTGTCAGGGTAACAAAGTGCGATAGTTTTGCAACGCGCGCACGTTCGAAGCCATCGAAGTCGGGTTGAATAAATGCACGACTGAGCTGGCGTACTCGATCGGAACGATAGTTAACGAAAATAATGGCATCACCATCTTGTACGGTAACTTGTTCGCCAATGCGGCAAGGTGGTACAAATTCGTCTGTTTCACCGCGGGCATAAGCTTGTTCGATCGCAACGGTAGCACGCGCAACGGCATGTTCGGCATTGCCGTCACAAATGAGGTTGTATGCTTTGCTTACGCGTTCCCAACGGTTGTCTCGGTCTAGGGCGAAGTAACGACCAATTAAGGTTGCGATGCGGGCATTGGGATGATTGAGTAGGAAGTGTTCTAAGTCGTTAATATATTCCAGTGCGCTTTTAGGTGCTACGTCGCGACCATCGGTGAAGGCGTGGATATAAATATGCTTCACCCCTTTATCGCTTGCCATTTTAATGGCTGCTTTTAGGTGATAAATGTGGGCGTGTACGCCACCGTCTGATAATAACGCTAATAAATGTAAGGCCTTGCCCGAAGCAGCGACATCTTCCATTGTGCGGCAGAGCGCATCGTTAGTAAAAAAATCGCCATCATTAATTGATTTAGAAATGCGCGTTAGCTCTTGGTAAACAATGCGTCCAGCGCCTAGGTTAAGGTGCCCCACTTCCGAGTTGCCCATTTGTCCTTCAGGTAAGCCGACTACGCCGCCAGAAGTGTTGATTAGGGTATGTGGATAGCTTGCCCAGAGTTTGTCCCAGTGTGGCGTATTCGCTAGCGCAATCGCATTGTAATCGGACGATTCGCGGTAACCCCAGCCGTCTAAAATAATTAAACCAGTTGGTCTGTGGGCGAGGTTAGGCTTAGGCATTTTTCTTTTCCTGTCGAATTAATTACATTTTACACGCCATTATAGCGAAAAAATCGGTTAGAATCATTGCCTATTATTGACAAATGGTAATGACTGAAAAGGTTTTTTTGAATGGATGCGACGTTGGTTTTTGAATTTGTGCAGCAACAATGGTTATTAGTTGCTTCGCTGGTCATTATTGTTATTATGCTGGTGCAAAGCCATTTTGGCGATAAATTTGCGGGTTATGCGAGTGTTTCTCCAGAGCAGGCGGTACGTTTAATGAATGACGGTGCTTTTGTGCTGGATGTTCGGTCTATTGATGAGTACCGTAGTGGTCATATTACCGGTGCAAAAAACATTTCTATCGCTGATCTTGCCAATAAAATAGACAGCTTAGAGGCGCATAAAACAGCACCGATGGTGGTGTATTGTGAGAGTGGTATGCGCTCTGCACGTGCGTGCGGCTTATTAACAAAAGCAGGCTTTACCCAATTGCACAACTTGTCTGGCGGGATGAGCGCATGGCGTGCAGCGAATTTACCTGTTGCTAAGCAGGGAAAAAAGAAATAATTGGTGGCATGATTGTGAAAGAAATTGTCATTTATACAACGCAGGTTTGTCCTTATTGCAATATGGCAAAGCGGCTGTTCGAGCGTAAGGGTATTAGCCAATGGACAGAAATTAACGCGGGCGCAAGCCGTGAAGTCTGGCAAGAAATGCAAGAAAGAACAGGCCGTCGCACTGTGCCACAAATTTTTATTGGTGAGGTGCATGTTGGCGGTTACGACGATTTGTCTGCGTTAGATCGCGCGGGCAAGCTAGATGCGCTACTAGGGATTGAGACGATTACCATCGATTCGGTTACCTAAGTCGTTGCAAGTTTTGATTAGCCTTAGTTTTTTTGATTGATATTAAGAGGTTGTGATTGATGAGTGAAGAAGCCCTAGCGCCCCATTTTGCGATTGAAAAAATGTATTTACGTGACTTGTCGTTCGAGTCCCCATTAGCGCCTAAGGTGTTTACCTTGCCTTTTGATTCTACTTTGGATTTACAAGTAAAAGTGGAGCATGACCAAGTGGGTGAGCATCATTGGCATGTTAGTTTGCGGGTGACGGCAACGGTACGCATTGCAGAAGGCGTGGCTTTTTTAGCAGAAGTCGAGCAGGCTGGGTTGTTTGCGATTGCTAACTTTCCTCAGGCAGACATGCAGGGCTTGTTGCATAGCTATTGCCCTACGTTGTTGTTTCCTTATTTACGCGAGACGATTGCGAGCTTGTCGCTTAAAGCGGGCTTTCCGCCATTAGAGTTGCAACCGCTTAATTTCGATCAGCTACATCAAGAACAAATGGCGCAAGCACAGGCCTAAACGTTCATGCATATTGCAGTTTTGGGTGCGGGTGCCTGGGGTGCAGCGCTGGCAATGCAGTTGGTGCGTGCGGGTCGTCAGGTAAGTTTGTGGACTTATCGTGCAGAAGCCGCAACGCAATTGCAACAGTCACGGATGGTGGCGCAGTTAACCCATTGCCTGCTCCCCGAAGAAGTGCGGGTTAGCGCCGATTTAGTTGCTTGTGTGTCGGGCGCGCAAGGTGTGTTGATTGCCGTGCCGAGTCATGCCTTTACGCCATTATTACAACAGTTGGCGCAGTTGCCGAGTGGCGTGTTGCCCAGTTTCGTTGCTTGGGCGACGAAAGGGTTTGATCCCGTTAGTCATCGTTTGTTACATCAACAAGTTGCGCATTATTTACCGCAGGCAACTGGTACGGTTTTATCTGGCCCTACCTTTGCTAACGAGGTAGCACATGGCTTACCAACGGCGATTGTCGCTGCGAGTGATCAGGTAGAAGCGAGTGATTGGTGGGCAAGTCGGTTACACAGCCAAACGTTTCGGGTTTATACCAATACCGATGTCTTGGGCGTAGAAATTGGTGGGGCGCTCAAAAATGTGATGGCTATCGCGGCAGGAGTTTCTGACGGTTTGGGCTTTGGTGCTAATGCACGGGCTGCGCTAGTTTCCCGCGCACTCGCCGAAGTAATGCGCCTCGGGATAGGTTTGGGCGCTAAGCCCGATACCTTTATGGGATTGGCAGGATTGGGTGATTTGGTGCTGACATGCACGGATAATCAATCGCGCAATCGTCGCTTTGGTTTAGCCATTGCCTCGGGAAGTGCCGCGGCGATGGCCGAACAAGACATTGGCACCGTTGAAGGGATTGCAGCGGTTAAAAGTGCCGTCGCCTTGGCCAAACAATATCAGCTAGATATGCCCATTGCTCAAGCCGTATATGCGGTTATTAAGGGGCAAGTTAGCCCTAGAGATGCCGTTGCAAATTTGTTAGCGCGTGCACCAAAAGCAGAAGGGCAATAGCCTTACCGTGTTACAGCGAAGCTACGTAACCACTCCGCTAGCGATTATACGTCGAACGCGCTTCAAGCCACTTTACTAGAACCAAACCAATCATACTGGCAACACAGGTGCCAGCAATGTTAATACAGCCCTGATTAATGGACTCAAATCCTGCTATGGCGCGTAATAGGGTTGTTTTGCCGCAGCCAGATGGGCCAAGCAAACAACCAATTTCGCCAGCAGCGAGCTGTAGTGTTAAGGCGTCTAGTATTAATTGTTGTTCGCGCATAAGCAGCATATGCTGGATAGACAAAGCGAGCGGCATTTTATTTGGCATAACGGCAATGGGTTTGAATTAAAGTGCAAAAATTATGTAAAAAACATTAAAAACTTAATGCAAATAATAACAATTATCGGTAAGATATACAACCATTGCTATTAAATGATAATTATTAATATTTGATTACAGATGTCATATGATAAAAATCGTATTTTCCTTTCTTTGCTTTGCATTGTTGCAGGTAACGGCACAAGCGGCGGAAGTTAATGTTTATTCGTCTCGTCATTATGCTTCTGATGATGATCTCTATGCGGCTTTTACTCAAGTCACGGGTATTAAAGTAAATCGTATTGAAGCGAAAGATGAAGAGCTGGTAGAGCGTTTAAGGGCGGAAGGCAAGCGCTCTCCCGCAGATGTGTTGATATTGGCAGATGCAGCACGTTTGCAAGCAGCGCAGGATGCAGGATTATTAGCGCGTGTTGATTCTACTATTTTGCAGACGCGTATTCCTGCACAGTTTCGTGAACAAAATCAGCATTGGTTTGGTTTTTCGGTACGTGCGCGCGTGATTGCTTATGATCCATACTTGGTAAGCGAAGAACAAGCGAAGCATTACGAAACCTTGGCGGCATCAAGTATGAAGGGTAGGGTTTGTGTACGCTCTGGTGCGCATCCCTATAATTTATCGTTATTGAGCGCCATGATTGTTAATGAGGGTGAAGCTAAAGCCACAGCGTGGGCTAAAGGAGTTGCTGATAACGTTGCACGTAAACCTAAGGGCGGTGATACCGATCAAATTCGGGCGATTGCCGCGGGTGATTGTGCCATTGGTTTAACGAATACGTATTATTACCTGCGCTTGGTGAATTCGGATAAGCCAGAAGACGAAAAAGTGGTCGATCGTGTGAAAATCGCTTTTCCAGATATGGGCGGGAAGGGGACACACGTTAATATTTCTGGTGGCGGTATGGTAACCTATGCACCACATCCGACAGAAGCACTTAAACTGCTTGAGTTTTTAGCGACAGATGAAGCACAAGGTTATTTTGCTGATGGCAATAATGAGTTTCCTGTGGTTGCGGGTGTTAAGGTGAGCAATGATGCGCTCAATGGTGTTGCATCTTTTAAAGCAGATACGCTAAATGCGGGCGCGATTGGTGCGTTGCGCAATACGGCAGCGCAAATTATGGATAAGGTAGGTTGGAAGTAAGTGCTTAATAACCCCATTAGGATGTCGCTGGCATTACTTTTTGCGCTATTGGTACATGGTGCTTTAGCTTGGTGGTTAAGCCAGTTGGCGCCACCACCTAAGCCACAACCTGTAACCTTGCTGTCTATGGAGTGGTTGGATGATTTGCCTGAGCAAAAGCCAACGCAACCCGATCAGGTAACGCCACCACCGCAGGCGCACGATGAGCAGCCAGAACCTGAGCCGATTTTAACGACAAAGTCGGTTGCGCCGCCCCCGCCTCCGAAGCCTTTGCCTAAACCCCCCGTAAAACAGGTCGTAAAGAAGGTGCCTGTAGCAGAGCCTGTGGCTAAAGAAGCGATCACAGAAGCGCCAGCGCCTGTGCAGCAGGTTGCTGCGCCAACGAACAACCAAGCATCGGCACCACAAAAAGCATTGGTTCGAGCGCAGGCTGATTATCTTAATAACCCTAAGCCGACTTATCCGCGCATTTCCAAGCGTATGGGCGAGCAAGGAGAGGTTCGCTTACGCGTGCAGGTGGGAGCATCGGGTGACGTATTATCAGTAGAGTTGGCGCGCTCTTCTGGTTTTGAACGATTAGACGAAGCGGCAATAACGGCCGTTAAGGGATGGAAATTCAAGCCAGCAATGCAGGGCGAGCAGGCGGTGAGCAGTTGGGTAGAAGTACCTGTGAAATTTGTTTTGGAGGATGAGTAATAATGACAACGCAGTTTACTAATTTTTGGCAGTCGAGCGATACGGTTATTCACAGCGTATTTTGGGTGTTGGTGCTCATGTCGTTGGCGAGTTGGACGATTATTTTGTATAAAAGCTGGGAGTTAAGCCAGCTTCGAATGCGTGCTGCTCGTGTTATGCAAGACTTCTGGCACGCAGAAGATTGGCAATCTGGCATGATTAAGTTGGCGACGCTTCCTGCTTATGCTTTGCTAGCGCAAGCGGGTGAGAAAGGGCAGCAATGGGTACAGTCACAAAAACAAAGCCAGCATCAGCTAGCAGATGGTTTGCCAGCGAGTGAGCTATTGGTGCAAGCATTACGTGGTGGGCTAAATCAAGCAAATAGTCGTTTAGAAGCAGGACAAACAATGTTAGCTTCGATTGGCTCAACCGCGCCTTTTGTTGGCTTGTTTGGGACGGTGTGGGGAATTTATCATGCGTTGATGACAATTAGTGGTAGTCAGCAAATTGCTTTAGATCAAATTGCTGGCCCCGTTGGCGAAGCGTTAATTATGACGGCATTGGGGCTTTTTGTCGCCATTCCTGCTGTGTTGGCGTATAACGGATTCAATCGTCAGTTGCGCTTAGTGAGTAGCGAACTAGATGGTTTCGCTCACGACTTGCATTTGTACTTTGTTAGTAAGTTGCGTCAGGGGTAATAAACATGGCTTTTGGTGGATTAGACGGCGGTCAAAACCGCCCAATGGCAGACATTAATACAACGCCTTTGGTCGACGTTATGTTGGTGTTGCTGATCATCTTTATTATTACCGCACCGTTAATGACAAAAGCATTGAAGGTTGACCTGCCAAAAGCAAATGCAGAAGCCTTACAGCCTAAACCAGATGCGATTGTGCTGTCGATTAATGATCAGGGTGCCTTATTTTGGGATCGGGAAGCGGTTAGTGATGAAGAGGCTTTGGCACGCATGAAGGCTGCGGCGATTAAAGCTGAGCAACCGCCCGTCCATTTATCGGCAGATAAAACTTTGTCGTACCAACGGTTAACAGAAGTGCTGGCGTTATTAAAGCAGGCGGGGTTAAGTAAAGTTGGTTTTGTGACTGCAGCGCCCGCCGAGTCAAAGCCATGACTTTTGACAAACCATCGCACACACCAGAAACGCAGCTACCCCTTAAACAGGGTAATACGGGACATCGTGTTATTGCTTCTTCTGTTTTGTTTGCAGGCAAAACAGAACTTCGTATTCTGCATGGTGGCGTTGAATATTTACTGCGCATTACCAAAGAGAACAAGTTGATCTTAACGAAATAGTTTGTACGAAATGCTTTATCGATAAAGCATCAAAGTGGTTTCAGCTCTATTGGCAAGGGAATCGAGCGCGTACGCTGAGTTTATTGCGTCGTGCCGAAGCTGCTGGTTATGGTGTTGTGGTGATTACTGTCGATGCCCCTGTGAAGCAAGCGGTGTGTGAGTTGCCCGCAGATATTTGGGCGGTAAATTTAGATCAGCCTTTGCAATCCAGTTCGGTTTCTCTCGGAGAGAGTGTGGTCTTTCAAGGATGGATGCGCCAAGCGCCGACCTGGGAGGATATGACTTGGTTGAGAGAACAAACGCATTTGCCTTTATTAATGAAAGGAGTATTGCATACTGAAGATGCCGAAAAAACGCTACAGCTCGGATTTGATGGTTTGATTGTCTCGAATCATGGTGGTCGTGTTTTAGATAGCGTGGTGAGTAGTGTTGACGCTTTGAAATCAATCGTTGCGCAAGTAAATGGTCGCGTTCCCGTATTGGTAGACGGCAGCGTGACTTCTGGTATGGATGCTTATAAGTATTTAGCACTTGGTGCGAGTGCTGTATGTATTGGTCGCCCCTATATTTATGGCTTAGCTGCTGCTGGCGCAGTAGGCGTTGCCCACGTCATTAAACTTATGCGAGATGAATTAGAAATGACCATGGCCTTGATGGGAAAGGTGTGCTGCTAGCCTCGTTTAACAATGGATGCCCAGTTGAAAAATAGTAAATGAATGC
>JAEMQD010000132.1:20600-24673 GCA_022759035.1 Thiotrichales bacterium
TGCTGCTAGCCTCGTTTAACAATGGATGCCCAGTTGAAAAATAGTAAATGAATGCGCTACGATGTGGACTTATCTTCATCGTAGATGCCCATTATGATTAATCTTTTTTTGGCAGATTTAAGTAGCGCTAGCAATGTTCGCGTTTTTTTGAAGGCATTGTTGTGGTTTGCTGTCGTGGCAGTTGTGTACTATTTGCTGCTTACCATTGGATTACACTACGTATTAGAAAAATTTGATGCCTTTCAATCCGCTTCTTTTGGTGGATTGTTTGTTATTGTTGCGCCTATAGCCCATATTGCATTTGGCTTCTCGGTATACGTTATGGCAACACCATTACTGATGTTGATCCTTTCTTTTTATAGCAAAACGATTTTTGATAATGTATACCAAACGCACTATGCTGGACGGAGTTGGACACATAGTGTGTCACAGCAGCGTGTCTGGCATCTGTCCATTAAAACAGGCATTATCTATTTATTCATTATGCTTATCAGCTTGCCTGTTTTGCTTGTTCCAATATTAGGGCATTTGCTTTACATGGCTATTGGTTTTTGGGTTTTTAGAAAGTTCTTATTAATTGATATGTTTAGTCTTTGGTATACGCAAGAAAAATTGCCAGCTTATGCAGGGTTATTTTCTGATGAAGCAAAATTTATTCTACCTACCTTATTGCTGTATTTGTTATCGTTAGTTCCTGTTGTGGGATTGTTTTCCCCCTATATTGCCATGATACTTGTCGCACATTTAATGTTGAACGCGCATAACGAAGAGGAGTCATAATATGTCCACCATCGGTAATTTAATTTGGTTTATTTTTGGTGGCTTAGTCATGGGGTTGGCATGGTGGATAGTCGGCATTATTGCACTAATCTCTATTGTTGGTATCCCTTGGGCCAAGGCATGCTTTGTGATGGGTAAGTTCGCTTTTTTTCCTTTTGGGCAGGAAGCCATTAAGCGCAGTATTCTGACAGGGCAAGAAGATATTGGCACAGGCGCATTAGGAACGCTTGGCAACATTATCTGGTTTATTGTTTTTGGATTATGGTTGGCACTGTCTCATGTTGCGTTGGCTATTTTTTATGCACTAACGCTAATCGGTATCCCCTTTGCAATACAACATCTTAAGTTAGCAGGCATTGCCATTGCACCTATTGGCAAAACGGTGGTTGCCAAAGAAGTTGCTGCGGCAGCGAGAAATAGTCATGCGATGCAAACCGTGGCAAGGTTGCGCAAACAGTAAATGCTTAGTTGAATCCTTGTTGTCGCCACGCCTCATAGGCTACTACCGCAACAGCATTCGATAAATTCAAACTACGGCACCCAGCGCGCATCGGAATGGTAATGCGTTGCGTTTCTGGAACCAACAGGCGAACCGCTTCTGGCAACCCTCTAGACTCAGGGCCAAACATGAGTGCATCACCATCTTCAAACGCAACTTGATCATATCGGTTGGTTGTTTTGGTTGTGAGCATAAAAACCCGTTTTGGCTCCAGCGCATTTAAGCAAGCATCTAAATTTTTATGTACGTGAACCGACGTCAATTCGGTATAATCCATACCTGCACGACGTAACTGTTTTTCATCTAGGGTGAAGCCCAGCGGCTCAATTAAATGCAAGCTAGCGCCGACATTGGCGGCTAGGCGAATAATATTGCCAGTATTGGGTGGAATTTCAGGTTCGTATAGAATAATCGCTAATTTCATCGTAAAGGATATCCCCTTGTCATTAAATACGACTGCATTTGGATTGAATTTTAACACACCACTATGCTTACTTTCGGGTAATGCGGGGTATGGAACAGAATATCTTAAAGTGTCTGGGTTTGCTTACGACGCAATAGGTGCGGTTTTTTTAAAAGGCACGACAGAAGCCGAACGTTATGGCAATCCACCAGAACGTGTGACAGAAACGCCCTACGGCCTAATGAACGCCATCGGTTTACAAAATCCGGGCGCTGCAACCGTTATTGCTGAGCTGTTGCCTAAATTAAAGTGGGATGGACAGCCGCATTTTATTCCGAATATTTCTGGCTTCTCTATTGATGAATATGCCAATTTAGCGCGTGCTTTCGATCAAACGCCTGTGCCTGCCATCGAAATTAATATCTCCTGCCCGAATGTGAAAAAAGGTGGTGCGGCTTTTGGTAACGATCCAGAACTGTCGGCCAAAGTGGTAGAGGCTTGTCGCGTGGTTACCAATAAGCCGTTGATTGTAAAATTATCCCCTAACCAAACGGATATTAGCGAAGGCGCTCGCCGCTGTATTGATGCAGGCGCTAACGCTTTGTCAGCCATTAACACGGTTAGTGCCATGGCAATTGATATTCATACGCGAATGCCGCGTTTAGGAAATAATCAAGGCGGGTTATCTGGCCCCGCCATTAAACCCATTGCCTTATTAGCGGTGCATAAAATTTATCAAGTTGCCAAACCGCATAATGTCCCGATTATTGGTCAGGGCGGTATTACTAATGCCGAAGATGCTATTGAGTTTATGTTAGCAGGAGCGACGCTGGTCGGTGTTGGAACAGCCTTAGCCAAAGATCCACTCATTGCTAATAAAATTATTAAAGGCATGCAACGTTATATGGATAAGTATGGCTTTACCCATGTATCACAACTGACAGGTGCGCTCGAGCTGCATGACAATAGTGCTGGTTGTTCGCCAGCGAGCTGTTTGCGTTGAGCACCTATTACGCAATTAAGTAACTTAAATAAAGCCAATATTAAAGACGAAGAAATATGACTGACCAACAAATTGCCCAAACACTTACTATTATTAAGCGCGGTGCTGCCGAGTTGCTTATCGAAGACGAGTTAATCAAGAAACTAAAGAAAGGTACACCTTTACGCGTAAAGGCAGGCTTCGACCCAACTGCACCCGATCTTCACCTTGGTCACACTGTTCTCATTAACAAATTGCGCCAATTACAAGATTTGGGTCATCACATCTTATTTCTAATCGGCGACTTTACTGCCATGATTGGCGACCCCACAGGTAAAAATGTCACGCGTAAACCCCTAGATGCTGAAGCGGTTAAGCAAAATGCTAAAAGCTACACAGATCAGGTGTTTAAAATTCTTGATCCAACCAAAACAGAAGTCGTGTTTAATGGTGCTTGGATGAATCAACTTACTGCTGTTGATATGATTCGTTTAGCTGCACAAAGTACCGTAGCTCGCATGCTAGAGCGCGATGACTTTACGAAGCGTTATCATAATCAGCAAGCTATCGCCATTCACGAGTTTCTTTATCCATTATTGCAAGGGCATGATTCTGTCGTGCTAAAAGCAGATTTAGAGCTAGGTGGAACAGACCAGAAATTTAATTTGCTGATGGGGCGAGAGCTGCAAAAAGACGCAGGACAAGAACCGCAATGTGTCTTGATGATGCCAATTCTAGAAGGATTGGATGGCGTGCAAAAAATGTCCAAGTCGCTTGGCAATTATATTGGCATCTCTGACGCGCCCGATGAAATGTTTGGTAAGGTCATGTCAATTTCCGATGATTTGATGTGGCGTTATTACGAATTACTGAGTTTCGAAAGCCTAGAAAGTATAGCGGCCATGAAAGCAGAGGTGTTGGCAGGGGCTAATCCGCGCAACATTAAAGTTAAGCTGGCGCAGGAGTTGGTTGCTCGTTTTCACGGAATGCAGGCAGCAACTGACGTGCTAATCAATTTTGAAGCACGCTTTAAGAATAAGGAATTGCCAACAGATCTTGAACCGTTTATTGTCGCAAGTGAAATGACCGTTGCTCAAGCATTAAAAGCGGCAGGCATTGTGGCTTCATCTTCCGAAGTGGTTCGCGCTGCAAAACAGGGCGGATTAAAGCGTAATGGTGAAAAACTAGACAATCCAAATCAAGTGATTCCTGTTGGAGAAGATGCTGTTTATCAAATCGGCAAACGAAATTTTGCTCGTCTAGTGCGTCAATAAGTTCAGCCACCACAATCCTTAGTGGTGGGATAAAAAAATTTAATAAAACTGTAAAAAAGCCTTGCTAAAGGCAGCATCAAGTCCCATAATTCACCTTCTCGCAACGACGCACTAGCGCAGTATGCTGAGGTGTTA
>JAEMQD010000049.1 GCA_022759035.1 Thiotrichales bacterium
TTCTCTCGCATCGCCAGATGGTTAATTTTGTTGTTTTCTGGCATAAATTCGATTTTCTCGCCCCGCTCTGTCAACGTAATAGACGTTATCTTACAGAATATTAGGCCAGCCAATCGCGCGGGAGTTGACGGGAATGCCCGCCCCCATGATTGTTGCTGACAAGCCTAATTTGTAATGCTTGCACACATCCATATTGGTCGTTTGTTCTCGAATTTTATTATCCGAGCCGCTTATTGCCGCCCGCTGCGCCATTTTGCTTTGCGCACCAAGGTGACATCTCGCTCACACATATATGGAAAAATTATCATGTCTGATACATTACTGAACGCCAACGATACAACCGAAGCAGTTGAAAACACCTTAAACCCATTTTCAGCATTAGGTATCGACGATAAAATCGTTGATAACTTAACGCGTAATGACATTACAACACCAACGCCTATTCAAGTACAAGGTATTCCGTTATTACTTGACGGTAAAGACCTAATTGCCTGCGCACCAACAGGCACAGGCAAAACAGCTGCCTTCATGCTGCCAGCTTTACAACGTTTATTAACACCAGCAATCAATGATGGTCGTGGTGCGCGTGTCGTGGTGTTAACCCCTACGCGTGAATTAGCGCAACAAGTTTCAAAAGCAGCTATGATGATGGCTGGAAAATTGCCACGCATGAAAACAGTATGCGTAACAGGCGGCGAACCTTTCCGCGATCAATTACGTAATATCGGCATGCCACACGAAATTATCGTAGCAACGCCAGGTCGTTTGTTAGACCACATTAGCCGTGGTCGTATCGATCTTAGCCGCGTTGAAATGTTTGTATTGGATGAAGCAGACCGCATGCTCGACATGGGTTTCTCTGAAGATGTACAAGCGATTGGCGAAAAACTACCAAAGAATCATCAAACAATTTGCTTCTCAGCAACCTTTGATGATAGTGTCCGTGCTTTTGCAGCAAAACTACTTAACGAACCAGAATGGTTACAAGTTGCAGCGCTTAAACCAAACCATGAAACAATCCTACAACAAGTCCATTACTCAGATGGCTTAGAGCATAAACGCGCGCTATTAAGTCACTGGTTAGCAAAAGATGAAATTGGTCAAGCCGTTGTCTTTACTGCAACTAAGCGCGACGCTGAAGAATTAGCAATGAGCTTACGTGATTCAGGCATCTCTGCTGACCCATTACACGGTGACATGGTTCAACGTCAGCGCACAAAAATGATTCAACGCATGCGCACAGGCGATACGCAGGTTTTGGTTGCAACAGACGTTGCCGCACGTGGTATTGACGTTCCAGGCATCACACACGTATTTAACTTCGACTTGCCAAAATTTGCTGAAGATTATGTACACCGTATTGGCCGTACTGGCCGTGCTGGTCGCACAGGTTCAGCGATTTCTTTTGTTAGCCGTTCAGATGTTCAGTCGCTTGGTCGTATCGAAAAATTATTGAGCAAACGCATTGATGCTACAGAAATTGAAGGCCTAGAATCTCGCTTTAAACCACAAGAAGGTCGTGGCGGTTTTGGTGGTGGACGTGATCGCGGTGGCTACGGCCGCCGTGATGGCGGCGGCGGTTATGGTCGTCGCGACGGTGGATCTAGCTTTGGTGGCGGACGTCGTGATGGCGGTAGCAGCTATGCTCGACGCGACGCGGCACCTTCTGGTGAACGCAACGGTGGTGGTTATGGTGCTGAACGTAACGGCGGTTACGGTGCACCACGTGGCGACCGTCCATCTTTCAATCGTGACGGTGGCGCGCCGCGTGGCGATCGCCCTTCATTCGCTGCACGTGGTGATCGTCCATCGTTTAACCGCGATGGCGGAAACGAGCGCAGTAGTTACGCGGCGCCACGTCGTGATGGTGGCAACTTCGGTGGTGACCGTCCTGCACGCAGCGATCGTTTCGATAGTCGTGTAGATAACCGCTTTGCCGACACTCGTCCTGCACGTTCACGTGGTGGCGATGACCGTGGTAATCGTTTCCAAGACGATAACAGTCGTCCTCGCTTTAGCCGCGATGGCGCTGCATCAGCAAGCGCTGGCAACCGCGGTGGTCACGAACGTGCGACATTCCATGACCGTGATGAACGCCCATCACGTGATGGCGCGCGTCGTCCAGCGCGCCACGATCGTACAGAGCGTCATCACTAAAAACCGCATGGCGTGTCGATAAAAAATCCCCTCAATGAGGGGATTTTTTTTGCCCAAAACGCCATCATCAAATGGGCGCGCTGGTTATCCTTCCCAAATAACGGTTCGTCCCACTTGTCGAGAGTCTAAGTGCATCCAATTGGGCGTGCCCCCATAAAACCCCATACCCACACCTTGATGAAATTTCACTTTTTGCATCCAAGTAAATAAGATGTCTGTCGGCACGCCAGGCACATGAAAATCAATAGCTTGCCCTTTCATATGATAGCTTCTCAATGCACCACCAATTTCTCGATTGGTTTGCCAAGTTCGAAACGCACTATGTACCATAAAGGTTGGATTTGGTACGCCTGCCTGAACGAGTGCGGCTCGAATGCCATCCAAAATATCCAATAAACGCAAATCAATCACCGATGCTTGATCTGCTTTAACATCACGCATTAACCCACAAACTTTGCGATAAGCCTGCATATCGACCTGACCATTGCGCTTATAAATAATCGACAGTTTCTCGCCAGATTGGGGGCGAATTAAATTTAACCAGCGCCCAGTCCCTTGCCCTGCTTCTGCTGGTAGCAATGTTGGTAACGTTAAGCTCGCTGCCATTATTTTCAAAAAGTCGCGCCGATCCATAACTTCCCTTAATGCTCAACACTAACACCAGTACCTGAATGCATTTTACCAATCACACTCGCCTGATGAAAGCCAGCCTGATGAAACTGCTCAAGCACTTGCATCGCCACCGAAGGTGAACACGAAACCAACAAGCCACCACTTGTTTGCGCGTCACTTAACAACTTGCGTTGCCAGTCAGCAATCGCCTCACCCAAACGCACTTCATGACCATAACTTTCCCAGTTTCTAGCAATGGCACCTGGACCAAAACCAGCTTGCACTAAGGGCAAAGCCTCTGACCAAATTGGCACCTGTTGCATCTGCAGGGTAGCGCCCAATTGCGAACCTCGGCACATTTCTAATAAGTGGCCCAATAAGCCAAACCCTGTTACGTCGGTCATCGCATGCACGCCCGACATTTGACCCAACGCCGTACCGACTTTATTCAACTGTGTGGTGCTCTGAATCATTTGCGCATAACCCGCATCATTTAGCTTTAATTTTTTTAACGCATCTGCAAATATGCCAACACCCAGCGGCTTGCCGAGAATTAATACATCGCCCGACTGGGCACCATCATTGCGTTTAATGTGATCTGGATGCGCCAGTCCCATAGCAACCAACCCATAAATCGGTTCCACCGAGTCAATACTATGACCGCCTGCAATCGGAATACCAGCTTCACGACAGACTTGCTCGCCCCCAGCCATAATGGCGCGCATCGTTTCAACAGGTAACACGGCAATCGGCATGGCAACTAACGCCAATGCCATAATTGGATTACCGCCCATCGCGTAAATGTCACTCAATGCATTGGTTGCCGCTATTTGCCCAAAAGTAAAAGGATCATCGACAATGGGCATAAAAAAATCGGTCGTGGCAATTAACGCTTGTGTGTCGTTCAAACGATATACCGCAGCATCATCTTGTGTTTCAGTACCCACCATCAACGCTGCAGGCAATACCGCTTGCTCGCGTAATCCATGCAACATGGTCGACAAGAGTTTGGGCGATATTTTGCAGCCACAGCCTCCGCCGTGCGATAATTCTGTCAATCGTTTGTTACTTTCCATAAGGTGATCTTCTTAATCATGCTGTTCAAACTGGATAATTTAGCACAGCTTGATGCTTTCGACAGCATTATCGACGCTCGCACACCATCAGAATATGCGTTAGACCATATTCCTTCTGCACACAATGCGCCAACGATGAGCGACGATGAGCGTGTGCGCATTGGCACCACCTACAAACAGCTGTCTGCTTTTGAAGCAAAAAAACGCGGCGCTGCCCTTGCTGCACGAAATATCGCGACGCATATTGAACAACTTTTTATGGACAAACCAAAAGATTGGCGCCCGCTCGTTTACTGTTGGCGAGGCGGAAACCGTTCGGGCAGCATGGTCACGATACTCCGTGCTATCGGCTGGCGAGCGCAGCAATTACAAGGCGGACACAAACACTACCGACAGTTGGTTGTGAATGCACTTGCAACGCTACCTGATCAATTTCAGTATCGTGTTATTGGTGGCGCAACAGGCAGCGGCAAAACGCGACTACTGCACTTTTTAGCACAACAAGGCGCTCAAGTACTCGACCTAGAAGCGCTAGCTTGCCACAAAGGCTCAATATTTGGAGGGCGAGCAGATCAACCACAACCCAGTCAAAAAGCTTTTGACAGCCAACTCATTGATGTCTTACGCCACTTTGACCCTGAACAGCCTGTCTTCGTAGAAGCTGAAAGTAAAAAAATCGGTCAAATTCACCTGCCAGACTCACTCATTCAAGCGATTAGACGCGCGCCTTTGTGGGAAATTCGTCTCCCCATGGCAGAGCGCATTGCTTACCTATTAGAAGATTATGCCCACTATGTGGATCAACCCGACAAACTTAAACAGCAAATCAACTATTTACTGCCATTGTTTGGTCACGCACAATTAGCACAATGGCAAGCATTAATTGATCAACGCGCATTTAACCTGCTCACCGAACAACTATTAACACAACATTACGACCCGCTGTATCTACGTGCACTACAAAAACAAAAAGAGCGCACAGAACAGCATATTTTATCGTTACCAGACTTAACAGCAGAAACCTGTATACAAGCAAGCCAACGGCTTCATAACGTCACACCACTAAACATTACGAAAACGGGGCGCTAACTTATGCGCAAGCACATAATATTATTATTGATTCTATTACCCATGCTATCTTGGGCAAAACAACCGACTGTTGCTTTTTTTTATGGCGAAAACCCGCCGATGCAAGACCTTCGTGCTTTCGATTGGGTTGTGGTTGAACCTGGACATCTCACCGATCCTACGCCCTATCAACATCCAGAATCACAAGTGTTTGCTTATGTTTCATTAGGCGAAGTCTCTCCCGACAAACCCTATTTATCCGCAATGCCTACTGCTTGGCTTAAAGGCAAAAATGAAGGTTGGCAAAGCTTGGTCATTGATCAAACCGCCGACGGCTGGGTAGATTTTGCGATAGAAAAACTCTTCACACCATTATGGCAAGCCGGCTATCGTGGCTTTTTCCTAGATACGCTCGACGCTTTTAACCTAATTGCCAAAACAGATGCAGAACGCAACGCCCAAGCTGCGGGATTAACCAAAGTTATTGCCGCATTAAAAGCAAAATATCCAAGCGCAAAACTCATTTTCAACCGTGGCTTCGAAATTCTACCTCAAGCCCATCAATGGGCTGATGCCGTCGCTTTTGAATCATGGCTGTCTGGCTATGATGCCAATACAAAACAATATCGTGACGTATCGGATGCAGATAGAAATTGGCTTTCTGGACAGCTTGCGCAGGTTAAATCGTGGCAAATTCCAATCATCGCCATTGATTACACACCCCCTCAAGCGCGAGACAAAGCACGCCAAATTGCCTTACAACTGCAACAAGCGGGCTTCATTCCTTGGGTTAGCAACCCCGACTTAACCATGCTCGGTGTTGGCAGCATTGAAATCGCACCACGTCGCATTTTAATGGTCACATCCCCAGTTCAAGATGAGTTGGATTATCACTTCTCCCCCAACGTCACCTATCCCACAGCCATTTTAAATGCCATGGGCTACGCGGTAGATTATGCGCCCATTAACCGCCCTCTACCCACCACCCCATTAATCGGGCGTTATGCGGGCATTATTATCTTTCTTGCTAACGAAAAAGACAGCAACACCAATGCACAATTTCCCACTTGGTTAACACAACTGAAGCAGCAAAAGCTGCCATTGCTTTTAATGGGTGATATTAGCTACATGCACACAAATAAATCACTCGCCAATTTATTTGCGATTAAAATGGGCGAAAGCATCAGTGCAACACATTTATCCATTCTTAAACAGACTTCAGAAATTGGTTTTGAAACCCAGCCAATGCTTGATCGACTTGGGTTTTTTCCGCTCAATGTCGCCAACAGCACGGAAACATGGTTAAGCTTTAAAGATGACCAAGGGCAAGTTCAAGAAGCAGTAGCGCTAACGGACTGGGGTGGTGTCGCTATAACACCGCACTTGTACTATACAATGGAAACGAATCCAGCTATCGACTATTGGGTAACCAATCCTTATGCGTTATTCGAGCGCGGCTTACAACTAACGCCCATGCCACTACCAGACACTACAACAGAAAATGGCAAACGACTATTCATGGTACACCACGATGGTGACGGCTTCGCAACCCGTGCGGAAATACCAGGTGCGCCATTCGCCTCGCAAGTGATGTTAGACGAAATTGTAAAAAAGTATCCCATACCGATGAGCCTTTCCGTCATCGAAGGAGAAACCAGCCCCACAGGACTCTACCCCAAGGAATCGCCTCAGCTCGAACAAATTGCCAAAGCAATGTTTGCGCAGCCCAATGTTGAAATTGCCAGCCACACTTATTCGCATCCATTTAGTTGGGGCGTTGTTTCTGGCGCACGTAACACCAGCAACCTTTACCAAGAATATAATTTACCAATCCCAAATTATCACGCAACCATGCAGCGTGAAGTGCAAGGCGCTATTGACTACATCAATCAGCGTTTAGCCCCGAAAGATAAAAAAGTGGTCATACTCAATTGGTCTGGTGATTGTAATCCTGGCAAAGATGCACTAGACCTTGTTAAGAAGGCACACATCGTTAGTGTCAACGGTGGCGACACTACGATCAGTGATAGCAAACAAAGCCTAACACGTGTTGGTCCTGTTGGTTTAAATAAGGATGGCGACTTCCAAGTTTATGCACCAAACCAAAATGAAAACGTTTATACTAATAACTGGAATGGTCCTTTTTATGGCTATGTCAAGGTACTCGAAACCTACAAACGCACCGACCAACCCAGACGCATTAAACCTGTAGACATCTATTTTCATACCTATGCCCTGAGTAAAAAGGCAAGTATTGATGCGCTAAAAAAGGTATTTAACTGGGCGATGCAACAACCCTTTAACCCCGTTTACATGTCGGAATACGCCCATAAAGCGCAAGAGTTTAACGACATCGTCATCGCAAAAACTTCCAACCAGCAATGGATCATTAGAGGCTTATCATCACTACAAGAATTGCGCATACCACAAAGCATGGGCTACCCAGACTTCAACGCCAGTCCGCAAATTATTGGCTTTAACGACTATAACGACCAGCGCTACTTACATGCTGCTGGTACTGATATTCAGTTAGCGCTGACACCACAAAAACCCACACAAGCTTATCTAATCGATGCAAATGGACAAGCAGCCGCTTTTCAGCGCAACAATAACGGCTTTAAATTAACCTTAACCAGTTATGTTGAACCAAAATTTCGAGTACAATCAAATTATTGTACCTTAAAAATAAATCGCAATGGCTCTACTCAGCAGTTTACTGAAAAATACGCATCGCCACATGCCCGACATGTTACCACCCAGATCGAGGCGATATGTCGGCCATGATGGACGCATTCCACGGGAATTAACGCTTAGCCCAATAACGCTCATTTTTGGATTAGTGTTATTACTAGGCGTGTTGGTGCTCGTGTTTCCAAAAGAGTCGCTACTAACACGCATCTTTCAAGCCGACTTAAACGACTCATTAACTCGAACCTACCTAGAAAACCTAGTGCGTTTGGAGCCAAACAACGTCGCCCTTAAAGGACTGTATTTAAAAAGTCGCTTACCTTATTTGTCTTGGCAACAACTGGTTGAAGAAACTACCCCCATTATTGAACACGGCAGCCATGAGGAAAAGCAACTGATTGTACCCATTTTGCTGAAGAAACTGGCACAAGAACAAAACAAGTCACAAACCTTGCTTCAAACGCAAAGACGTTTGCTGCTTTTCGCATTCGAACCTGGTTGGCAGGCAGACACCTTAGAAGCCATGTTAACGCAAGCTCTCGCATTGCATGAACAAGAAATTGCACAGCGCATTATCCCGATATGGCTAAACGCACAACCAACCAACCCAACTGTTTTTTTAGAAAAAGAAGCAAAGCAAGCACTCGGCTTAGGTTACTATCAACAAAGCGCCATGCTCTATTTTCAAATACAGGCGATTAGCCATGACCAAAATCAACAAAAATCGGCTTTTATGCAAGCAATCGCTATTCTTGTTGCTGGTGGTTTTCATCAAGAAGCTTTGACGGCAATCGATGCCCATGTCGGCAACTTACTGACTGACGAAGACGTTTTGCGTTATTTAATTAAGGTTGCCCAAGCAGCGGGACAACCGAAACGCGCCAGCCTATATGCGCGCCTACTGTTAAACATGTCATTGGTAAAATAATGCAAAGACTACGTTTGTTATTATCACAACACAGCAAGCTATACCTAGCCAGCAAACACTGGCTAGCGCGCTTATTGATTGCTACCTGGATTATCTCTGGCTCAACGCTAGCACAGACTATGAAGCCTTATAACGAGGAAGATTATAGTCTTGCTTTTAGTGTATTCGTCGCCGCAGGCGAGCTAGAAAATGCTTGGACAGTTGCAGAACAAGCCGTTATACAACAGCCAGAAAACTTAATATGGCGAAAACGCCTAGCGCAAATATCAGAATGGTTACAAAAGCCAGAAATTGCTTATGAACAATGGCGTTACCTGTTTCAAAAAAACAACCAAGACAAACAGGTCATTGAAGCGATGAATCGCTTAGCGCCAGCAATGGGCGATGATGAAATGCGCCTTTCTTTATGGCTTGCTCAACATAATTTAGAACAGCTAACGGTTAAACAACTCGCAGAAGTTTCCGATCTATTTGAAGCCAACGACCAAGCACTGACTGGTGCACAACAACTGGAACAAAGCTATGCACGCAACCACAATCCGAATTACCTGTCGGCTGCAGCACGATTATATGACCGCATGGGTCAACCGAGCGAAGCCTTAATTCGTTATCAGCAACTGTTAAAGTTACCCAAAATACAAAGTAACTGGGTGCTGGCTGCCGCCATTATGCAATTGCGTTTAAGGAACCCGCAAGCAGCACAACAAACCATGCAAACCTATAGCGCCAAACTGGATGATGCAGATGCTGAGTTTTGGGCGCTACTTGGCGACCTTTCTTGGAATCAGCAGCAAGATAATGCTACCCAATTAGCTTATCAACAGCTCGCTAAACAGCAAGCATTAAATCCGATACAACAGGAACGCCTTTTTGCGGTTATGCTTACGCAGTATCCTGAACAAGCTGCTCAAATTGCCTTTGCTTTTTATGAACAACAACAGGATATTCGCTTTTTAATTCGCGCGTTATCTTACAACGCCCAACAGCAAGACTGGCTTGCCTTTGGTCAAAACCTAGCAAAACTTCCTCCTGCAACACAGGCAACACTAAACGAACATGCCGATTTTTTGGTCCTGCGCGCCCAATACTATTTGCAAACAAAACAAATACCACTTGCCGATAGTGATATTCAACATGCAGCAACCCTTCAACCCATGGATGCCGACATACAATCGCAAGTGTTGTGGTATTACATCGATCGCGACGATACCAGCAACCTACAAGGCTTTGTAGACAATCATCGCAATCAAGCGCTATCTACGCCCGTTTTTTGGGCACCTTTTGCGATTGCTTATCACAAGCTTAACCTATTACCGCAAGCACTCGCTTTTTATAACAAACAATTGCATCAAGACCCAGATCCGTTGATGCTACTCAACTATGCTGATGCACTCACCGCATCAAAAGCAATAGGACAAGCTGACCGTGTTCGTCAATATGCATGGAAACAATTGAAAACATTACAACACAAAACAGCCAAACCCACCCCTACCAACACAGCAGCGCAATTTGCCTATCTTGGCTTAACCCTTAGAAACCAAAAAGGTGATAAAGCCGATGCACAAATGCGGCAACTTGTTCAAAAACTAAAATCGTTACCACCGACAACAGCAGAAGCGCAACAAAATAAAGACCTCATTCTGTCTTGGGCAATCGACAATAATGAGATTGCTGCAGCAAAACTATGGCTAACAACAAACTATGGCAATACAAAAAACATTAAAGCGCCCGCATGGGCAGAAGCTTCTCTCGCGCTTCAACTGAATGACACAAAAACCCTGAGTAAACTCTATAACGATAGCAAGCAATTTTCTACCTTGTCTCCCGCTGTACAACACGACATTGCTCAAGCCTTGTCTTTTTCAGAACATGCTGCACAGCTTGCTTTTCGGGCTGTTGAAAAAAACCCGAAAGATTCTGACATGTATGATCGCTATCTCAATACCTATTTACAACAAGCAAACCATATTGGAGTGCAAACGGATCAATCGCAAGGCGATGGGTTAACCAATACGAGCAATATTCTTTTTGCGAAATTCCGCTTAGCACCTAACTGGTATGGTGGTATCGAGTTAGGCCAAGCAACCATTAAAAATGACATCGACAGCCAGTATTCGGCCCTAGTCGATCAAAATCAATTGAACGGTCTGAGTCTGACACATACCAGCCAATACCAACAATGGCGGCTGGCTGTTAGACAACACCGTAGTTTAGAAAGCTGGCTATCCACTAAACTAAACGTTAATTACCTCGCTTCCAGCTATCTAACGCTCGGCAGCGAGTTGCGCTATCACATGCCCAACCGTGATAGCACGCCAATGAGTCTTGTCGGGCGCGAGTCGGTTTTTCAAACCAGCGCCACCTATATGCTCACTTCACGCGACAGCTTACGACTTTCCGCGCAACTTGCCGATTATGATACACAAATGGATCAACACCTCGGCACAGGAACACATTTCGACTGGGAAATTAGCCACAAACTGTATCGTGACTACCCAGATTGGAACATACGCTTAATGGGTGCACATCGTCGTTATCAAACAGATGATCAGACTTCGATCAACGAACACACCATGGCTATTTTTAACCCTAATCTTGGAATTAATAATGTTGCTAGTAGTATATTACCTAGCGATACAAACTATTATGCTGCTTGTTTAGGCGCGGGACAAAACTTGGCACAAAGACGCAATTTAGATGGCAGTGATGCGACCGATATTAATTACACTAAAGCATGGCGACCACTTGCCGAAGTTTGCACCACCTACAATACAACGAGTGGCACAGTCGGTTATTCTGGCCTAGGGGGTATCAGGGGGAGTATTGATGGTGAGGACCAATTGTTACTGTTTTACCAAGAAGCAAATGGTGGCTTACAACTGCCAAACCAAACACTAAAAACACTAAGCGCGAAATATGAGCGCTTATTTTAGTCATTTTTAAGATCAATCAAACGAGGCTTATTCACATGTTAAAAAAAATCGGATTAATGATAATGATGGTCACGCTGAGTGCTTGTACCAGCATAGAAACCATGGAACAGCAAACCAGCATTAGCAAACAAGCAAGCTGGGCATTGCTGCCTATTATCAATAATAGTGATACCCCTCAAGCAGGCTTGCGCACAGAAGCCATGGTACAAACCTTGTTGTTGAACCGAGGGGTAAAACAATTGATGCTTTACCCTGCCACAATGAATAATGACACGCTATTTGAGCCGTCTGAACGCAAAACCTTTGAACAAGCACGCGACTGGGCAAAAGCACAAGGTGTTCGCTACGCAATTACAGGGAGCGTAGAAGAATGGCAATATAAAGTGGGCGTCGATGGCGAGCCTGCGGTAGGATTAGTCTTGCACATTATTGATCTAAACAATAATACGATTGTTTGGTCGGCAATCGGTGCAAAAAGTGGCTTGAGTCGTGCCTCACTCAGCGGTACAGCGCAAAACCTACTGCAATCGCTACTAGAAGATTTAACACTTGAATAAACCCATTGCAAACGGCCATTGAGTGCAGTTATGAATAAAACAGAAATCATTGCCAACAATCAGCGTATTGCATGGAAGCGCATTATTGCGCCCGATACTGCTAAATCTACCGCAATCCTAGAAAGCATTGCCCTTTCACTCATTGCGATTGCTATGGGGTGGTTGTTTAGCCCAGAAGATCCATTATTTATTTCAGCAGCGTTTCCTTGGCTTTGGTTCGCCCCGTTACTCATTGCGTTACGCTACGGTGTTTTTCTAAGCCTAATTAGCGGCGCACTTTTCGCCGCCGATGCACTTTTTATAATGGCTTATACAACGACCTTAACCACTTTTCCGTTATCTTACTTTTTAGGGGGCTTGCTACTAACCCTGATTGCAGGTGAGTTTTCTGCCGTATGGCAAGAGCGCATTTTGCATAAAGAAGAAGCTAATCTTTACTTGGAAGAACGCTTAACACGCCTAACGCGTCGCCATTTGCTACTCAAACTCTCGCACGACCGTCTCGAAGAAGAAATGCTCTCCCGACCAGGATCACTTCGTAGTGCGGTACACGACTTACGCATTCAACAAGCAAGCCTAAACTACCGCGAACCACATTTGCCTGCGGCTAAGCAACTGCTCGGCATCTTATCGCAATACTGTAGTATAGAAGAAGCCGCGATTTATCCAGCACAAGTAATAGAAAATGGTGAAAAAATTCGCTTAGGCATTCCCGCTGCAATGCTTGGTAAGCCACCACTACTCGCAGAAGACGACTTGCTATTGCAGCATGCCATACGGCACCAGGTGCTCGCCCACATTGGACAACAAAAGCACGAACACTATAATGCACAGTTGCTGATTGCCCCACTTTATGCCAGTGGCAATGAGCTCGTTGGTGTGCTTGCAGTACGTAGTATGCCTTTTTTTGCGCTAAACGAAGAAACGCTACAGTTATTGCAGGTTATCCTCTCGTACTACACCGACATGGCAACCCATACCGAAGCGACGAGTTTAATTGTCGAGTACCTACCAAAGCCTGTCGATTACCATTTCGCTGAAGAACTAGGCAGGCTAATACGCATCGCTGAAAAAACAACCATTAGTAGTGAGCTGCTCATTCTATGCTTTACTGGAGAAAAGGCCGACATTCTGCCCGAACAAATTTTAAAACTAAAGCGCGGTTTGGATATGATGTGGGAAACCGAATTCCAAGGTGTGCCCGCCCTGTTTGTATTAATGCCCTTTGGTACACACTCTGGCGTCACTGGTTTTATTATGCGTTTAGAGGGATGGCTTACCGAGCGACATCAAGCAACGTTTGACCAATTAAAAATTGACGCGCACCGAATTCATGTTGCTAATATGCATTGTATTAAGCAAATTGAAGCCCTTTCCCTAGCTAACAATGGTCACTAATGTAATCTTATGTTCGATGCAACTTGGCAATTTCTCATTCAGGATAACCATGCGCCAACCCAAAGTGGACTACTTGGTTTTATTTTATTGCATCTTTCGCTTTCAGGACTGCTTGCCTTACTTATGTCGTTTGCCTTACCGCAACGCTACCAAAGTTGTCATCGCGGTATACGCTTTTTGTTTTTATGGATGCTCGGCGTGTTTCTTTCCGAACTCGGTTTATTACTCGTGTTCTTAATGACACATCTTGCAGAATATCTCCCTAATAAACCAGAGCAAGATTTGGGGTTTTTAGAAATTGATTTACCCGAATACAGTATTTACCCTTGGGTAACGGTCAACAGCAGCGGGCTTAGTGGTGCTAAAGAACGTATCAACAAACAAGAACTCCCAGCCGAAGTACGTATCAAGTCGTTAATGGCATTACAACAATCTGCCAGCAGCGGCGCAACAAACATTATTACAGAATTACTTGCCGATACCAATGACGATATTCGCTTGCTCGCTTTTGGTTTATTGGATAAACGAGAAAAACATATTAACAATCAAATCGCCGAATTACGTAAACAATTGGATAGCCTATCAAACATTGCACTATCTTTAGCTGACTATCACCAGAAGTCGAATGTACTACAACGTTTAGGCGAGCTTTATTGGGCGCTGGTTTATGAAAACCTCGCACAAGGCGATTTAAAACTATTTAGCCTTGCTCGCGCTGAAGACTACACACGCCAAGCCATGACTTTAGATAAGGAAAATGATCCCCTAGCGCTATTCCAATTAGCCAAGATACTCAATGCTGCCGAACGCTTTGATGAGGCCTTTGATGTCTTTAACAAGGCCGTATCGTTCGGGCTATCTGAAGACAGGGCCTTACCCTATTTAGCCGAGCTTAATTACAACTTACGTCAATACAACAAAGTGCATGAAATTTTTGCGCAGCTAGGAGAGCGAACCGTGCTTCTACCCAAAATTCGCAAATTAGCAAGTGTATGGCATCCACAAGCAACACAGGAATAATGTCATCATGGATACAATGATCAACTTATCCACTAACGAGATGCCATTAAACGGTGCGAGCTTTCAGCGTGATGACGCACCCATTGACGTCATGTTACTGCTCGAAGGAACTTATCCCTTTGTATCTGGCGGCGTTTCTTCTTGGATGCATCAAATTATTACTGGCTTCCCGAATATTCGTTTTGGCGGCGTTTTTTTGGGCAGCCAACCAAGCGATTACAAAGGGGTACGTTACCAATTACCCAACAACTTCGTTTATCTAAAAGTTGTTTACCTATATGGTGATGTTGCCATGCCAGCCGTACAAGAACAATCAGTAGATCCCTTACTTATGGAACATGTGGCTGGCCTACACGAGTGCTTTAAAGCGCATGAAAAATGCCCTCACATGATGCAACAAGCCGCGGGGCTGCTTGACCTTGCCTTTGATGATGGCCCACTTAACCACGGCGTATTCTTGCATAGCAAAGGTGCTTGGGAATACCTCGCGCAAAATTATCGACTCAATTGTACCGATCCTTCGTTTGTTGATTATTTTTGGACAGTAAGAAATATTCATACGCCGATTTGGAAGTTAAACGCCATCACAAAAGACATCGCACCAGCGAGGATGTATCACAGCATTTCCACAGGCTATGCTGGCTTTCTCGGGGCATTGCTTAGCCATCGCAACAAGCGGCCATTACTCATTTCAGAGCATGGCATTTACACTAAAGAACGTAAAATCGATTTATATCAAGCTGAATGGATTCGAGATAATCGCAACATTTTTCAGCACGATCCGAGTGAGATCGGCTACTATAAAAAGATGTGGATTCATTTCTTTGAAGCACTAGCAAAAATGGCATACGATCAAGCAAACGCCATTATTTCGCTCTATGAAACCAATCGACAGCGCCAAATCTCTGAAGGTGCAAATCCCCTAAAAACGGCGTGTATTGCCAATGGCATTGATTTACCAAAATTCGCTGCACAACGTGCTAAACGCCCAAAGGAAGTACCACAAGTGCTCTGTTTAATTGGTCGTGTTGTGCCGATTAAAGACATTAAAACCTTCATCCGATCCATGCGCACTTTGGTCAATCAATTGCCCGAAGCAGAAGGCTGGATTGCTGGCCCTGAAGACGAAGATGAAATGTATGCACAAGAATGCCGCGAATTAGTCAAAACATTAGGGTTAGAAGCCAATGTCAAATTTCTCGGTTTCCAAAAAGTAGACACTTTAATGCCCAAAATTGGCTTAACCATTTTAAGCTCTATTTCAGAAGCGCTACCACTCGTATTATTGGAAGGCTTCGCCGCAGGCGTACCGACGATTGCAACCGATGTCGGTTCTTGTCGACAATTAGTCTATGGACTACCAGGAGAGGATCAAGCACTTGGCGCTGCTGGCGATATTGTTCGCATTGCCGACCCACAAGCGCTTGCGCATGCAGCGATTAAACTATTAACCGATCAAAATGCTTGGCAACGTGCGAGTGAAGCGGGCATAGCAAGGGTAGAAAAATATTACACGCAAACCATGATGTTCGATCGTTACCGTCAACTTTATGATGAAGGATTGTTATGGCAGGCATAGGATTCGAATTACGCAAGTTACTCAAAAAGAAAAGCTATACTGGCCTACTCCAAACCTATGCCTATGCTGGCATTATCAGCTCTGGTCCATGGGTGCTTTCTATTATCGGCATTTTAGTGGTCGGTTTATTTAGTATTGGCGTCGTTGTCCCAAATGTACTGATCAGCCAATTCCAAGTCACGGTCACTTACTTAATTGCGCTATCGCTTATCTATACAGGATTGGCACAACTGATTTACACCCGCTATATCGCAGATCGTTTGTTTGAAAAAAAAGACGCACTGGTGGTACCCACCATGAATGGGGTGCTATTTGTTATTATGACATTCGGTGGCTTGCTGGTTGGTTGTGCGGCTTATTGGTTATTTCCAGAACAAAGTATTTTATATCGCCTGCTATTAGTGGTTGGCTTCAGTAATTTGTGCGGTATTTGGATTGCTGCTTTACTCCTCTCTGGCATGAAACAATACATGCAAATTGTTTGGCTCTTTTTACTAGGTTATAGTACCGTCATTTTAGCGGCTTTTTTACTACGCGGGTTTGGACTAGAAGGCTTGTTAAGCGGGTTTGTATTCGGCCATTTACTCCTCTTTTCTGGCATGCTATTTCAAATTTATCGCACCTATCCCAGCGACACTTTAGTTAATTTTGCTTTCTTTAATCGACACCAAACCTACCTAAGCCTAATGCTAACTGGCTTTTTGTTTAATTTAGGATTATGGATTGATAAGTTTATGTTCTGGTTCAACCCAGACACAGGGCAGCAGGTAATTGGTCCTTTACACGCTTCGGTTATTTATGACTTTCCTATTTTCTTGGCCTACTTGGCGATCATACCTGGCATGGCTGTGTTTTTAGTCCGTATCGAAACCGACTTTGCTGAATATTACGAAAGCTTCTTTGACGCTGTCCGTGAAGGTGCCACGTTAGAATATATCGAAAGAATGCGTAATGAAATGGTAATTGCTGTCCGTAAAGGCATTTTTGATATCGCTAAAATTCAAGCGATATTCACCCTGATTACCTTCGTACTCGCACCTGCGTTTCTAAGTTGGTTAGGTATCTCATTACTTTACTTACCTCTACTTTATATTGATGTTATTTCGGCCAGTTTACAAGTCATGTTACTGGGGCTCATTAATGTCATGTTTTACCTAGATGAACGCATCGCGGTAATGTGGTTAATGGTCTTATTTGTCGCCACTAATTTCCTTTTTACTTGGTTAAGCTTTTACTTAGGTGTTGCCTTTTTCGGCTACGGCATTGCCGCTTCGTTGATTGTGACCTTATTTGTCGGACTACTGGTTATTAATTACAAACTCTCTCAGCTCGAATTTGATACCTTTATGATGCAATAACCAATAAGCTTCGTTATTTTCGATTGAAATCAACAAAAAAATTTATTAATTCAATCCACACAAATAAGACAAACCACTATAGAATGATCCTCGTATCTTTTTAAACCTACTCATTTTATGGAGAGAAAACGCATGTTATTAAAACGCACATTACTACTTAGCGCCACGCTCGCAGTACTCAGTAGCGGTATTGCCTTGGCAGATATGAAACCCGAAGATGCCATTAAAACACGCCAAGCTGGTTATATGTTTATGGGCTGGAATATGGCAAAAATTAAAGCCATGGCAGTAGATAATTCTGAAGATTTTGACACGAAAAAGATGCAAGCCGCTGCTAATGCAATCGCTGCTATTGCTAACTCTGGTATGGGCGCACTATACATGCCTGGAACAGAAAAAGACATTGGCAATGTAAAAACGCGTGCTAAAGCAGAAATTTTTACCGATAAAGAAGGCGTTAAAGAAGTGGCCGTGAAATTTATTCAAGCCGCAAACGAAATGCAAAAAGTCGCTCAAGGTGACGACGTTTTTGCAATCGCAGACCAATTCAAAAAGCTTGGTAGCAGTTGTAAAGCTTGCCACGATAAATACCGTAAAGAGTAACTTAAGTTAACCTTGCTTGGTATTTACCAATCAGCAGATTGTTCAGCCGCTGGCTTTTTCGCTGGCGGTTGATGCCAAACACCACTTGCACCATAAACTGCAGCTAATGCAATCGCAACAGCAACAACAAAAGCTAACCAACCGCCTCCCTGAGCAGATTTATCCGTTTCATTTTCGCGTGGTGCGTCGCCAACAATCATCGGGCGAATCAAATCCTTACCCAAAAAACGCTTGTAAATGACAATCGCGCCAATATGGATAGCAATAACCACCCACAACACTTTAAACAAAAAATGATGTACATGCGTTAACCAGCCACTCAACTCAGTGTTGACTAAAAAAGCGAGCGGACCAGTGTAGTCTGCATCATTATTAGCAAATAACCCAGTTACCACCATACCAGCGAGTAACAGCAACATCGCGACAACAGACCATCCACCTAGCGGATTATGCCCTACCCCATGCCAACGCCCTGTTAAATAGTGCTTTACTGCCGCCAAGCCAACAATAAACTGACTAAAGCGTGCATAAGTCGACCCCATTACGCCCCAAACAAGACGAAAAACAACCAGCCCTAGGACTGTTAACCCAATAATTTGATGTGGTGTCATTTGCTCTAAGACATCACCTGTCAACCAAGCCAGTGCAACTCCGATAACCAATCCCCAGTGGAACAATCGTGTCGGCAAATCCCACACACGAACGGTTGTCTGCTTATTATCCATTAATGCTCCTAATCAATATGCAATTGCAAGGCTACACCCGAAAGTGCATGCTGTAACGATAGAATAATATCCATTTCTTGCTGACTCCGCGTTAAAGGATCGGTTGTTTTAGCATCCGAGATGGTGATTAACCAACCTTTATTGACATGGTAGTCCGCCGTCACATGAATAGCATTCCCAAGCACGCGACGACAAATATCTTCTATGACCTGTAACGACACAATCGTTACGCTTTCTTAGTATAAGCAGCGACAATAACAATGGTCGTACCGTTAATTTTCCCTTCGATATGTTTAGGGTTATTGGTTAAGTGAATATTCTTAACGAGGGTGCCACGCTTTGCCGTGAAGTTCATACCTTTAACATCTAAATCTTTAATGAGCGTAATGCTATCCCCTTCAGACAACACTATCCCATTGCTATCAAGCGGTTGAGGATCATCGTCATCACTTGTCTGCACGAGTCCTGACTCAGCCCAAGCTTTTACCTCATCCTCTAAATAGGCGGTGTCTAACAGCTCCTGCGCCCAAACTTCTCCCGCATCAGCAAGGTTATGCAACATACGGTAAGCAACAACTTGTACCGCTGGCGTAGGCGACCAAATGGCATCGTTTAAACAGCGCCACGCATTTGCGTCAACAGCAGCAGCTGATTCCACCTGTGCCTTCAAAGGCTCACTAATCAATACATAGCCATCCGCTGAGTCGTCACCGCCGCTCACTTTCATCATCACCAAAGGTGCACTTGCATCTCCCGATAACTCGCATACTTGGTTACTGCGCTGTTGTAATACTAACTCAATCGACATGGCCAACTTCCTTCACTTCATTAAAAACTAACATAACGTTACTAAACAAACTCCGCGGCATAATTCACGGCAATCACCGTATAGGCAATATCAGCCACAACCACTTCATCATCAACTGTTTTGCCTAGTAAGGCACGCGCCATCGGCGCATTTAAACTCACACAAATATAATCTCGTTCTGGTTGCTGCTCACCAACCCCAACAATACGCAACGATAAGCAAACACCTTGTTCATCTTCGAGCACAACCTGAGCACCAAAAAAAATGCGCTGACGCTCCGCTGGCAATTCGTGAATGATTTTTGCACCATCCAACCGTGTTTGTAACCAACGTACCGTTCGATCAATTTCACGCAGTTTCTTTTTACCATAAATATATTCGGCATTTTCAGAACGGTCGCCCATTGCTGCCGCTTCTGAAACAGCTTGCACCGTTTTAGGACGCTCATCATGCAACAAATAATTTAACCGCGCTTTCATAAACGCATAACCATCTGGCGTGAGATATTTATGTGTTGGTACTTGTTCGGACATGAATAGGCTAAAACCTACCTTAATTAAATGGCTTGGTGCATTGCTCGGGTTAGCCCTACGGCTAACCTGCTAATTCAAATTATAAAAAGATTAAGCCACAAACACAATCGCGATGCTTGATAATATGATTGCGCTCACTTATACCCTAACTAAAGATGAAATAGCGTTTTTCTTGAATAAATACCAAGAAGTCATTTCACAATATGAGGTGCACTACCAAGGCCTTTTAGAGAATATCGCACAAGTTGATCAGCCATTACTGGGCGACATTACACCATTTACCAATACCCTGACCGACTACCACACAAGCTTAAAACAAGAAGCGCATGTTTTATTAGAAAATATGCGCTTCTTCAAAACAATCCAAGCATTAGCCTAATAAAAATTAGGTTACTACTTTGATGGCTTAGTATCTCGATGGCGTGGTTTGCGTGGTTTATCTTTTTGCGTATTATCACCAGCCCGTTCCGTGTATTTGGTTAAAAACTTTTGTTGACCAAATTTCTTTCCTGTACGCGCACCTTCGCCGCCAGTTTCGCCTGTCCCTGCGGGTTGCCATGTGGGAATGAGATGATGTTTACCATTCCCGATAAGGTCTGCTCGCCCCATGCGTTTCAATGCTTCACGCAACAACGGCCAGTTTTCGGCATCGTGGTAACGCAAAAAGGCTTTGTGTAGTCGACGCTGTTTTAAGCCTTTTGGACTAAACACTGCCTCACGCTCATCGCCTTCACGCAAAATTTTACGCAACGGGTTGCGACCACTATAATACATCGCTGAAGCCAAGGCCATTGGACTAGGTAAAAACGCTTGCACTTGGTCGGCACGGAACCCATTACGCTTCAACCACAGTGCCAAATTCATCATATCTTCATCGGTCGTGCCAGGATGCGCTGCAATAAAATAAGGAATTAAATACTGTTCTTTACCAGCTTCGGCAGAGTACTTATCAAACATAGTTTTAAAACGATCATAAGCCCCCATACCTGGCTTCATCATTTTAGAGAGCGGGCCAGTTTCTGTATGCTCTGGTGCAATTTTAAGATACCCGCCCACGTGATGCTGCACTAACTCTTTAACATATTCTGGTGTTTCCACAGCCAAATCGTAACGTAACCCAGAGGCAATCAATACCTTCTTAATGCCAGGCAACGCACGTGCTTTACGATATAAGTGAACAAGCGGCGTTTGATCGGTATTTAAATAGCGACAAATAACTGGATGCACACACGACAAGCGACGGCAGTTGCTTTCAATGCGTTCATCTTTACAAGCTAAGCGCCACATGTTGGCCGTTGGACCACCTAAATCGGAAATAACGCCTGTAAATCCTTTAACACGATCACGAATTTCTTCTACTTCACGTAAAATCGATTTTTCAGAGCGGTTTTGAATGATCCGCCCTTCATGCTCAGTAATGGAACAGAAGGTACAACCACCAAAACAGCCGCGCATAATGTTAATCGAGAAGCGAATCATTTCCCATGCTGGAATGCGAGCATCACCATAACTTGGATGCGGTGCACGTGCATAATACAAATCGAACACGCCGTCCATTTCTGCGGTGGTCAGCGGATAAGGTGGTGGATTCACCCATACCTCTCGATTACCATGTCGTTGTACCAAAGCACGCGCATTACCCGGATTCGTTTCCAAATGGAAAACACGCGAAGCGTGCGCATAAAGCACGGGATCCTCACTAACTTTCTCGAAAGACGGCATGCGAATCACGGTTAGCTCTCGCGGGTGAAAGCGCGGAATTTGACTAGTCAGATGTACTACCATAACGCCATTTTGTTCGTCGACTGTTTGTTCTGGCTTGGGGTTGTTGACTGCAAGCTCGGCCGTTTGTTCTTTGTTTGTTTCGCAACTGGCATCCGTTTGCATGGCGTAAGGGTCGATATGGGCATCAATTTTGCCAGGAGTATCCACTTCTGTAGAGTCCAATACGACAAAACCTTCTGGTACATGACTACGCACAAACACCGTACCACGAACATCCGTCATCTCTTTAGGATGTTCTCCTTTCGCGATACGGTGTGCGATTTCAACCAAAGCGCGCTCGGCATTACCATAAAGCAGAATGTCCGCCTTACTGTCTAAAATAACCGAGCGACGCACCTTATCTGACCAATAGTCGTAATGGGCAATACGACGTAAGCTCGCCTCAATACCACCAATAACGATAGGAATATCTTTATAAGCTTCTCGACAGCGCTGCGAATAGACCGTAACAGCACGATCTGGGCGCTTTCCATGGACATCATGTGGGGTATAGGCATCGTTATGGCGTAAGCGACGATCTGAAGTATAGTGATTAACGAGCGAATCCATGTTGCCCGCAGTAACACCAAAGAATAAGTTAGGCTTACCTAAAGCCTGAAAGGCATCGACTGAAGTCCAATCGGGCTGGGCGATGATCCCGACTCGAAATCCTTGCGCTTCTAATACCCGACCGATCACCGCCATACCAAAACTGGGATGATCAACATAAGCATCCCCAGTGACCAAAATAATGTCACAACTATCCCA
>JAEMQD010000162.1:0-14149 GCA_022759035.1 Thiotrichales bacterium
ACAGGATAAAACAGAAACCTCCTAAGTTTCGGATCTGCGTTCGAGTCGCGGTGAGTGGACCATATAAAAAAAGCCACCTCAATGAGGTGGCTTTTATTTGCTCATTGTGCTGAAAATCAAGCCAACAAGCGATTAACTCGAGCTACAAATGCCGCAGGATCTTTTGGCAAACTGCCTTCCGCAACTCGCGCTTGATCTAACAAGAAGTTGGCCCAATCAGCAAACTGCTCGCCCTCAGCAGCCGACAAACGATTCACAATCGCATGATCGACATTCACCTCCAACACAGGCTTATTTTCTGGCACAGCTTGGCCTAATTGTGCCATAATTTTTGCCATGTGCGGCGCCATGTCTTGATTACCCAACACCAAGCAGGCAGGCGAGTCAACCAAACGTACCGAAGCTTTGACATCAGACACTTGGTCAGCAAGTGCATCTTTTAAGCGCTTTAACACCCCTTCTTGCGCCTCACTGACTTCTGGCTTCTCATCGCCCATAATTTCCGATAAGTCGGTGCGATTAACCGCTTTTAACGATTTGCCATCAAACTCAGTTAAATGCTGAACCACCCATTCATCAATACGATCCGTCAACAATAAGACTTCCCAACCTTTTTTACGGAAAGCCTCTAAATGAGGACTACCTTTGGCTGCAGTCAAGGTTTCAGCAGTAATAAAATAAATATCTTTCTGATCTTCTGGCATACGTGCAATATAGTCCGCGAGCGAAACTGTTTGTTCATCCGACGTGGTTGAAGCAAAGCGTAACAGTCCTGCAATTTTTTCACGGTTACTATAGTCATCAATCACGCCTTCTTTCAGCACCTGACCAAATGCACTCCAGAACTTAGCGTATTTTTCAGCATCATCTTTACCCATCGCTGACAAGTGATCGATAATTCGTTTAACTGTCGCCGCACGAATTTTATCGACAACCGCATTGCTTTGCAGAATTTCACGAGATACATTGAGCGGTAAGTCAGCAGAGTCAACGACACCGCGAACAAAGCGCAACCAACTTGGCAACAATTGCTCAGCATCGTCCATAATAAAGACGCGTTTTACAAACAACTTAACGCCATAACGACGGTCACGATCCCACAGGTCAAAAGGCGCTTGTTCTGGCACATATAACAAGGTGGTATATTCTAAATTACCTTCAACTTTGCTATGAATATGCGTTAACGGCTTGTTCCAATCGCCACTGATCGACTGATAAAACGCATCGTATTCTTCTTGAGTGATCTCTGACTTAGATTTTTGCCACAACGCCGTGGCATCATTGACTTGTTCCCATTCGGGTGTTGTCGCAACGACACTTTCATCTGCTTCATCGACAGCTGCCGCTTGCTTAGGTAGCATAATCGGGAACGCAATGTGTTCTGAGTATTTTTTGAGTATCGAACGCACTTTCCATGCGTCACTAAACTCTTTACAGTCATCTTTAAGCGTTAAAATAATTTCCGTACCACGACGAGGCAAGGTGGCTGGCGTGATGGTATACTCGCCTTCACCAGTTGATTGCCAAATTACGCCCTCATCTGCAGCCAGCCCGGCACGACGGGTCTTAACGGTAACGTTACTGGCCACCATAAACGCAGCGTAGAAACCCACACCAAACTGACCAATTAAATTCGCATCTTTCTTCTGCGCGCTTTCCATGGCTTCCATAAAGCGCTTAGTACCCGAGCTCGCAATTGTACCTAAATTCTGAACAACTTCTTCCTTACTCATCCCCACGCCATTATCACGAATGGTTAAGGTTCCTGCTTCTTTATCAAAATCAATTTCAATGCGTAGTTCACTGTCTTCTGCCACAAGGCTATCGTCTTTTACCGATAAAAAGCGTAATTTATCGAGGGCATCAGAAGCATTAGATACCAATTCGCGCAAGAAAATTTCTTTATTTGAATAAAGCGCGTGAATCATGAGCTGTAATAATTGTTTGACTTCTGTTTGAAAACCATAGGTTTCAGTCGTATGCATGGTTACTCCTTTGTTTTTCTACTGTAAAGCATCGTCAGGACAAGTGATTAAAATCACATTAACTTCGTTGAGTAGCTTGTGGTGACAGTTGGTCTTTTTTTCAATAGAAAAAAAGAATTAAATGGCATTAAAAACCAATTACAAACCTTGCAAAATCACTACTGCTTAGCTAACCTTAACCATCAAAACATTCCAAGGACATTACCATGCGTTACATTAAAACCTTTGCAGAGATTCGCCTATCAGACTTATCATTGGTTGGTGGAAAAAATGCATCGCTTGGAGAAATGTTTAATGCACTAACCCCACACGGCATTCGTATCCCTAACGGTTTTGCGATTACTGCCGACGGTTATTGGGCATTTTTAGAACACAATGGATTAACTGAAAAAATCCAACAACTACTGACCACGCTATCGCCTGGCAATTTAGAGCAGCTACAACAAGTCGGACAGACAATTCGTAATTTAATTATTAACGGTCAAATGCCAGAAGCATTAAAACACGAAATATCTCAAGCTTATGCACTATTAGAAAAACAATATCAACCGATGATTGAAGTCGCCATTCGTTCCTCCGCAACAGCAGAAGACTTACCAGGTGCGTCGTTCGCCGGTCAACAAGAAACATACTTAAACATCTCGGGTGATCGCAATATTATCCATACGACTAAGCGTGTTTTCGCCAGTCTGTTTACTAATCGCGCTATCTCTTACCGCATTGATAAGGGCTTTGAGCACGATAAAGTCGCCCTATCCGTCACCGTACAAAAAATGGTTCGTGCAGATAAAGGCGTTTCTGGTGTTATGTTTACTTTGGACACTGAATCGGGATTTCGCGATGTCGTATTAATTAATGCTGCTTATGGCTTAGGCGAAAACGTAGTACAAGGTGCCGTAAACCCAGATGAATACCTCGTACACAAACCCACGTTACAGACTGGTCATGCGCCCATACTGAAGCGACAGCTCGGTGATAAAGCATTAAGAATGGTGTATACCGATGATGTGTTTGCTGGCAACTCGACCAAAAACATTAAAGTATCACGGAAAGAGCGTCTCAATTTCGCACTAGCTGATAGTGAAGTCTTAAGCCTTGCACAACAGGCGGTTCTGATTGAGCAGCACTACAGCGCACTTCATGGTAGTGCAATGCCGATGGATATTGAGTGGGCTCGTGATGGCATGGACGGACAACTTTATATTCTGCAGGCACGTCCAGAAACGGTACATGCCGAAAAAATTAGTGCGGCGGTGAACGAGCGCTATCAGCTCAGTAATGTTAATGGCTATGAGGTCCTTGCATCGGGTCGTAGCATCGGTGCAAAAATCGCTACTGGCAAGGCAAAAATCATTGAGTCTGCTGCACAAATTGATCGTATTCAACCAGGAGATGTCCTTGTCACAGATATGACTGATCCTGATTGGGAACCGATTATGAAAATCGCAAGCGCGATTGTAACTAATCGTGGAGGACGTACCTGTCATGCGGCTATTATCGCGCGCGAGCTTGGCATTCCTGCTGTTGTTGGTACACAGAACGGCACCTTAACCATTCCTGATGGCGAGAAGATCACCGTTTCATGTGCGCAAGGTGAAAGCGGCCTAATCTACAAAGGTGAAGTGCCTTTTAATATCAATATAGAAAGCTTCCCAACTGACATTGCTACGCGAACAAAAATTATGGTTAATGTCGCCAATCCAGAACTCGCCTTTATTCACGCCGCTATGCCTGTTGCAGGCGTTGGCCTGGCGCGACTTGAGTTTATTATTAATCATGCAATTAGAATTCATCCCAGAGCCTTGCTTGAATATGACAGTTTGAACAAAAAACTACAAAAACAAATTGATGAATTAATTGCTGGTTATGCTAGTCCGCGTGACTACTTCATTGAGCGCCTAGCCGAAGGTGTGGGGGCAATTGCTGCTGCTTTTTATCCGCGACAAGTGATTGTGCGCTTGTCCGATTTCAAATCCAACGAATATGCAGCACTTATCGGCGGCGCACAGTTTGAACCACATGAAGAAAATCCTATGATTGGTCTACGTGGTGCGGCACGCTACTTTGACCCACGCTTCCGTGAATCTTTCGCACTAGAATGCGCTGCCCTAAAAAAAGTACGCGAGGTTATGGGACTAACCAATGTTTCACTGATGATTCCCTTTGTTCGTACCGTACCAGAAGCACAACTCACACTCGGCCTGATGGCACGCTATGGTTTGGTACGAGGGGAAAATGATCTCAAAGTTTATTTAATGTGCGAAATTCCTGCCAACGCCATTCTTGCCGACCAATTTTTACCGCTTTTTGACGGTTTTTCGATCGGTTCCAATGACTTAACCCAACTAACACTTGGCGTAGACCGAGACTCTGGCTTACTGACTGGTTATGACGAGCGCAACCCAGCCGTAACAGCACTAATCGATATGGCAATTGATGCGTGCCATCGTCATGACAAATACATTGGCATTTGTGGACAAGCACCAAGTGACTTCCCAGATATCACACAGCACTTGGTAGAAAAAGGCATTACCAGCCTATCGCTCAACCCAGATAGTGTTGCACAAATGCTTGAGGTCGTTGCGCAAACAGAAAATAACACAGTTAAATAACCACCCATAAAAAAATCGAGCGCTGCGCTCGATTTTTTTTGTGATGTGTCATTGATTAAAACAACTCAATGTCATCATCGATACCGCCACTGGCAGCATGTTTTGCTTGTGCTTCTAACATTCGCTCACGCATACGTTCCTTCATTACTTCAATGGCTGCTTCACTCGTCATGCCTTGCGTAAAAATAAGTTCATATAGCTCGTATTCTTCTCGCATGGCGGCGTATTTAGCCATCTTTTCACGAAACTTATTCCACGTCGCTTCATCGACGGTACGATCTTCATGAGAAATGATATCGGACAAAATAGAAAGACTCTTAGAAACATGCTGCAATCGCTGACTTAACTTATCATAAAATTGGAAAGCAACAATACTCGCGGTCACCTTATCTGACATAACCGCGCTTTCTGCCATTAACTTAGCCTTTAATTCAGCGATATCGGTTACTTCATCATTTAATACCGTTGTGCGCAAGTTATCTAACCCTTCACGCATAAAGTTAAATGAATCGATTAAAGTATCGACAGAATATCCACCTTCTGTCATAGATAAATCAATTTGTGCGATAGAAAGGTTCAACGCCATAATGGTTTGGCTTAACTCTTTCCAAGCTAATACATGTTTTACTGCCTGTGGCATGGGGTAATCCTTATCTTGTTTTGCGTACATTATAGCGCGAAATATCAACTAAAACAGTTCAATATCACCCTCAACAGGCTTACTATCTACACGTTTTTGATATTGTGCCTCTTCTGCTACCAATGTCTGGGAATGCATTGCATTCAAACGTCGCACCCGTACACGCCCTGTAAGGGGATAATACATAATTTTTCTTGGGTAAATATCACCAATATCTTGCGAAACAATACGGAATCCTTCGGTAAACAAGTAATCAAACGTGAAACCGATGTTGTACCAACCAACATTCGTTAGCTGGCTCATAATGCGTGCACCACCAAAAATTTTAAACTCTAAACGACCGCGTTGCGCACCCATTTTTAATACTGCATTAATCATGTTTTCCATGGCATAGTTACCATAACGATTTGCATCAGCCAACTCTGTTCGCACACCTGTTGGTTGCTTATCGACGGGCAACATAAAATGGTTCATCCCGCCAACACCGGCAACGGGATCACGCACGCAAACAGAAATACATGAACCCAGCACTGTTTCTATTTTTTCATTGGTATTTGTAACATAAAATTCCCCTGGCAAAATTTTTATGCTATTCATGGATTCAGCGAGATCAAAGTTCTTTTGCATGCTTTACCCTACGCTGCTTGAAAAAAAGCCGCATTTGCTCACGACTCTGTTCGGCCAATACACCAGAAACGACTTCACAACGATGATTTAACTGCGCGCTTTGCAAAAGATTATAGACAGAGCCTGCCGCACCTGTTCTTGGCTCTGATGCGCCATACACCACACGTTTAATACGCGCATGAATCATCGCGCCAGCACACATAGTGCAAGGTTCTATGGTCACATATAACGTCGCTTGCGCCAGGCGATAGTTTTGTATCGCTTGCCCTGCTGCTCGCATTGCCACGATTTCTGCATGTGCCGTCGGATCATGACACAAAATAGGCGAATTAAATGCCGCCGAAATACAAACACCATCTAACACAATTAAGGCGCCAACAGGAACCTCACCAGCAGTCGCTGCTAACTCAGCCAATGTCAAAGCATGCTGCATCCAAAAAGCATCTACCTCTGACTGATCTAAATCAGCAGGGGTGGATAAGCCGACAATCACAGACTGCGTAATAGGCGCTAGCATAAAACCGTCACGAGCAGATATAACTGCTAGGCGCCGGGCGCAACGCGAGCACCCGAAGCAACAAAGTAAGATGAAGGCGCCATAGCTCTATTCCCACTCAATGGTCGCAGGTGGCTTACTCGACACATCATAAACCACTCGTGAAATACGCGGAATTTCATTAATAATTCGACCAGATACCTTTTCTAATAACTCATAAGGTAAATGCGCCCAACGTGCCGTCATAAAGTCGATGGTTTCTACTGCACGTAATGACACAACATAATCATAACGACGAAAATCACCTACAACGCCAACCGACTTGACGGGCAAGAAGACCACAAAAGCTTGCGAGACTTTATCATACCAGCCACTATTGTGTAGCTCTTCAATAAAAATATGATCTGCCAAACGAAGAATATCCGCATATTCTTTCTTAATTTCACCGAGAATGCGCACCCCCAGACCAGGACCTGGGAAAGGATGGCGATAAACCATGTTATAAGGCAAGCCTAATTCCACACCAAGTTTACGCACTTCGTCTTTAAACAACTCTCTCAGCGGCTCAACGAGTTTAAAAGCTAAATCATCAGGCAATCCGCCAACATTATGATGCGATTTAATGACTTTTGCTTTACCGCCTTTTGTACCAGCAGACTCAATCACATCTGGATAAATGGTTCCCTGTGCTAGCCATTTAACACCAGAGGCAGCCATAGCGCGAGCCTGCGCTTCAAAAACATTAATAAACTCACGACCGATAATTTTGCGTTTTGCTTCAGGATCCGACTCACCCGCCAGCGCCGTCATAAACTGTTCTGTAGCGTCAACGCGAATGACTTTAATGCCCATATTGTTTGCAAACATCGCCATCACCGCATCACCTTCTTGATGACGCAACAAGCCATGATCCACAAAAACACATGTAAGTTGGTCGCCAATCGCTTTATGAAGCAACGCTGCGACGACTGACGAATCCACACCGCCAGACAAACCGAGCATAACCGCATCCGAGCCAACCAAAGCACGTACACGCGCAACTTGATCATCGATGATATGGCGTGTATCCCATAAGCGCGCACAACCACAAATCGTTTCAACGAAACGCTCTAAAATACGGCCACCTTGCTTACTATGGGTTACTTCTGGGTGAAATTGCAGTGCATAAAAACCACGAGACTCATCTGCCATACCTGCAATCGGACACGTATCCGTACTCGCCATCAGTTTAAAACCTTCTGGCATCGTTACAACCTGATCACCATGGCTCATCCAGACATCTAACAAACCATAGCCTTCTGGCGTTACTTCATCCTCAATGTCTTTGAGCAATGTCGTATGTCCTCGTGCACGCACCTTAGCATAGCCATACTCATGCGCATCAGCTGGCTCAACTAAACCACCTAACTGCTGTGCCATTGTTTGCATGCCGTAACAGATACCTAATACTGGCACACCCAGCTCAAAAACGACTTGCGGTGCTTTGAGCGTGTCTTCAGCATAAGCGCTCTCAGGACCACCAGATAAAATAATCCCCTTAGCACCATAACTACGAATAAAATCATCATCAATATCACAAGGAACAATTTCAGTAAACACACCAATCTCACGAACACGACGAGCAATGAGTTGCGTATATTGCGAACCAAAATCTAATACTAAAATTTTGTCGTCATGAATATTTGATGGGGACATGTTCTTTCCTTAAATGACTAAGACAATATTGCGTTAGGCGGTGTAAATAAAGCTGATTAAAGTCGATTATAAGAGACTAAAACAGTTCACTAAACCCTAGTGGGCAATCGCTAGTACTAGGCGCACGGAGCACAGAACAAGGAATATACACGAAGTACATGACAAAGTTCGAGCACCGCGCAACAACGTAATAGCATTGCGCAGTAGGTTTATACCCTATAATTGGGGGCTTCTTTGGTAATGGTCACATCATGCACATGGCTTTCAATAATCCCTGCATTAGTAATGCGCACAAAGAATGGTTTGGTACGCATTTGTTCGATTGTGGCACAACCGGTATACCCCATACTCGCACGTAAACCACCCGACATTTGATGTAAAATTGGTGCTAGAGGCCCTTTATAAGCCAAACGCCCTTCAATACCCTCAGGAACAAGTTTATCTTCTGCATTTGTTGATTGGAAGTAACGATCTGAAGAGCCTTGTGTTTGCGCCATAGCACCAACAGAGCCCATACCTCGATAGTTCTTATATGCTCTACCTTGATAGTATTCAATTTCGCCTGGCGCCTCGTCGGTACCAGCAAACATTGAACCCAGCATCACACAGTAAGCGCCTGCGGCTAAGGCCTTAGCCACGTCACCAGAGTAACGAATGCCGCCGTCAGCAATCAACGGCACACCTGTACCCTGTAGCGCTTTAGCAACATTGGCAACTGCGGTAATTTGTGGCACGCCAACGCCCGCAACAATACGTGTCGTACAAATCGAACCAGGACCAATACCGACTTTTACCGCGTCTGCACCCGCTTCCACAAGTGCTAATGCAGCTTCACCTGTGGCAATATTACCACCAATAACTTGAACTTGGGGATAATGCGCTTTCACCCAACGCACACGATCAATCACCCCTTGCGAGTGTCCATGCGCGGTATCCACAATCAGCACATCGACACCCGCCTCGACCAATGCTGCCACGCGAACATCTGTTCCCTCGCCAGCGCCTACTGCGGCGCCGACTCGCAAGCGACCCAAGTCATCTTTACAGGCATTAGGATATTCACGCGCCTTACGAATGTCTTTAACGGTAATCATACCGCTTAACTTTCCTTGATCATCGACAACTAAAACACGTTCAATACGATGCTCGTGCAACAAGTCTAATACACGCTCACGCGAGGTACCTTCTGGCACAGTAACGAGCTTCTCTTTAGGGGTCATAACAGTCGCAACAGTCGCAGTAGTGTTTTTCTCGAAACGCAAATCGCGCCCTGTCACGATACCGACTAACTGACCATTATCAACGACTGGCATTCCCGAAATATTTGCTTGTAAGGTAATTGCTTTCACCTCAGCAATTGTTGCTGTAGAGGCTACGGTTATTGGATCACGAATGACGCCGCTTTCATGTTTTTTTACTTTTGCTACTTCAGCCGCTTGTTGTTGAACGGTCATGTTTTTATGAATAATTCCGATACCACCCTCTTGCGCCAAAGCAATTGCCAATCGCGCCTCGGTTACCGTGTCCATCGCAGCAGAAATAAAAGGTACATTCATCGTAATGCTACGCGTTAATTGCGTAGTTAAGGCAACATCTTTGGGTAAAACTGTCGAATGTGCGGGCACCAAGAGCACGTCATCAAAAGTTAAAGCTTCTTCAAGAATTCGCATGTTTTGCCACCTAATTAATTATGATTATGACCTAATAAAAAAATTTTTCTGCTTAACGCTAACTTCTACCGTAGAATAACCTAAGTTATTATATTAGGTATTGCATTCTATTATGCTTACTATTATATAATTCAACGCGCTTCTGGGCAAATTGCCTAAGATGCCTAACTAGCTCACTGGAGAACAGATAATGAAAAAAACGCTAACACTGGTAACCCTATTAACAATGACAATGATGAGCGGTTGTGCTTCAACTGGCGAAACAAAGGGCACAGGAAATGCTGCCTTTGATGAAGCTGCACAATCTGCAATGGCTAAAAATGCAACCGCGCTTAAAGCGGGCTATGCTTGGACATCAGCTGCAGTAGAAACAAAATACGATCCAAAAACAGAAGCTGGCAAAGCATTTAAAGAAAGTGGACGCAAGCTGACTCTTGTTGATGTGGCGCTATACGAAGGTGAAGAGGCGTTAAAAAAAGGTGACGAAGCTAAAGCAATGAAACAAGCAAAACTTGCCAATGAATTAGCTGACGCGCAATTAGCGCAACAAGAAAATGGCAGCAAATACCAATTAATTTGGAAATAACTCGCTATTTTATGCAGTAAAAACCCCGCTAAGCGGGGTTTTTAGTTTTCGATTTAGGGAAACCAAATCAAAAAAATCCCACTATCGCTAGTGGGATTTCTATTTACTTAGCCAATTCGTCCTTCAATATTTGATTGACCTGACCAGGATTTGCCTTACCTTTCGTCGCCTTCATCACTTCACCGACAAAGAAACCAAACAATTTATCTCGCCCGCCCTTATATTCTGCAAGTTGCTCGGGGAACTGATCAATAACACCACGAACCATTGCGACAATAGCAGCAACATCGGTAATTTGTTTTAAGCCTTTAGCTTCAATAATCGCATCAGCCGAATCAGTAGATGTCCACATAATTTCGAATACTTCTTTAGCAATTTTGCCTGAAATGGTGTTATCCAAAATACGCGCAATCAAACCGGCCATTCGCGCGGCATCAACTGGAGATTCTGCCACATTTAAACTATCGGCATTTAAGCGCGCATTAAGCTCACCCATTACCCAGTTAGCCGCGATTTTTGGATCCTTGGCGCCCGTACCAGCCACAACCGCTTCGTAATAATCAGCGATTTCTCGACTACCTGTCAAAACCATCGCGTCATAGTCACTTAGTTTGTATTGCGCAATAAAACGGTTACGTTTTGCGTCTGGCAACTCGGGCATATCCGCTTTCACCATCTCAATCATCGCTGGTGTAATCATAAGTGGCAACAAGTCTGGATCGGGGAAATAGCGGTAGTCCATCGCCTCTTCTTTAGAGCGCATTGAGCGTGTTTCGTCTTTAGCGGCATCGTATAAACGCGTCTCTTGAACGACTGCTCCACCTGCCTCGATAATGTCGATTTGACGCTCCACCTCAAACATAATGGCACGTTCCAAAAACTTAAACGAATTAACGTTTTTAATTTCCGCACGCGTCCCTAAAGGCGCACCTACCTTACGAACAGAAATATTGGCATCAACACGGAAAGAACCTTCCTGCATGTTGCCATCACAAATACCCAAATATTGCACCAACTCATGCAATTTTTTTGCATAAGCAACCGCCTCAGCTGGTGAACGCATTTCTGGCTCAGAAACAATTTCTAATAAAGGTGTGCCCGCACGATTTAAATCGATACCTGAAGCGCCTTCAAAGTCTTCATGCAAAGATTTTCCAGCATCTTCTTCCAAATGCGCACGTGTTAAATTAATGGTTTTTGCCTTACCATCCACATCAATGGTTAGCTGGCCACCAACCACCACAGGCAATTCAAACTGTGAAATCTGGTAGCCTTTAGGCAGATCGGGGTAAAAGTAGTTTTTACGTGCAAACACCGATTTAGGTGCCACCGTCGCCCCCACAGCCAAGCCAAACTTAATCGCCATATCGACGACACCTTTGTTGAGTACTGGCAACACACCAGGCATCCCTAAATCAACCAAACAGGCTTGTGTGTTAGGCATCGCACCAAAAGCCGTTGATGCGCCCGAAAAGATTTTTGTCTTGGTTGCCAATTGCGCATGCACTTCAAGACCGATAACCGTTTCCCATGTCATAATTTTGCTCCTTATGCCCAGTTCGTCGGGAATGCTTGATGGTGGTTCGTTGCTTGTTGGAATTGGTGTGCCACGTTAAGTAATCGTGGTTCACTAAAATAATTACCAATCAACTGTACCCCAATCGGTAGTGCACCCGAAAAACCAGCGGGCATCGTAATCGCTGGCAATCCAGCCAAATTTACAGGAATCGTGTAGATATCTGCCAAATACATCGCTGTTGGATCACTCGTTTTTTCACCAAGCTTCCATGCTGGCGTTGGTGCAACTGGCCCTAAAATCACATCGCATTGCGCAAATGCACTCATAAAATCTTCTTTAATTAAGCGACGCACACGTTGTGCTTTTAGGTAATAGGCATCGTAATACCCAGCCGACAGCACATAAGCCCCCACCATAATACGGCGTTTTACTTCCGCGCCAAAACCTTCTGCCCGTGAGCGCGTGTACAAATCAGTTAAATCTTTAGGATTATCACAGCGATGCCCGAAGCGAACGCCATCATAACGCGACAAGTTCGAACTTGCTTCAGCAGGCGCAATAACATAATAAGCGGGCACCGCGTGTGCTGTATTTGGTAACACAACATCGACCAATGTTGCCCCAAGTTTTTCTAACTCAGCAGCAGCGGCCAACGTCGCTGTACGTACCGATTCCGACAAACCTTCACCAAAATATTCTTTTGGCAAACCTACTTTTAACCCTGTTAACGGCGCATTCAACTGCGACACGTAATCGGGACGATCCCCTTCAGCAGACGTTGAATCGCGTTCATCGAAGCCAGCCATCGCCGCCAATAAATGCGCGCAATCTTCCGCCGTCTTACCCATTGGACCACCTTGGTCTAAGCTCGAAGCGTAAGCAATCATGCCATAACGCGAAACGCTACCATAGGTTGGCTTAATTCCCGTTACCCCACAGAAAGCAGCGGGCTGACGAATCGATCCCCCTGTGTCTGTACCGGTAGCGATAGGCGCCAACCCAGCAGCCAACGCGGCTGCCGAACCACCAGAAGACCCTCCCGGCACACTATCTAAACACCATGGGTTTCGTGTTACACCAAAAGCGCTGTTTTCGGTTGTAGAGCCCATAGCGAACTCATCCATATTCACCTTGCCCAGGGTGGTCATACCTGCTGCATTTAGCTTTTCAACTACTGTCGCATTGTACGGTGCTTTAAAGTTACCGAGCATTTTTGAAGCACAAGTAGTAAGCACATCTTTTGTACAAAAAATATCTTTATGTGCTAGCGGCATACCTAACAACAAACCCGTTTCGCCTGCTGCACGACGATCATCGGCAGCTTTAGCTTGTGCCAGCGCCAACTCTGGTGTTTGTGTAATAAAACTGTTAATTTGACCGTCATATTTTGCGATACGATCTAAAAAATACTGCGTCAGCTCAACACTGGATACCGACTTATCGTGCAGTTTTTGCGACAACTGCATCATCGTCATCTGATGAAAATTCATACTAAAACCTTATCGTTATAAACTTGAAAAACGCACACCATAGCAAGCGAAATACAAGCGACATAGGACTCGCCTCACACAGCGTTTTTAAAAACATAGGTGAATAGTGCTGTCTTACTGCTTTTTGACTAAATTATTCAATTACTTTTGGAACGAGATACAATCCAGCTTCTACCTTGGGCGCTATTTTTTGCACGTACTGATGAATATCCTGTTCACTAACAACATCCTCACGTAAACGCTGCACCTGATCTAACGGGTGCGCCATAGGCTCAACACCTTCCGTATTAATCGACGCTAGCTGGTCGAACAAGCCAACAATCGCATTTAACTTTTGCCCTACTGCAACCGCCTCTTCAGCACCTATCGCTAAAGCACCTAGACGAGCGACTTTATGAACATCAATTTGATTGGACACTTTCGCTTCCTTATCTTCGCTACCAAAAATAGGTTGATTTTAACGAGTTAAATCCCAAATTACTATGCTCACAAGCACATCGTTATGCGTTAAGCATAATAAAAAACTAAAAATAGATCACTGTTACAAACACTTTCGCCTTTTTTTCGGTAAAATGTCAGGATTTAGTGCATTGAACATAATGCAACACACCAGATTACCCAACTTTGCATACGATGCAAATCCCACGCGATATAAGGATGAATCATGTTTGGACGTTTAAGAGGCTTTTTTTCGAATGATCTTTCTATCGATTTAGGAACAGCCAATACACTCATTTACGTTAAAGGTCGCGGCATTGTTTTAAATGAACCTTCTGTTGTCGCCATTCGTGATGGCGGCGCTGGCAATCGTCAAATTGTTGCTGTTGGT
>JAEMQD010000162.1:14249-22360 GCA_022759035.1 Thiotrichales bacterium
ATGGCAGCAGCAATTGGCGCAAACTTACCAGTATCCGATGCCGCCGGTTCAATGGTTGTTGATATTGGTGGTGGCACAACAGAAGTCGCAACCCTTTCATTAAACGGCATTGTCTACTCCGACTCCGTTAAAGTCGGCGGTGACAAATTCGACGAGGCAATTATTGCTTATGTTCGTAAAACTTACGGCATGCTCATTGGCGAATCAACAGCTGAGCGCATTAAAATGGAAATTGGCACAGCTTACCCAGAAGCTGAAGTGCGCGAAGTAGAAGTACGTGGCCGCAACTTAGCTGAAGGCGTCCCTCGTAGCTTCACTATTAGCTCAACTGAAACCCTAGAAGCGTTACAACAGCCATTGCAACAAATTATTAGCGCTGTTCGTACCGCACTAGAGCGCACACCACCAGAGTTAGGTGCCGATATTGCTGAACGCGGCATTGTACTAACCGGGGGCGGTGCCTTACTGCACAACTTACATCGTTTAATTGCTGAAGAAACGGGCATCCCTTGCGTTGTTGCCGATGAGCCGCTTACCTGTGTTGCTCGTGGTGGTGGTCGTGCTTTAGAACTGATGGACGAACAAGGCATGGAAGTTTTTACACACGAATAACTTGTGTAAATTAACTTGCCATGTCAGCAAAAACTATCCACACATTAACACCAAAGGAGCACTGGCAGTTTGTTGCTGCCTGTGTTTTTTCTCTCGCGTTAATGGTGGTAGATGAGCAAACCAATGTCATGGCACAAGTTCGAATGGCATTATCTATGCTTGTCCAACCGCTAGAAAACATTGCTCGCCTACCCGAAAACTGGTTAGCACAGACTAATAACGCTTTCACAGAAAAAGCGGCGCTCATTGCAGAAGTGGATCGATTGCGGACACAAATATTGTTGTTGAACAATGAACGACAACAAAACGAAAAAATCGCACAAGAAAACGAACGTCTACGCATGCTACTTGGTGTGGCATCTAGGATACAGCAAGGAAAGTTGCTTGTTAGTCTCATTGTTGACCACAGCCCTAGTCCATTCAAACAAATTCTCCGTTTAAATAAGGGCAGTCAAGACAAAGTGCGTGTTGGCTTACCCGTTATGGATGCACATGGACTAATGGGGCAAATTTTGTCCACAAATTTAAACGAAAGCGATTTATTACTCATTACTGACGTTGAAATGCAAATACCAGTACGTATTGTGCGCACTGGTGCACGTGCCATACTGCAAGGCGATGGCAGCAACGAATTAACACTCAAATTTTTACCAACAACTGCCGACATTCGCGAAGGCGATATGCTAGAAACCTCTGGCATTGATGGACGCTATCCAAGCGGCCTACCTGTAGCAGAAGTTGTCAGTGTTAAAAGCCAATCTGGCGCCATCTTTTGGCAAGTTATTGCACAACCAAATGCAAAACTTTCAACGAGCCGAGAAGTGCTTATTTTGCTAACCCCTAATGAAAAAAAGGACACAGTTGATCCATGATCTTTTCTGGCGGTGAAGGCACAAAAAACAACGCACAACATCACTGGGTAATCTGGGCGTCGCTTGTCGTCAGTAGCATTATGGACAGCATTAACTGGCCAGATCCTTGGGGCATGGCTGTCCCTGACTTAACGCCACTCGTGTTACTTTATTGGATTATGGCGATTAATAGCACCAACTTTATTATTACGACAATGATTTTCGGTATTATGCATGATGTGCTTTATCACACAGGATTGGGAACTTACGCACTCATTTACCTGCTACTTGTGTTTCCAATGCTGCATATCAAATTGCAATTACGCAACACCACCCTACTACACATGTCGCTCTTTATTGGCTTATGGATGCTCGCACACCAGTTTTTGGTCTGGTTACTCACTGCAGCAAATCATATTACCCTAAGCACGATCAGCTTTTGGGTGGCTGCACTTGTCGGTACATTACTTTGGCCACTAATTTTTATTAGCTTAAGAACCCTTCGACGCCAGATGCGCGTTCGCTAATTGCTACGCCAGCCATGAAAATAACCCATCCGCATCACGATAGAAACCAAGTTAGAACAAGAATTGCTGTTGCACTCTTATTCGTTCTTATCTTGCTTGCGACTTTGATGCTACGCATGGCATGGCTACAGATTACCCATCACGAAAAATATCAAGAACTTGCTGATGGCAATCGAATTCGTTTAGAACCTATTGCACCGATACGCGGACGCATTTTAGATCGCAATGGCATCGTCTTGGCAGACAACCAAACCGTGTATGTACTAGAACTCCACAGAGATGAATTACCTCGACCAAGAACCCTTAATGCTGTAGTCGAACAACTACAAGCTTTATCACCGCAATTGCCCACTATCGATGACAACGCCATTCGTCATCTATCGCAACAATGGCAAAAAATGAACCGTCATTTGCCTTTTACCATCGCGCGCATTACCGAAGAAGAAGCGGCCAAGTTCGCTGTTGATGCTTGGCAACACCCAGGATTCGTCGTCAATGCGGTTGCCCAACGTTACTATCCATACGGTACACGCGCAGCACACGCCATTGGCTATGTTGGCCGAATTACCATTGAAGACTTACGTAGCTTAGACGTTGAAAATTATCGTAACACCGACTTTGTCGGGCGAAGTGGCATCGAGCAAAGCCATGAAGCCGAACTACACGGCCAAACAGGGTTACGCTACATGGAAGTCGATGCTAAAGGTCGCCCAATTAGAGAGTTAGATCGTATTCCGCCAACCTCGGGAAAAGACTTAATCCTTACGATCGACCTAGAATTACAAACCTTTGCCGAGAATCTATTGGGTGACAGAAAAGGCGCGATTGTCGCAATTGATCCTCGCAATGGTGAGGTCCTTGCCCTCGCCTCAACGCCTTCATTCGATCCAAATGAGTTTGTTGCGGGCATGCGCAACCAAGACTATCAAGCATTAATTAAAGACCCGCAGAAACCCTTACTCAATCGAGCAATCCAAAGTCGCTACCCCCCTGGTTCAACCATTAAGCCTTTTATGGGACTCGTTGCTCTAGATAACGGCATGATTACAGCCTCGTCTAAAAAGTTTGCTGGCCCGTCTTTTGAATATAAAGGCATGGTTTTCCGCGACTGGAAAAAAGAGGGGCATGGCACGGTTGATCTCGATTTAGCCATTACACAATCGTGTGATGTCTTCTTCTATGAGCTCGCATTAGACATGACAATTAACCGTATTGATGCAGGACTTGCGCCTTTCGGCTTCGGCGAAAAAACGGGCATTGACTTACCTACAGAATCTTCTGGTATTTTACCTAGTCCCGCGTGGAAGCGTCGCACTTATAATAAACCTTGGTACCCTGGGGAAACCATTATTACTGGTATTGGTCAAGGTTACATGCTCACAACCCCATTACAACTTGCTTCTGCTACGGCAACATTATCTATGCAAGGAAAACGCTATCGCCCACACATGTTGCAAAGTGATGACGACTTTGCCCTTCCCTCAGTCCAACTAAAACAAAACAATGCCTGGAAAACGGTTATCGACGCCATGACGCATGTAATGACTGCGCCAACAGGTACTGGCAGAAGAGCAAAACCGCTGATTGATAGCACCATGGCAGGCAAAACAGGGACAGCACAAATTGTTGGTTTTGCTAAAGACACCAAATATAACGCAAAAAACTTTAGTGAAGACCAGCTAGACCATGCACTTTTTGTTGGCTTTGCTCCCGTTGCAGACCCTAAAATTGCTGTCGCAGTCATTATCGAAAATGGTGGACACGGTGGCGAAACAGCCGCCCCACTTGCGGCACTGGTGAGTGATCTTTGGATCAAAAAATCGAGTACAGCACCATGAAAAAGAAATTAGACGCAAATGCAACCCACCGTTGGCAATGGCGTTTTTACGTCGACTGGTGGTTGCTCGGCCTCATTATTTTACTTGGCGCTTTTGGCAGTTTAGTCGTGTATAGCGCAGCAGACGGCGACAACAGCTTTATCGAAGCGCATATTATCAAGCTGACACTTGCCTGCTTGTTAATGATCATCGCCGCACAAATCCCGCAAAACTGGTACCGAGATCTCTCGCTAAGCGCCTATATCATCGGCTTATTATTCCTAATTGCCGTACTATTTTTTGGTGAAATTAGTAAAGGCGCACAGCGCTGGCTCGATTTTGGTGTGTTTCGCTTCCAACCTTCTGAGATTATGAAGCTGGCAATGCCCGCAGCCCTTGCCTGGTTGCTGGCTAAACAACAATTACCGCCAAACTGGTCACAGCTTGGTATCGCTACCCTAATGCTCCTTGTGCCTGTCGCCTTAGTAGCAAAACAGCCAGACTTAGGGACAGCCATTCTTATCGCCGCATCCGGGGCAGCCGTTGTTTTCTTAGCGGGGCTTGCTTGGCGTGTTATTGTTGGACTATTGGCACTCTTAGCCATTGCCGCCCCCATTGCATGGACGCATTTACATGACTATCAACAAAAGCGAGTACTCACCTTTCTCGATCCAGAAAATGACCCGCTTGGCGCCGGTTATCATATTATTCAATCTAAAATCGCAATTGGCTCTGGCGGCCTAGAAGGCAAGGGCTGGCGTAATGGCAGTCAAACGCAACTCGATTTTTTACCTGAAAGCCACACCGACTTCATTTTTTCGGTACTTGCTGAAGAATGGGGGCTTATTGGCGTATCTGTCTTATTAACGCTCTATTTGCTGGTTATCCTGCGCGGACTTTATATCGCCTGGAAAGCTAGGGACACCTTCGGACAACTCATGGCGGGAACCATCACGCTCAGTTTCTTTATTTATATTTTTATTAACATTGGCATGGTCTCTGGCTTATTGCCTGTGGTTGGGGTGCCGCTGCCATTAATTAGCTATGGTGGCACATCGCTCGTTACGCTTATGCTAGGCTTTGGCATCTTAATGTCGGTGCATGCCGAGCATAAGCGCAACCCAAAACGATTGCTGTAAAGCGCTTTAGCACAGCGCTTGCATCTGTTAGAATAATTCGACTTTTCTCTAGTACAACAAGGATTCACAATAATGCGGCGTTCAACAAAATTTATTTTCCACTTATTGACTGTCGTGTCTATGCTAATTGGCAGCATGAACACTAGTGCCGCATCCGACAACATCGTTGTACCAGATCCACCCCAAATTGCAGCAAAAGCTTGGATTCTTGTCGATTACAACAGTGGTCGCGTATTAGCAGAGCATAATTCAACCATGCGCGTAGAGCCTGCTTCGCTTACTAAAATCATGAGTAGTTATATTATTTCTCGTGAATTAGCCGCGAAACGCTTACACATGGACGACCTCGTTACCATTAGCCCTGAAGCATGGAAACAGCCTGGTTCTCGCTCATTTATTAATGTCGGTTCTAAAATTTCTGTCGACACCCTTGTGCATGGCATGATTATCCAATCGGGTAACGATGCCACCGTGGCGTTAGCAGAAAAAGTAGCAGGTAGCAGCGAAGTTTTTACCGAGTTAATGAACGAACACGCTCAGCGTCTGGGCATGACCCATACCCACTTCGCCAACCCAACGGGCTTGCCAGATCCAGAACATTACACTACTGCGGAAGATATTGTTAAAGTAGCAACAGCAGAAATTCGCGACTTCCCAGAGTACTATAAAATATACTCTCAAAAAGAGTTTGTGTGGAACAACATTAAACAAAGTAACCGTAATCGCCTATTATGGGAAGACGAATCGGTCGATGGCATGAAAACAGGCCATACCGAATCTGCTGGTTTCTGTTTAGTCGCTTCTGCTAAGCGTGGCGAAATGCGTTTACTATCTGTACTGTTAGGCGCTGAAACAGAGAAAGCACGCATCATTGAAACACAAAAACTACTCAACTATGGTTTCCGTTTTTACGAAACGCATAAGCTTTACGATGCCAATAAAGAATTACAAAAAATTCATGTTTGGCAGGGCGCGACAGACAGCTTGGCTATTGGCACCAAAGATGATTTTTATCTCACCATTCCACGTGGTCAATACGATCACCTAAAACCAGTCATTGAATTTCAACCAGAAATTATCGCCCCTGTTACCAAAGGACAAACTGTCGGCACATTGAAAGTAACCTTGGCAGATAAAGAAATTAACGCGATTCCGCTTATTGCCTTAGAGGATATTCCTGCTGGTGGCTTTTTCAGTCGTGTTATCGATCAAGCCAAACTCGCTATTCAACACCTAAGCAGCAAATAAAGAGTAACTTATGGATACGACAAAAACAAACGCATTACCAGAAGACCCTAAAGAGTCTCTATTCGAGTTTCCTTGTACCTTTGCCGTTAAGGCAATGGGTAAGGCTTCGGAAAATTTTGATGCCCTCGTCGCAAGTTTGGTGCGCCAACATGTGCCCGACCTTACTGAAGGCGCGGTAAAAGCGCGCCCCTCGAAAGAAGGCAACTTTACCGCGGTAACCGTAACCTTCACCGCGCAAAGTCGCGCGCAGCTCGACGCGATTTACTACTCGCTCACTGGACATCCTGAAGTCCTTATGGCACTGTGAACGACCAACAACTGCATATACATACGCTGGGCTGCCAACCCTATACGCAGGTTTGGCAACGCATGCAAGCGACTACAACAGCGCGCACAGCTGACACGCCCGATGCGCTTTGGTTATGCACCCACCCTGCAACCTTTACCCAAGGACAAGCAGGAAAACCCGAACACATTAAACAACTGGGCAGTATTCCCCTAGTGCAGACCGACCGTGGTGGGCAAGTGACTTATCATGGCCCAGGGCAATTAATCGTGTACCCACTGATTAATTTAACACGCAAAAAAATAGGCGTTAAGGCCTTTGTCGCCGCATTAGAACAAGTGGTACAAACCTTACTTGCCGACTTTGACATTCTAGCCGAAACCAAAGAAGGTATGCCCGGACTCTATGTCGCTAATAAAAAAATTGCCTCGCTAGGGCTAAAAATTAAACAGGGATGCAGCTATCATGGTATTGCGCTGAATATCGACATGAACCTTGAACCTTTCGAGCGCATCACGCCTTGTGGTTTATCTGGCATGACGGTAACACAATGGCGTGAACATGCAGCCTTGCCAGATTGGTCGAGCATTTGTGATCGACTCACAACGCATTTTTGTCAGTTATTAAACTATACTCATATCACCCGTTATTCACAGGAAAGCCCATGGCACTGTCCGACATCCCCGTAATTAGCCAATCGCCTTATCAACAAGCCGAGAAAAAAGTACGGTCATTACATTTAGATCACGACCCAAACGAACCGAGAGCACAAAAGCCTCGCTGGATTCGTGCGCAACTGCCTAAAGCGCAAGACATTCATCGCATCGGTACGTTAAAGCAAATCATGCGTGATCAGAACTTGCACAGCGTATGCGAAGAAGCCAGCTGCCCCAATTTACCAGAATGCTTCGGTCACGGCACCGCTACCTTTATGATTTTGGGTGATATTTGCACAAGAAAATGTCCATTTTGTGATGTCACCCATGGCCGCCCTAACGCGCCCGATGCAGACGAACCACGCAAGCTAGCAGAAACGGTGGCACTAATGGGCTTAAAGTATGTGGTGATTACCTCTGTCGATCGTGACGACTTACCCGATGGCGGAGCTAGCCATTTTGCTGCTGTTATTCGCGCACTGCGTAATCGATGCCCAGAATTAACCATCGAAATTTTAACGCCCGACTTTCGTGGCTGCCTTGATATTGCTGTCGATATTATCGCGCAAGACCCACCCGATGTTTTTAACCACAATTTGGAAACCGTGCCCAGCATTTATCGTCGTGTACGCCCTGGCGCAGACTATGCACACTCATTAACCTTGTTACAGCGCATTAAACAACGGCTACCGCAAGTGCCAACAAAATCGGGGTTAATGTTAGGAGTAGGTGAAACGGACGAAGAGTTAATACAAGTACTAAAAGACTTACGCACGCACCAAGTGGAATGGCTAACGCTGGGACAATACTTACAGCCCACACCGCATCACCTACCTGTATCGCGCTATGTGACACCAGAAGCATTCGATGTCTTTGCCGAACAAGCCAAAGGATTAGGCTTTGTCCAAGTTGCTTCTGGCCCAATGGTTAGGTCTAGCTACCATGCTGATTTACAAGCAAAAAATGCAGGATTGT
>JAEMQD010000018.1:0-12112 GCA_022759035.1 Thiotrichales bacterium
CCCAAAGAAAAAAAGCGCGGAACATATCCGCGCTTTTTTATTTGTTCACTAACCTACGGTAAAGACTTAGTGTGCAGAAGCACCCTCAGCACCAATACCCGTTTGTGCACGCACAAATTGCGCATTGAATAATGCACGTTCTGCTTGAGCTTGTTCACTATTATCTAACTTAGAGCGAACGTAAATCGCTACGAAAGCCAATGTCATTGTGAACAAAGCAGGGTTGCTATAAGGGAATAATGCTTCAGGATTGCCCAAAACGGCTTTCCATACACCTGGGCCTAATATAATTAATGCCACAGCTGACACTAATCCAAGCATACCACCGCAAATAGCACCCTTTGTTGTCATGTCACGGAAATACATAGACATGATTAAAACAGGGAAGGTAGCTGAAGCAGCAACAGTGAACGCCAAACCAACCAAAAAGGCAACGTTCGATTTTTCAAAAACGACACCTAAGATGATAGCAATAATTGCCAAAACAAAGGTTGCGATTTTAGAAACACGAATTTCTTGTTGCTCTGTTGCGTTTGGATTAATCACATTTGCATAGACATCATGTGAAATCGCCGAAGCACCAGCCAATGTCAAACCAGAAACAACGGCTAGAATCGTTGCAAAAGCGACAGCTGAAATAAATCCAAGGAACAAGTCACCACCTAGTGCATGCGCCAAATGAATTGCTGGCATATTTCCACCACCAATCAACTTGCCGTCTTTAAAGTAATCAGGATTACCTAAAACGAAAGCAATAGCACCAAAACCGATAATGAATGTAAGGATGTAGAAGTAACCAATGAAACCTGTTGCATAAAAGACAGATTTACGTGCTTCTTTTGCATCAGGAACAGTGAAAAAGCGCATCAAAATATGCGGCAAACCAGCAGTACCAAACATCAAAGCCATACCTAAAGAAATGGCAGAAATTGGGTCTGCAACCAAGCCACCAACATACATGATTTTGTCGCCAGAAGCATGCTTGCTAATCGCAGTTTCAAATAGTTTTTCAAAGCTGAAATCCATCAGATACATTGTACCTAATGCCATAAAGGTTGCACCTGCAAGCAATAAGGTTGCTTTAACAATTTGTACCCATGTTGTTGCTAGCATGCCGCCAAACATAACATAAGCCATCATTAAAACACCAACAATTACCACAGCATACATAAAATCTAAACCGAACAACGTTTGGATTAACGCACCAGCGCCAACCATTTGTGCGATGAGATAGAACAATACAACAGACAAGGCCGCAACTGCTGAAAACAAACGAATTGGTTTTTGGCTAAAACGGAAAGCAGCAACGTCAGCAAAAGTATATTTCCCCAAATTGCGTAACTGTTCAGACATTAAGAAAAGGATAACAGGCCAACCAACTAAAAAACCGATCGAATAGATGAGACCATCGTAACCCTTGGTATAAACCATGCCGGTAATACCTAAGAATGACGCAGCCGACATGTAGTCACCAGCGATAGCCAAACCATTTTGAAAACCAGTAATACCACCACCAGCAGCATAAAAGTCTTTTGCTGACTTAGTACGTGCTGCTGCCCAATAAGTAATCCCTAATGTGGCTAACACGAAAATACTGAACATAATGATTGCGTTAGCATCAACACTACGACCTTCACCTGCTAGTGCAGATCCCGCCACCATTAACGCTGCAAGTGCGTATAGGATAAATGAAAACTTACTCATCATAGTTTGTTCTCCGCTTTAATTTGGTCACTTAGTGCATCGAAATCACTATTTGCTTTGCGTACATAAATACCCGTCAGTAAAAATGCCGCCAAGATAATGCCAACACCCATGGGTACACCAACCGTAATATTACTTCCAATAACAATCATCTGAAAAAATGTTGGATCGAAAGCAATTAGGGCAATAAAGCCGAAATAAATAACTAACATCACTACTGTTAGCTTGAGCGCTAAACTTGAGCGATGCTTTACCAGCGTTTGAAAGCTTTCGCTTTGCTGAATTTTATCCACAGTGGTTTGATCCATATGGTTTTCTCCTTAAGTTAACCGCGCGACATATTCATACTTTTAATTTATATAATAAAAAGATGATATGTTGTTGTCTTTAATAAACAAAAAGCTAGATTAATCTAGCTTTTTGAATATGGTTTAAGTATAGCTTAGGCAAAAATGAAAAACTAGTTAAAACACATGTAAAACCCTCGAAAAGTGGCATCAGAAAGCCATTATCGCGTTTTAACATGTAATAATAGTCTTATTTTTCAGCGAGCTGTTTTAAAATGGATACATCTTCCAAGGTTGATGTGTCTTGCGTAATTTCTTCGCCTTTCGCTAAAGTACGAAGTAGACGACGCATAATTTTCCCTGATCTTGTTTTAGGAAGGTTATCGCCAAAACGAATTTCATCTGGTTTAGCGATAGGACCAATCTGTTCACCGACCCATGCTTTTAATGTCTTTATCATCGTTTCGCGTGCAGCACCTTCTGGTCTTGCGCCGTTTAGAACAACGAAAGCCACAATTGCTTCACCTTTTACGTCATGCGGACGACCAACGACGGCAGCTTCGGCAACATCGGGGTGTGCTACAAGCGCTGATTCAACTTCCATTGTCCCTAAACGATGTCCAGAAACGTTTAAAACATCGTCAATACGTCCTAAAATCCAGTAGTAGCCATCGTGATCACGGAAGGCGCTATCACCAACAACATAATATTTGTTATGGAACTTCTCATAATAGGTTTCAACATAACGCGCATCATCACCCCAAATCGTACGCAACATTGAAGGCCAAGGCTTGCTAATAACCAAATAGCCGCCTTGATTATCAGCCGTAATCAAGTGTCCTTCTTCATCGACGATTTCAGCAAAAATGCCGGGGAGGGGCTGTGTACATGAACCAGGTTTAAGCGGTGTCGCTCCTGCAAACGGCGCAATCATGTGTGCGCCTGTTTCTGTTTGCCACCAAGTATCCATAATTGGACACCGTTCTTGACCAATAACAGTGTGATACCACATCCATGCTTCAGGGTTAATTGGTTCGCCCACAGAGCCTAATAAACGCAATTTAGATAAGTCGTATTGTTTAGGAACATCATCACCAAACTTCATTAATGCACGAATGGCTGTTGGTGCGGTATAGAAAACAGTGACGCCATGATTTTGGCAAATTTCCCAGAAACGACCAGTATGTGGAATAGTTGGCGCGCCTTCAAACATAAGAATCGTTGCACCACAAGAAAGCGGACCATAAGCAACATAAGAGTGACCAGTAATCCAACCCACATCGGCTGTACACCAAAATACATCGTCATCTTTCAAGTCAAAAATCCACTCGTTAGTCATGTGTGCACCCAATAAGTAGCCACCCGATGAGTGAACAATCCCTTTTGGTTTACCGGTTGAGCCCGAAGTGTACAACAAGAATAAAGGATGTTCTGCATTCACCATGACAGGTTCACAATAGTTTGGCATACCCGCTTCAGCCTCATGCCACCACAAATCACGGCCTTCTTTCATAACGACATCTTGGCCTGTTCTTTTACAAACAAGCACTTTGCGAACTGAATTACACCCTTTTTCTAAGGCAACGTCTACAGCTTTTTTCAATTCAACCGTGCGACCACCACGGAAACCACCATCGGCAGTCACAATAATTTTGGCTTGCGCATCTTCTACACGATCTTTAAGCGCTTCAGCAGAAAAACCACCAAAAACAATAGAGTGAATGGCACCAATGCGTGCGCAGGCTTGCATGGCAATAACCGCTTCTGGAATCATTGGCATATAGATGACAACACGATCGCCTGTTGTGACACCTTGCACTTTTAAAGCATTAGCAAAACGAGAAACAGCACCATGCAGTTCATGATAAGTGTACTTTTGCACATCGCCAGGTTCGCCTTCAAAAATAATGGCAGTTTTATCACCGCGCTCATCTAAGTGACGATCCAAGCAGTTAACCGAGACATTTAGCTCACCATCAGTAAACCAACGATAATGTGGTGCTTTACTGTCATCTAATCCGACAGTAAATGGCTTAGCCCATTGTAATTTTTCTTTCGCTAGGCGCGACCAAAAAGCAACGTGATCAGTATTCGCTTCTTTATGTAAAGCCGCGAGCTGTTCAGCGGTAACGTTGGCTTCTGCTTTTGCACGCTCTGATGGGTAAAACAGGCGATTTTCGTGCAGAACTGATTCAATATTGCTATTGCTCATTATCGTTATTTCCTTTGGTTAGGGTTTTCAGCGACTATTTTACAAGGCGCTAGAGCGAAAAACCAGAATAGTAGGTATCAATACGTAAATTTAGCTTACAAATTGGTCAACAAAGAAAAATAACGCGAAACATTAATCGTCATTTTCTTCACTCCAATGCAAAATACCCGCTTGCCATAATCCATGCAGTAATATGGCATTAGCTTCATTATCTTGAATAAAATTTAGCAAGATATCGCTATCATGATCATAGTGTGCGCAAAGGCGATCAAGTAAAGACTGATCTGTGTTCATATCAATCGCCGTTGTTTCACCATTAATGTGTAGCAGTCGAGGTGATTGTGTTGTGTCTTGTGCCCAACGACTCATTAAATCTGCTGACAAGCCTTCTCCTTGTGCTATGCGACGCTTGAAACGATCTAATGGAATCGTCCGCTCAGGCGGTAGACTTAATAAACTCCCCTGATGACCCTGAGGTTCGGTTACAAACTGTCCAAACCAACGATGGAAAGTCGCTTCGTCAGCAAGCAATGCAGCCAATGCATTTCTGGCTTGCTGTGTCGCTGCTTGAGTAATTTCTGCTGGATGCGCAATATTCAACCAACTTGGATCTTCAAACCACTGTGCTGCGATCGACTCCCTCGCCGCGAAATCAGCAAAATGCTCTAACATTTCTCGTGCCGCTAAAGAACGATAACCTACCGACCAAGTCATGCAATCGTCAGATCGACTAATGCCCCAATGTCCAACTTTTGCTGGCAGGTAGAGCATGTCGCCTGGCTCTAAAATATGGGTTTCTTCGATTGGAAACTTGTCCATCAAACGCAGCTGCATGTTTGGCAAATAATTATCTGGCGTGCAAAATTGGCGCGTTAAACGCCATTCTCTGATGCCTTTTCCTTGAATTAAAAACACATCGTAATGATCATAATGTGGGCCAACGCCGCCTTCAGTCGGGGCATAAGAAACCATCACATCATCAAGACGCCAGCGAGGGATTGCATCAAAAGCAGTCAACAATTCTGCGGCTTTAGGCAACCAATGATTGACTCCCTGAACAAGCAATGTCCAATGTGTTGCAGGTGTACTTGTAAAGTCCTCTTCTGAAAATGGGCCTCGCTTCAACTCCCATGGTACCTGTCCCGCTTTTTCAATGACAATCCTGCTTTCCACATCCTCTTCCATCGCTAAACCAGCAAGGTCTTCTGGTGTTAAAAAACTAAGCGCATCACTTGCCAACGCATTCTTAATAACGCAAGGTTTCTTTTGCCAATAATGCGTTAAGAAGTTTTGCCAATCAAAATTATTTAGTGTCATGGTAGAGGTCCTGTTAAATAGGATAAGCAGTTAGGGCATTAGCCAGGTTAATGATTGTTGACTAAGTGCACTTAATTCAAAGCTATTCGCCATAAAGGTAGGCAGCGCATCTGTTTGCAATAGGCGACCTTTGCGCGTGTAATGTATCGATAATGGTTGATTAACGGTATTCGCTTGCCAAACAGCAAGCTGCTGTTCAACCTGGGCGGGAGTTCGCACGCGCCAGCCATTTATTGACAGCAACTCATCTCCAACCTGTAACCCAGCTAAATGCCCTGGCCCTTGATAGTGAACTTGCTTAACTATTAGCATCCCTTGCTCTTCGGCAAGCTTTGTGCCTAAAGAAGGCTGATATTTGGCGCTAAGCACTAAACCCAAAGCTGGTAATTGGCTAGCAAGTTGGTCGGCAAGATGTGGGTTAGGTTGTTCCACATGGGTTGTTAGCCATGCCAGCCAATCCATATCAGGGCAAAGTTGCTGCAAATCACTAAGGAGTTTAGTTGGAGATAAGGTGCACGACGGATTATCTTGCCAATTTTGCCACCAATGATGCAACAACCTATCCAAATGCAAGCCATGCTCATTAAGGGTGCATTGCAGTAATAATGCTGTTGCCATGCCTCTAGTGTAATAACTGACTTGACTATTAGCACTGTTTTCATTGGGTTGATAAAACTTAATCCACGCCTCTCGACTCGCATCAGCTAACGATTGCTGTGCAGCGCCAGCAGTCGTAAGGGTGCGCGTTAAACTGTCACTCCACCGATTTAGCAAAGTGGCTGTCGTAATGCGTTGACTTCGAAGCAGCATCCAATCATCGTAAAGACTCGTCACGCCTTCAAATATCCACAAAAGCGGGGTAATGACTGCATCGTTTAACTCTGGTCGAATCAAACCAGCTGGTTTGATTCGCTTAACCAACCATACGTGAAAATACTCATGTGCACACAAGCCAAGAAAGTCTTCATAGGGTTTTGTCGGTGTTTGATTCATTCTAGGCAAGCTTGCGCGAGATGTCATGAGTGCGGTGCTATTAATGTGTTCTAAACCGCCATAACCGTCACTACTAACCATGACTTGGAACAGATACTTCTGGAAAGGAAGCGGATGTTTGTTTTGTTGCCAAAAAGTTTGCTCTGTTAAACAAATTGCCGATAAATCAGCAGAAAGTTTAGTCGTATCAAGGTGTTCTAATGGTGCTTCATCAACCAAAACAAGACGATGCTCAATGCCAGCAACATCAAAATCAACAACAATCGCATCGCCTATCAGCAATGGGTGCTCAATAAGATCATCGTAATTTACTGCTTGATAATCACCATATCCTTGCTGATCCACTGCAACGCTTTCAAGTGTCGTATGGACAGACCAAGTAGGTGATTGTGTTGGCTGTAGCAAAGTTAAGGTATAGGCTTGATCTCGCCAAGAAGACACGAATAACGCACAGGCAGCAGGATTAACAAAGGCATAGTGCGCGGTCACATAGCACGCCCTTACCGAAGCATCAAAAGCATAAATTTGATAATCAATATAAACAGTACCAACGGTTTCTTGTAGTTGCCAGCGCCCTAAATCTAATCGATCAATCGTTAAATAGTTTCCTTGACCATCCGTCACAGAAGTAATGCTAATATTTTTAGCAAAATCTCGTAATAAATAACTTCCTGGAATCCAGCGAGGTAATTGCAAAACAATGGATTGAGATTCAGTTAAAGTTAATTGTAAGCGTGCTGTTAATAAGTGTGCATTAAGGTCAGAAAAACTAAGCGTAAGATGTTGCATGCGTGTCTTGTTCTAAGGGTTGCAAAGGATGTGTTCTTGGTTTGTGCTAATATATCAGATCGGGATAACCAATTAAACTAAGGAGTATCAATGAGCGCTTTTTCGCTAGTACGTTGTCATAATCTTGCTGCATTGAACATCAATATTGAAGAATACCGCCATCATGTTACAGGGGCGCAACACTTTCATCTCGCCACTGATGATCCCCACAACGCCTTTATGGTTGCTTTTAGAACTGTGCCAATGGATAACACTGGTGTGGCCCATATTTTGGAGCATACCGTACTTTGTGGCAGTGAAAAATATCCTGTTCGCGACCCATTCTTTATGATGATCCGTCGCTCATTGAATACCTTTATGAATGCTTTTACCAGCAGTGACTGGACAGCATATCCTTTTGCAAGCTTAAACAAAAAAGACTATTTTAACTTGCTCGACATTTATTTAGATGCGGTATTTTTTCCCAATCTTCATCCATTAGACTTTGCTCAAGAAGGCCATCGTTTCGATTTTGAAAAAACTGGTGACAGTAGCAGCCCCCTCGTTTATAAAGGGGTTGTATTTAATGAAATGAAAGGGGCAATGAGTTCACCAACCTCGACATTATGGCAAGCCTTTACGCAAGCGGTTTTCCCGACCAGCACCTATCATTACAACAGTGGCGGTGAACCAGTCGATATTCCCAACTTAACACACGAACAACTGGTTGCGTTTCACCAACGTCATTATCATCCGTCTAATTCGGTCTTTTTTACTTATGGCGATATTCCTGCTGCAGAGCATCATTCACGTTGGCAAGCACAAGCTTTATCTCGCTTTAATAACCGACTTTCTCCTGTCATGGTGTCAGACGAAAAGCGTTACGATAGCCCCATACAAGTTAATGGTAGCTACGCATTAGATGAAATAGACCTAGCCAAAAAAACACACGTTGTATTGGGGTGGCTATTAGGAAAAAACCAGGATGTACGCGATGTATTACGCGGTCACTTACTAAGCATGGTCTTGCTTGACAACAGCGCGTCACCTTTACGCTATTTATTAGAAACCAGTGAATTAGGTGCAGCACCTTCACCACTCTGTGGCTTGCAAGATGACTTCAAAGAAATGATTTTTGCTGCTGGGCTAATGGGTGCAGAAGGTGAGGATGCTGATGCCATCGAAGCCTTAATTATGGATGAACTGAGTCGTCTTGTTCGCGAAGGTGTACCACATGAACATTTAGCAGCCATGTTACATCAGCTTGAACTAGGACAACGCGAAATTGGTGGCGATGGCTATCCATTCGGTTTGCAACTATTTTTACGCGCACTTCCTGCTGCTATTCATGGCGGTGACCCAGTCGCCTTGCTAGATATTGATGAAGCATTAGTAGAATTGCGCCAAGAAATCGCTAACCCACAATTTATACCCCAGCTTATCCAAAGCTGGCTACTCGACAACCCACATCGTGTACGCTTAGTTCTCGCACCAGACAGCGGATTAAGTGAACAAAAACAACGCGCAGAGCGCGCGCATTTAGATGCAACCCAAGCATTAATGACAGATGCACAAAAAGAGGCCATTATCTCGTTGGCAGCTGCATTAGAAGCGCGACAAGCACAAGAAGATGATCCTAGCATTTTACCTAAAGTAGAACTAAGCGATATACCAGGTCAGTTACCCCGTTTTAATGGACAGACCAAGCAGCTGAACAACTTAAAAATAACTTTTGCTCCCGCTGCGACAAATGGTTTGGTATATCAACAACTCATTTTAGCGATTCCATCATTAAGCGATGCACAAAGGGAAGCGCTCCCGTTGCTGACAAGCACATGGGCCGAGGTAGGTATTGGAAACGATGACTATTTAGCAACGCAAATGCGACAAGCCAGTTTAACTGGCGGCATTGGCGCAAGCCTATCTGTGAGTGCAGAAAAAGACAATCCGATGATCAGTAGAGCTAAAGTCGTATTGTCTGGTAAAGCGCTCAATGATAACGCAGTACCACTTGCACAATTGCTCCAAGAGACGCTGTTTGAAGCACGATTTGATGAACTCGATCGTCTACGTGAATTAGTGTCAATGTGGCGCGTTAATGCTGAGCAAGCCATTACAAATAACGGGCATAGTTTAGCGATGTTAGCAGCAAGTGCCAGTTTTGGTGTTTCTGCTGCCTTTGCACACGAACAAAGTGGCTTATTAGGATTAAAGCGCTTCAAAGCGCTAGATGATCGACTAAATAGTGAATCTGAGCTGCAAGCTTTTGCTGCTACATTGGCATCAACACGCGATGCTATGGCACAAGTTAATCGACAAGCGCTTATTGTTGGCGAGGCAGATATGCTCAGCACACTAGAAGGAAAGCTAGCAACGACTTGGGAGAAACTAGGCGAGCATACAAATGCTGGCACCCAATTTAACGTAGCTGTGCCAACACAAACAGTTGGACAAGCATGGGTAACCAGTACGCAAGTTAACTTTTGTGCACAAGCGCATGCGGCTGTACCTTGGGACCATGCAGATGCACCAGCGCTTTCAGTTCTTTCTGGCGTATTGCGTAATGGTTACTTACATCCGAACATTCGTGAAAAAGGCGGAGCCTATGGTGGTGGTGCTAGTTATGATGCCGAAAGTGGTTCTTTCCGCTTTTACTCTTATCGAGACCCGCGTTTAATGGAAACTTTCGATATTTTTGATGGTGCACTCAACTGGTTACTTTCTAACGAAGCGAAAGCAGAACTGGTAGAGGAAGCGATTTTGGGTGTTATCGGCGCAATGGATAAACCAAGCGCGCCAGCAAGTGATGTCAAAAAGCTATTTCATCTTGAACTTGCAGGAAAAACACATGAAGCACGCATGGCATGGCGACAAGGCGTCCTGGCTACCGATCTAACAAGGTTACGTGATGTAGCACAAACTTACTTAACAACGCGCAGCGCACGCGCTGTCCTTACTAACGAACAAGGAGCTAAAGTGCTTGTTGAAAACGATCAATTTCAACAATATGACATCTAATTTTATGCTAAAAGATAATAAATATAATTAATTGATGAAATATATAAAATCTATGTTGCAACAAAATTAATTTATGGTATTATTGTCCCGTGGTATTTTCTTCATGAGTATCCTCTTATGGCCCAGCTTAATTAGCTGGGTTTTTTTATGCGCCAAAAACACACAATAAAAAAGCCAGCAAAATCGCTGGCTTTTTGTATTAACGTATCGTTTTTAATGCTGCATTTGCATCATCGGATTAACCGACTTAACTGGCAAGCTTACTGTTTTTTCACTACCATCTTCAAATTTTAGCGTTACTGGCACAGGCTTATTGGTAGCAAGTGGTCCCGTTAAATCAATCAGCATAATATGCAAACCACCCGGTTTCAGAAATGCCTCACCGCCAGCAGGCAGACTAATCTCTGGTATCTGGCGCATTTTCATCACACCGTTATCATTGCTATGTGTATGTAATTCAACTACTTTCGCCGCAGGGCTTGAAGCACTTACTACCTTATGATCATTCATATCTTCATTGTGTAATGTCATAAAAGCCGCTGAAATGGTTTGATTCGGCGGCACTTCACGAACAAAACCATCGGCAACACTAATTTGATCATTAACGGCAGCTTGTGCATTAAAAGCTAACACAACCAAAGTTGCGACAATCGATTTTTTCATATAACAAATTCCCTTAAAAAAATAATTATGAAACGAATAGCGCACGAATAGCCTGTACGAATTCTGATCCCGTTGTAGCATGTGGGAGTTGCTGTATCAATTTTCCTTGTTGATTAATCAGATAAGTAAAGGCAGAATGATCTACGGCATAACCCAAAGCGCCTTCGCCAATTGCTGCTTTTTGATAAACGGCACCATACCGTCTCGCAACTTCTGCAATTTGCTCTGGCGTACCAGTCAAGCCAATAAAATGTTTATCGAAGTAGGGAAGGTAAGTAGCTAGTTTTTCCTGTGTATCCCGTTCAGGATCAACGGTAATCATTAAAACTTGAACCTGATTTTGTTCTTCTGGTGTTAGCAAATGCATCGCTTCAGCTAAGTTGCCTAAATTGGTAGGACAAATATCTGGACAAGTCGTATAACCAAAATAAAGCAACACAACCTTACCACTAAAATCATGCAAGCTAACCACACCCTGTGGACCTGTTAACGTAAAATCACCGCCTGTTGGCGCTTCATTACTAATAAGTACAGCATGAGAAGCTTTCTGATGGTTCTGCATCCAAACAGCCAAAGCCACCCCAAGGGTGGCAATGATCAACAAATAAATAATATAAAGTTTTTTCATATGATGATTATGCCATAAAAGTTAAAAACGCAGCGTTCCCGCAACATAGAATGAGCGCCCCATACCTGGCACTGCGCCATATGGTGCTGGTTTAATAGCACCACCTTGAACAGAAGGTGCTAACATTGCGCCACCTGTTGGCAAGTAATACATTTGATCTAACACATTGTTCACACCACCGTCGACGCGATATTGTCCCCAGTCATAGCCAGTACGTAAATTAAGCAAGGTATAATCTGGTGTTGAAATTTCGTTACGTGTTGTGTCAACAGCAGATTTAGAAGCAACAACTTGTACTTCAACGGTATTATTCCATTTACCCAGCTGGTGTTGTAGGGCAACTTTAGTATTCAACGGCATAAGGTTGTAAATATTGCTACTCGTATGATTGGCATTTGTATCTAAAATCGTACCGCGAACATAATTTAACATACCAACCAAGGTGTAACTTCCAGAAGAGAAAGCGCCCAGGAATTTTTTGGCACTTAAGTCTAAACCATAAAGCATCGCATCATGATTAGC
>JAEMQD010000018.1:12212-19342 GCA_022759035.1 Thiotrichales bacterium
GTATCAATAAAATTCATTTCATGATCTGTTTTCTGATGGAAAACACGCGCATCTAATGCACCCCAGTTAAACTTACCCAAGTAAGATGCATTAAACAATAAGCTTTCATTATGCGTCATATCCATATATTGGTTAGGATAACCTTGATAAGGAATATATTGACGACCCACGCTGACTTGATAAATATCCGCACCCACTTTTTTTGCCAAACTCACTTTATCTGTGTGAATTTCATATAACGATGTCCCCACTGTACTCGTTAACTTTCCATCACCAGCTTTAAAGTTGGATGCCGCCTTATAATCGTCAGCATGCGCATAAGTTTTGCTATAAGTAAGGCTCGTTGTTTCGTCACGGTAAGTAACATTGGCATTAGCATTTACGCCATTGCCATTGCTCTGACCACCAACAGTGATACTACCGCTTGTACTCGGTTTTTCACCTGGTTTGCCGAATTTAGGGCGAGCAGCGTTCACTTGAATGGTTCCAGCGATACTATCGCCACCAACACTGACAGGGACAGTGCCGCCACTGTAAACAGTTACATTTTCCACCTCAGCAGGAGAAATATAAGACATCGGCGAGTTCATGTGATTCGCACAAGCCGGAGTAATCCCCATACCATCAACTTCAACCTTGACACGATCATCATTCAAACCGTGAATTACTGGCAGACTAGAAACGCCTCCAGTATTAAACTTGCTCACGCCCGGAATATCATCCAATAAAGAAGCCGTATCATTCGTTCGTGCTTTTGCTGTTGCTAATGCATCACCACTAACATGCGTGGCACCCATTTCTGTTTCAGTTTTTCCGTTAACAACCACTTCAGATAACAGAGCATCTGCCAAACAGAAATGGCTAAACAATAAACTACCGATAGTGGCTGCAAGGACATTACTTTTAAGTGGGCGGTTCATTAAGTTATTCTCCATTATCAAGTTAATTTCTAACGGCGAATTGTAGCGATGAATCATGCGCGTTAACATGTGACAAATTGTCGCACCTTTAATCCAAAACTCGTGACAGGCGAATTTAATAAGCGCTTCTGATACACTAACAACTTAATTAATAGTTGGATTTGTTCATGCCTCAGCGTTTGCTAAAAATGATACTTAGAGCACCAGTATATGATGTTGCACAAGAAACCCCTTTAACGGATGCGCCACGTCTTTCGGGAAAATGTCAAAACCTCGTTAAATTGAAACGAGAAGATTTACAGCCCGTGTTTTCATTTAAATTACGTGGCGCATACAACCGCATGCTAAATCTAACAGAAGCAGAGCGTAAAAAAGGCGTGATTGCTGCCTCGGCAGGAAATCATGCGCAAGGCGTCGCACTAGCAGCGCAACGGTTAAAACTCAAAGCAACCATTGTGATGCCGCAAACAACACCTTCTATTAAAGTGGAATCTGTCAAACAACTCGGCGGCATCGTCATTTTGCATGGTGACAATTTTAACCAAGCCGCAGAGCACGCAAAACAGTTGGTTGCTTCATCTGGTGCCACCTTTATTCACCCCTATGATGACTGGGAAGTGATTGCGGGTCAGGGAACCATTGCCTTAGAAATTTTACGCCAACACCCTAAGCCAGCAAAAGCGATTTTTGTTCCTGTTGGCGGTGGCGGCATCATTGCAGGCATTGCTGCTGTTATTAAAGCCATTACCCCTGAAACCTTGGTCATTGGCGTTGAACCAGAGGACGCTGCCTGTATGAAGTGCGCTTTGGCCGCTGGTGAAAGAGTAGTCTTGCCTCAAGTCGGTATTTTTGCTGATGGTGTTGCCGTAGCACAAGTAGGAGAACGTCCATTTAAAGTAGCTCAACACTATGTTGATGCCATGGTAACGGTAAGCACCGATGAAATGTGTGCTGCAATTAAAGATGTGTTTGAAGACACGCGCTCAATTGCAGAACCCGCTGGTGCGTTAGCCATTGCTGGCATGAAAAAATATGCGCAAGCGCAAAACTGGAAAAACGAATCATTAATTGCCATCGTTAGTGGTGCAAATATGAATTTTGATCGCCTACGCTATATTGCTGAACGCACAGAAATCGGCGAGGGTACAGAAGCACTATTTGCCGTCACCATCCCCGAAAAACCTGGAAGTTTTTTGCATTTTTGTCAACTTTTGGGCGAACGTCGAGCGATCACTGAATTTAACTATCGCTACAGCGACAAACAGTCAGCGCAGGTTTTTGTCGGTATTCGCTTACAAAATGGTTACCAAGAAAAGCAAGAAATTATCTCAGCCTTGGCGGCCGCTCAATTTAATGCCGTTGACCTTTCTAACAACGAAATGGCCAAACTGCATTTGCGCCATATGATCGGTGGTTCTGGCGGTAATGCGCTTCACGAACAAGTTTATCGTTTTGACTTCCCTGAAAGACCTGGTGCGCTTTTAAGTTTTCTATCTTCTATGTCTTCTGGTTGGAATATTAGCTTGTTTCATTATCGTAATCATGGTGCAGCAGAAGGAACAGTGCTGGCTGGCATTCAGGTTCCTCCTAATGAGCTTACTGCTTTTGAAGCCTTTTTACAGCAACTCGGCTATCCTTTTACCATCGAATGCCAAAATCCTGCCTATCAATTGTTTTTGGCTTAATCCATCACTAGCGTCTTATCAAGCACCCCCACTATCTGATATAATTGGGGGAAATTTTTATGTGCTAAAAGTGGTTTTCATGGCTAAGTTTGTTTTTGTAACGGGTGGCGTAGTTTCTTCACTAGGCAAGGGGATTGCAGCAGCTTCATTAGGTGCAGCGTTAGCAGCGCGCGGGTTAAAAGTAACCATGCTTAAAATGGATCCCTACATCAACGTTGATCCTGGAACAATGAGCCCCATGCAACATGGTGAGGTTTTTGTTACCGATGATGGCGCTGAAACAGATTTAGATCTAGGACACTACGAGCGCTTTATTGATCGTCGTATGGGACGAAATAATAGTTTTTCTACAGGTCAAGTTTACGACACAGTGATTCGCAAAGAACGTCGCGGCGACTATCTTGGTGGTACCGTTCAGGTAATTCCACATATCACCGATGAAATTAAGCGTCGTATCCATTTAGCAGCGCAAGACATCGACGTTGCCATAGTAGAAGTTGGTGGTACTGTTGGTGACATTGAGTCACTCCCTTTTATGGAAGCTATCCGCCAAATGGGCGTAGAGTTAGGACGCGAAAATGCGTTATTCGTTCACTTAACTTTATTACCTTATATTGCCACCGCTGGCGAACTCAAAACCAAACCGACACAACATTCTGTACAACAGTTACGCTCAATCGGCATTCAACCAGACGTATTGCTATGTCGTTCAGATAGACCTATCTCTGAAAGCGATAAACGAAAGATTGCCTTGTTTACAAGTGTTTCTGAAAAAGCAGTCATTAATTCACTCGACGCACCAAGTATTTACGCCGTGCCACGCATGTTACATGATCAAGGTTTTGATGATGTCGTTGTTAATCAATTGCGTCTAAATGTGCCTGCTGCAAATCTGACAGACTGGGATGCAGTCGTTGCTGCGATTGCTAGCCCTAAATATTCTGTCCGTATTGCCTTGGTCGGCAAATATGTTGAATTGACGGAAGCTTACAAATCGTTAAACGAATCTTTGCTTCATGCTGGTATTCATACCAGTGCCAAGGTAAATATTACCTATATTGACTCTGAACGGTTAGAAACTGAAGGCTTACATTTACTCGATAATCACGATGCTATTCTGGTTCCCGGTGGTTTTGGAGAACGTGGTGTTGAAGGAAAAATTTTAGCGGTTCGCCATGCAAGAGAAAACAAAATTCCTTATTTAGGTATTTGTTTAGGCATGCAAGTTGCCGTTATTGAAGCAGCTCGCCACATGGCAGGCTTAGCTGAAGCACATAGCACCGAGTTTCGACCCAAGGCGCGTCATCCAGTCGTAGCAATGATTACTGAATGGGTTGACCCAGATGGAAAGATACAAGCTCGCAGCGAAGATGTCGATCTTGGCGGTACCATGCGCCTCGGCTCTCAAGCTGCGGTGCTAGAGGAAGGCTCGTTAGCACAACAAATTTATGGCAAAAATGTCATTTGGGAGCGCCATCGCCACCGCTATGAAGTAAATGATCACTACATCCCTCGTCTCAACGAGGCCGGGCTTATTATTGGTGGTCGTTCCGCAGAGGGCGGACTTGTTGAAACAGTCGAATTACCTAAAGCAATGCATCCTTGGTTTTTTGCTTGTCAATTTCATCCAGAGTTTACTTCAACACCTCGAAATGGTCATCCGCTCTTTTCAGCTTTTGTTCAAGCTGCATTAGATAATAAAAAAGGAGCACACGCATGAAACTATGTGGCTTTGATGTTGGCATAGACCAGCCTTTCTTTTTGATTGCTGGCCCCTGCGTAATTGAAAATGAAGCACTCGCGATGAACACCGCTGAAACACTAAAAACCATGACTGAGTCGCTTGGCATCAATTTTATTTTTAAATCTTCTTTCGATAAGGCTAACCGCTCTTCAACTGGTAGCTTTCGTGGCTTAGGATTGAGCGAAGGGCTGCGTATTTTAGATAAAGTTAAACGCGAAATTGGTGTCCCAGTTCTTACAGACGTTCACGAAGATACCCCTTTTGATGAAGTTGCTGAAATTGTAGATGTGTTGCAAACCCCTGCATTTCTTGCACGCCAAACAAACTTTATTCAAGCTGTCGCTCGCGCAGGCAAACCTGTCAATGTGAAAAAAGGTCAATTTATGGCGCCTTGGGACATGAACAATGTGGTACAAAAATGCTACGAAGCTGGCAATCACGACATTATGGTGTGTGAGCGGGGCGTGTCATTTGGTTATAACACGCTAGTCTCTGACATGCGTTCACTCGTTATTATGCGCGACACAGGTTGCCCTGTTGTTTATGATGCTACGCACTCGGTGCAACAACCAGGTGGATTAGGCACGGCATCAGGCGGGCAACGCGAGTTCGTTGCGCCTTTAGCGCGTGCCGCTATTGCAACTGGTGTAGCGGGGGTCTTTATGGAAACCCATCCAGATCCAAAAAATGCCTTATCGGACGGCCCAAACATGTGGCCACTTGCGAAGTTGCAGCCAGTATTAGCAACATTGCGTGATATTGATGCGCTGGTTAAACAGGCAGGCTTTATCGAACATGAATTAATGGGCAAGTAAAACTGCCCTATTTTTTTGAAAAATTTTAGAAAATAAGTCGTTATTAGGAGTTAAATTAATGAGCAATATTCAGCGTATTTGGGCTCGTGAAATAATCGATTCTCGTGGTAATCCTACGGTGGAAGTCGATGTTACCTTAGCAGATGGTAGCTTTGGTCGTGCCGCAGTCCCTTCTGGCGCTTCAACAGGCAAGCGCGAAGCACTAGAACTTCGTGATAATGACAAATCTCGTTTTGGTGGCAAAGGCGTACTGAATGCTGTAAATAATATTAACACCAAAATCGCGCAATTATTAGTTGGTCAAGATGCAACCAATCAAGCAGCGATTGATGCTGCAATGATTAAGTTAGATGCTGATGCGAATAAAGCAAATTTAGGAGCAAATGCAATTTTGGCCGTATCTATGGCCGTTGCACACGCTGCTGCAAAATCAAAAAACCTACCACTTTATCAATATTTGCAAACGGATACTTTGCGCATGCCTGTACCCATGATGAACATCATTAATGGCGGTGCACACGCAAACAACTCAATTGATATGCAAGAGTTTATGATTGTTCCTGTTGGCGCACCTAGCTTCAGAGAAGCGGTTCGTTATGGCGCACAAGTATTTCATGCACTAAAAAACGTATTGCACGATATGGGCTTGAATACGTCGGTAGGTGATGAAGGTGGTTTTGCACCAAATCTTTCCTCAAACGAAGAAGCGATTAAAGTGATTCTACAAGCAATCAAAGCCGCTGGCTTTGAAGCAGGTAAGGACATTATGATTGCCATCGACGCTGCTGCAAGCGAGTTTTATCATGATGGCAAATATCATTTGGCAGCAGAAAAACTATCGCTAACCTCTGAACAAATGATTGATTACTTCGCTGCTTGGGTCAATAAATATCCTATTATTTCTATCGAAGACGGTATGGCTGAAGAAGATTGGGCTGGCTGGAAAGTGATGACCGATAAGCTAGGAAAAAAAGTACAAATTGTCGGTGACGATTTATTCGTAACCAATTGCAAAATTCTAAAAGAAGGCATTGATAAAGGTATTGCTAACTCAATTTTGATTAAGGTAAACCAAATTGGTTCTTTAACAGAAACTTTTGATGCGATTGCAATGGCAAAAGCAGCAGGTTACACAGCGATTATGTCACATCGCTCTGGTGAAACAGAAGATACAACGATTGCTGACTTAGCTGTTGCTACTGGTGTTGGTCAAATTAAAACTGGCTCTATGTCTCGTTCAGATCGTGTTGCCAAGTACAACCAACTACTACGTATTGAAGAGGCTTTAGGCGATAAAGCTATCTATCCTGGCGCATCTGCGTTCAAACATTAATAGGCAGGGAAGAGCGGCTTATTAGCCGCTCTTTTTCTTTTATATGAAAAAGTTGTTTGTTGTTTTTCTACTTATTCTGATTTGGCTTCAATACCGACTCTGGTCGCCAGAAGGTGGTATTAGCGAATGGCTTCGTTTACAAAATGAACTCGCTATAGCTGAGGCCAAAATCAGTAAATTAGAAGCACACAATGAGGCCTTAAAAAACATTGTGCTCGATTTGCAAAATCATACCGATGCGATCGAAACACAAGCTCGTGAGGTGTTGCACTTTATCTCCCCGAACGAGACTTTTTTTCGCATTATTACTGTGCCAAAAGAAAAGCCAGAAAGCTATGTACCTGAAAATCTACCCAGAACAAAACTTTCTACGCCCGAAGTAGAAACAACCTCTTCGGATTTAACAGCAGAAGCGCCGCCTTGAGAAAAGCCACAGAACTATTGCAATAGTTGCTCACTGCTAAAATGCAGTTAATGCAACTAACAAAGAAATAAAAAAGGCCTTACATTGCTGTAAGGCCTTTTCTAATTTGGCTCCCCGACCTGGACTCGAACCAGGGACCTGCGGATTAACAGTCCGTCGCTCTACCGACTGAGCTATCAGGGAATCGATATGGAGAATTATAGCAGAGC
>JAEMQD010000159.1:0-2925 GCA_022759035.1 Thiotrichales bacterium
AAGAGCACCGAATGTAGGAGCAGTTGCAGTATCGACTGCGTTGATAGTGTCGTTACCAGCTGTACCAGTGATGTTGTCCGCACCAGTAGTGAGCGTGAAAGTTTGGCCATTAGCAGAAGCTGCTGCAGCTTTAGCTGTAGTTACTGTAGCAGCGTCAGAAGTCACACCTGACATAATAGACGCTGCTTTAGTCTTGTCGTTAGAACCTAAAGTAACTGCGAAGTATTCACCAACTGAAGTTTTGTTAGCAAGAATCGCAGCATCAGCGGCTGTACCAGTTGCAGACTTAGCAGCGTTAACAACTGCTTGAATTAAGTCAGCCTTGGTAACTGCACCAGTGGTTAACTGGTTAACCCAGTAAGCGTTACCAGCAGTATCTGCAGCACGACCTAAAACGTTCGCGTAAACTTTAGTCACGATGTCTTGTGACGTCATGTAGTTAGGGTAAGTTGACTGAACTTCAGCCTGGTCCATAAAGCTACGTGCAACGTTAGCAACAGTCCAACCACCGTTTGCAACTTTGTCAGACCAGTAAGCCAAACCGTCAGCATCTGGTGCGCGGTTGAAGTAAGCAACATATAGCTCGATCAATGATGAACGAGTCGTTGTGTCGATAAATGCCATTGAGGAATCTCCTAATCAATGTAAAAAATGAAAAAGTTTTCTATAGAAAGCTTTGACTAAGGCCAAAACCCAGGGACATTAAACCAAAACATCCCTAAACTTACTGTGACTTGCATCACAAATCAACATGATGTTGTTTTTTTTACAACATAGTGCATATTATAGCACCACCCACAGTGTACAAACAATTAGTCGGTGGGTAACATACAACCAGCACCAGTTAGGCAACCAACAGGCACTCGCTATGGAGCCGACACGGTTCAAATTCAGCAACGTAGAACCTTACCTTGTTACGCTTTATTTGATTACCATCAAAGTATGTCTGTTGATAACTTTGCTTAAAACCCTAAGGCGTTAATAACGCCAAGCGAGGCCAAAACTTACTTGTGTATCTTGCCACGCAAACAAGGGATGATTGGCTTCTTGACCTTCTTGTTGTAGCGTCATCATGGCTTGGGTTTGCTCACTCAATGGCGTAGTCCACTGAATTCGCCATTGATGCCACATGGTATCACGCTTAATCGGAATAACAGCGGCATACGCTTGGTCGTCGCGATATTGACTCAGCGAAACATTGGCATGTAGCTGACCCTGAGTGAAGCTTTTGTGCCAACCTGCAGTGGCACTAACACGGTAACCTGCCCCACCGGGACGGTCACCCGTTGGATTTTCTTGCTCTAAACTGGCATTAACAAACCAGCTTTGCTGCTCACCAAGCCATGCTTTGCCCAATGCTAATATACCGTTATTGCTGTCATAAGCATTTTGATCATAACGTCGCATTCTTACCCCTAGGGTTAGTTGTGCATCTGTGGCGATCGGTATTAAACGCAACAAAGATAAGGTGCGTTGTGGTGTGCTATACACCATATCAAAATGCGTGAGCATAACCTGCCAACGACTACCTGAAACCGATTGTGGCAATAACCAATTAAGCCAAAGCTGCTGCTGATTGGCTGCATCGGTGTCAGTGTAGTTACGCACGCTGGCTTGGGCTTGAAACTGTTGTCCTTGCCATTGTTTAATGGCATCGATACCGACACCGACATAAGGACTTGCGTGGGGGCGCTGTTCGGCGATTAATGCCAAATTAGTCCATTGACCAAGAAACAAGGGAATATCTGGATTGGTTGACGCTGACGTTGGGTTAGTACTATAGCCCGCTTCTGTACGCAGTTGGTAAGTGGTGTTATCCTGAGTTGACTGAACTTGCTGCCATTCTTGAGAAAATCGTTCGATGACTGGCTGTAAATAGGTGGGAGGGTGCAGCTTAAAACGAACATAGTCTAACAGTTCACGCGCCGTAACCAAGTCACCGGCTTGCTTATAGGCAATGGCTAAATCTAGCCACGCGCCCGCATAATCTGGCTGAAGTAACACCGTACGCTCAAACGCATTAATAGCTTGACTAATATTGCCATTATTGCTGGCATATACCCCCAGAGCATAATTATAGTCTGCTTCATTCAAATGCCCTTCGGCATGCTGCTGTAGCCACAACCAAGCTTGCTCTGGCGTATTCATGGCTGCTGCCTGCGTGAGCAACGTCGACAACGGCAATGATTGAGATTGTACTGGCCCAGATAAACAGAGCAGCACAAAAAGAAGACTAATACGCTTAACTAACACAAATAATACTAATGCTTAACACGCCACTCAGTTACACCTACTAGCGCACCATCCTCGTAACGTTTATCGAATGCATAAGCCGCTTGGCTTACCGTATTGTTAACACCACCATTTACCCACGTATTAGCATCGCTTTTAAACGGGTTAGCCGTTAATACGCCTGCGGGCGAAACCGCACCTTGCGCTTGCAACTGCCATGCGGTCTGATCATCACCACGCACCCCTGTTAAATGGGTATTAAAGGTACCTTGCACAAAGTTTAAACCTAACTGCCCTGTCTGCACAGTCGCTGTCTGCCATTGTCCATCATTGGTGCGAAACCCTGCTGCTGAATTTGTTAAAGCAAAACTTGCTTGCGATAAATTAGGAAAGCCCTTTAACTCCGAATCGGCTTGCTGCATGAGAAAATAACCAACATTCCCCCCTTTTACTTGCCAGCCACCTTGATTGATGAGTGAAACAAGTGCTGGATCTTGCCAGCGACCCCAACGAAAAACGGAGGTTTCAGTAACGGCTTTGCTTTCCAGCTTATCGCCCAATACATCGCTGACCAGTAAGCGCTCGCCGAGTTGTTTTTGCTCGTTGGGCTTATCGCCCAATACATCGCTGACCAGTGCCCGATTATCCATGGTCGTTTGGCTGTTGTTGTCGCTAGCATTTTTTGCCGTATTG
>JAEMQD010000159.1:3025-7425 GCA_022759035.1 Thiotrichales bacterium
CCGATTATCCATGGTCGTTTGGCTGTTGTTGTCGCTAGCATTTTTTGCCGTATTGGGTGCCACAGCATTGGCAGCTTGTGGCGACCAACCTTGTTGTTTACGTTCGGGCAATGGTTGGTTTCGACGAACTTCAACATAGTCACCGGTTGTATTGGCGGCCAGTAAAAAAGCGCTACTTCCAGTACAGGCACCAACACTGACTCGTGTACACGTGTCGTTAAAAGGCGAAACGACGACAGCACCAGCGCTCACAGCAACGCGCGTTGTATCGTCAGCATGGTAAACAATATAATCTGTACCACGCACGCCAATAGCGGCTACTGGGGTATTAAGGCGATAGCCTTGCTTATTTTCTTCGCCTGCCTTGCCTGTAATCGCACGTACGCTGCCCGCTTCTAACTGAGTACGCACCTGATTGTAACTTGGTTGACTAGCATCGTATTGATAGCTTTCAATACGGAAACTACTGTTCGGACGAACACTATAATAAGCGTCATCGACCATGCGCAAATGCAAGTAGCCACCGTTACCGGTCATAAATTGTTGACCAGCTTGAATATCCTGATCGACGGTGACGTCATGAACCGAACCATCGGCTTGCTGAACCTTAACATCACCAGAAACGAACATAACCTTTCCCACAGACTGCGCATAAGCTGCGCTTGTCACTAGAAAGAAGACGATGAGCACACGCGATAGAAGACTCATACCACCCCCACGCTGTTAATTTACTGCTTCTTATTATAAACGATATCGGCAAAAAACCACATAAATTTATGTATTACTTCTAATTTTTTGCACATCTGATCGTATGCCACATGCGCTGACTTAGTGTTGACCAGTGATGCTCTAAAAGCCAGGTTTGACGCATATGCAGTTGCTTATCCGACTGTTGCCAATATCTAAGAATGCCCTGAGCAATGGCTTGTGCATGCGTATCTGCTAAGGTTATCACTTGATCTTTGACATCGTCGAAAATGTTTAAGGGAGTAACAAACACAGGACGACAGCTCGCTAGAGCAAAACGAACTGCTGCACTTGAGGATTCTTGCGTATGCTGATAAGGCATAACAATAAAATTACATTGAGTAAGAATACTCAAGGCTTCATCATCGTGCGTATAATCTAACAATAACTGAATATCTTGTTGGTAACGGCTGTTAGCGATCGCCTGCTGGCATTGCTGTGCATAGTCAGTGGAAGCTGGCGCTGGATAGCGCGCATTCAACAAAAGTAAGCGTAGTTGTGGGTTGCTCGGTTTTAATTGTTCAAAGGCTGCGATCAACTCTAAAATACCTTTGTGTGGCAGTAAATAGCCATAACTCGCTAACACTTGAGCGCCGGCCTGCTGCCATTGTTGTAACAAATCATCTAAACGAGTGGGCACCATTTGTTTAAGCGGTGCAATTACACCATGTGGGAACAAGGAAACTTTTCGCAACCCCCACTGATACAAACGCTGTACGTCCTCTAAACCATGTACAAATAAGTGAACATGCTTTAATTCTGGCAATAATTCACGCAAGGATTTGGCGCCATGTATTGCAGGGACATCCTGCGTTGCATGGAGCGTCATGAATACAGGAATACCTGCCAAACGGCAACGGACAAGCAACTGGTGAAGTGCGCTTAATCTAAAAAAGCCGAAGTTAAACTGAATAAGCAGATGCGTAACTGATGCATTGTTTAAAGCGTTCCATAAGTCATTTAACGCATCGGTTTGACCCAATTGCCAACAGCGAGAAACATGAGCCTCATCTGGCTGGGTTGTTTCACTTTCATAAGGCGCTAACACTTGCCATTGTCCAACTGGGAAACGACTTGATAACAACTGACCATAGGTAGCAATACCGCATCGCTGATGCCAAGTAGTTACCAAACCTAACTTAGTGTTTGGACTATCGACCGACTCCGCAAAAACACCTTGTTGCTGGGCGATCACCGTTCTTTGTGCTGTAGCTTGCCACGTGTAGTGCGTTGTAATCATGCGATAAGCTGCATCCAACCGAGGCGTTAATGCTAATTCAGCATCTCTCATTGCAAAGCGCGTAAGCAGTTGAATCAGAACAATCACATCTGGTTCAAACCACATAGAATGTGATAGGGCCATGTGTGTTTGTGCGGATACAGGGCGACTATCAATAAGCCAAGCCGTTTCTGGCGTACAAAAGTCAGTATGTCCTCCTGCATCAGTGGTAATAACTGGACAGCGGCAAAACATGGCTTCTGCTTGGGGCAAGCCAAAACCTTCCCCTCTTGTTGGTGCGACTAACGCACTCGATTGCTCGTACAACCAACGCATTTGCGCCATGCTTAACGATTGCCACACCACCACGATCGGTGCTTGATCATCACGACTGCGACGCCATACTTGCCAAGGTTCAGTTAAGGCATCACTAGTTGTCCACCCAAATTTTTCGAGCAAGGCAGCCGTGTTATTATGTGGATTGGCAAAGGTTTTAATGACCAATTGTGCTGACTGCCACGGTGCAAAGGCACGGGTGTAAGCATCAATAAGCAGATCAATTCCTTTACGCGCAAACGCAGAAGAAACGTGCAAAAAACGTACATCTGAATACCACGGTATTTCAATCGCTTCAGCGGGCTGATACAAAATATGATCTGCCCCTAACCCGGTAACAACAATAGGTACTCGAACACCATTATCGACTAACACCTTAGCCACATACTGCGACATAGCAAGCACGCCATGTGCTCGAGTATTAATTTGTTGCACATAGCTAGAAGGAAAGGCGCTTTCTTCCCAACCATAAGGCCCTAACAACAAAGTTTCGGCATGATTATCGGTCAACCTAGGCGGATAGAGGTTACGAATAACAACAGTGTTTTCGCCTTGCAGCTGATGTTCCGCAATGAACGGGAGTAAATCCGCATCATGTTGCTGTAAATAGACACGGTCTAACGGATAATCGCCCAGGCCCTCTGTTTGATACAAGGATATATTCGCTTGCTGTTGTTGTAATGCTTTAGCCAATTCTCGATTGACCAAGGCCAAACTATAGCTGCTATCGAGTGGCCCTTGAATTTGCCAACGTTGACTGCTTACAGAAGCCGCAGCTAATTCCCCATGCTCAATTGCCGCGGGCAGACAAGACAAAACACCTTGTGCTGTTAAAAACTGCGCCAAAGCAGTCAGTAGTTCGCCACGATTTAACGTGGTTAAGCGCTGATTTTGCTGACGCACAATGTGTTGACGCATGCCAGAATTTTCAATGAGCGGCAACAACTGTTCAGCTATCTGTGGCAGATATTTACCTGTTAACAACAGCCCAGAGCCAGCTAAAGTACTAGCAATGGCACCAGCGGGATAAGCCACAACTGGCAATTGATGTACCATGGCTTCAATTAGTGGGATACCGAATCCTTCGTGCTCACTGAGCGAGACAAAGCAATCGGCCTGTTGATAGTATACACCTAATTCAGTATCTTCAACTTTGCCAGCCAAGTGAACGCACGCTGTCAACTGCAGCTGCTGAATTCGCTGTTGTAGGTAAGCGTTATAATCTGGCGTTGACACCCCTCCCACCAAGGTTAGGGTAATGGGCAACGTGGTTTTTTGCTGTAAATAGGGCAGCAATTCGATCAGTTGATGTTGGCATTTATTGGGTGCAATTCGCCCGACAAATAACAGCCTAAATGCACCTGAACTGTTCACTGTGGCAATTTTGACGTGTGCTGCGCGTTGCTGCAGTTGTTGTAAATCAAATAACAATGGTAAAGTTTGCGTATTTGGATAACCAATATTATCCAATTCTCTTTTGTTGTAATCTGAGTCGGCTAGACTGGCTTGAAAAAGAGGTGACCACTCAGCGAGCTGACTCCTGCCTAAGGTGCAAGCGTAGTGATGCGCGCTCCCTTCTGGAAAAAAGAAGGCCGGAGTAATGTTATGATAAATTAGCAAGCGCTTGCCTGGAAACTGTGTCACCCATTCGGCTGCTGCCACCTCCAAACCAACCGAGTGGTGGTAAAGCAGCACATCTTGCTCAGTTGGCTGAATCTGATGATAGGGCAATACCGATGCGCTGAGTGCTGGATGAATATCAGCAGCCAATATACGATTGCTAAGCGATAACTCGGTAAGCAGCTGTGCAACAAAATGCACCCCCTGACTTACGCCATCCCCCAACGTAATCGTGGGGGTGAACTGATAGATGACCATTTCGTCGCGCAATTATGAATTGAGATGTTGCGTTGCTTGCGATACGCGTTGGTGCCATGCATCTTTTTCGGCAGGCGTTAGAAGGTTACCTGACAGAGTTTGCATCGCTTCCATCAAAAACAAGTCTATACGACGTTGAACATCTTGCTGCATAAGCTGCACATTTTGCTGCATTAATGCTGCGTTTTTCGCCGCTTCCTGCTGCGTATACAGTTGCCAT
>JAEMQD010000159.1:7525-18916 GCA_022759035.1 Thiotrichales bacterium
TTGCTGCATTAATGCTGCGTTTTTCGCCGCTTCCTGCTGCGTATACAGTTGCCATTCAGCGTTAAACTGATAGGCCATTTCGCGTGCACGACCTGTCAGCACGTCAGCATAATGCATGAGTTTAATCATAAATTTCGCTAAGCGGGGCTTCCCTTGAGCGATACGATGAAACAACTTAACCAACTTCCCAGCGCTAAAGTGTTTTTGAGGAAAGCGCCGCTGCGCTTCACCTGAGTAGAGCATGGATAAGATAAACAGCTTTCGAGAACAGCCACGATTTAAGCGTGCTAAGTGGTAGACTTGCTCGAAGAATGAAGGCGCTCTTTCTAAAATTTGGTCATAAGCAACCTCTACCAACTGGTGCGCTGGCGTATGAATGAGGGCATGGAAATCGAGCACATTTGATGACATTATGTTGCACTCCTATGACTTAGTGTTAACGCATGAATAGGTTGTATGGCAAAGCCAACATAGGGATAGTTTTCCCAAGCCAATACTTGAAATGATAATGCATGATCTAACCAGTGCTGACAACCTTCGGTATGCGCACTTCCTTTATGTAAAGAAGCAGATAGGGTATATTCCCCTGGCCCCAACATACAAGTCATCGCAAAACAGACCTGATAACGTTTGCCTTGTACAAAGCTGAGTGTTTCGCCCATTAAATAACTATTCGTGCCAAACACTTCTTGCCCAAAGCGGTCTTTAATCATAAAGCCTAACGTGAGTTCAGCAGTAAGCTCAGCTTGAATATCGAAACACAATTGGCAGGATTGCTGAGGAGTTAAATGCGTTAGGGGCTCTGTTTTGTCATAAAACTGTACCGACTCAATACGTACTTGTTGCGCACCTAATGCAGAAACTTCACTCGCACCATCGGCTTGAGCCATGAGACGGTAATAATGCACAGCGGCCTGCTGAGGCTCACCATCGTAAAGAAGTTTTCCTTTATCCAACACCAATGCCCGATTACACAGCATTTTGACCGTATTAAGGTCGTGCGATACAAACAACAAGGTACCCCCTTGTGCTTGGTAGGCTTTAATATGTGCAATACATTTCTGTTGAAAGCGTGCATCGCCCACCGCCAATGCCTCATCAACAATAAAACAACGTGGATTGGCATGAATAGCAATGGCAAATCCTAAACGCATGACCATGCCACTAGAGTAAGTACGTACAGGATGATCGATATAATCGCCTAATTCAGCAAAAGCGATAATTGCCGCAGTTTGGCCCGCCAACTCGGCTTCAGACATGCCCAAAAGCAAACCATTAACACGAATATTTTCGCGCCCTGTTAAGTTGCCGTCGAATCCGGTACCTAATTCGAGCAATCCTGTAATGCGCCCTTCATGGTGAATACTGCCAGTGTCTGGCAATAAAATACCAGTAATGAGCTTTAACAAGGTAGACTTACCCGCGCCATTTTTACCCAAAATACCGACGGACTCACCTGCTGCCAAGGTAAAGCTAATGTTCATTAACGCTTGGTAATGCTGACCTGTTGGACGATTAAACAGCCGTGCTTTTAAGCGAGCAAGTGGGCTGTGGTAAAAGGTAAAGCTTTTAGAAAGCTGTTGTACTGCCAAGATGGTCATATTAAATCTCTAACATCGACTTCTAAACGACGCGTCATCCATAAGGCGAGCGTCAACAATACCCCATCGACGACCAATAGCGCAAACAACCATGTCAATTCGACAGATTGCCCCAAATAAATACGTTGTATATTTTCAATCGCCCAATAAACAGGATTCATGGTAATAAGGGTCGCGGCCCAAAGTGGCAAAATATTGGCAACATAAACGATGGGGGTACCCCAAAACATAAGCTGCAATAACAAGGCCACCGCGCGACGCACATCGGGAACAAAGACTGTTAGAGTTGCGGTAATTAACCCCAGCGCATAAGCAAAGAGCAACAAAGATAACAAAATGGGCACTAACCACCCATGTTGCCAACTAGGGTATTGCCCTAAAAATAGTAGATAAATCGTGAAAAGCAACATGCTCACGCTATAGGTTACCAATTCAGAGATCGGAATATATAGTGGCAACCAAGGCAAAGAAATGGGTAGTTTACGAATGATCGCTGACTTGGTTTGATAAATAACCGTCATATTTTGCAAGGTGTTAGCAAATAGTTGCCAAGCCAATAACCCACTCACTAAGTAGATACTATAAGCATAAGTGGCAGGCAAATTGGTAGCCAATGACATGTTTAACTTCATGCCCATAATTTGCGAAAAAATGGTCATGAAAATAAAAATATAGGCGATAGGCTGGATGAGCAACCACAACTTTCCTAACAACTCGCCCTTATGCTGATGCACGAGTTCTTGTTTTAGAAACAGCTTAGTGAGTGTGTAATGACTGTTCATGTACTATCTTCTGCTGCATCTGCACCAGCTTATGCAGGAGTATTCTGGTTGCTTCTTGCCAAGACAACCAATGATAATCTGCTGCAACTTGATGCACTGGGGCAATGCCATGAGCGTCAATTTGTTCGAGTACTTGCACCAAACTTTGTACATCATCTAAAGACACGTACTGCACAATTTCTCCACCAATTTCACGGTGAACTGGAATATCGCTGGCGATCACGGGAAGTCCGTGTTGCAAGGCTTCGATGATCGGCAAGCCAAAACCTTCGATAACACTTGGAAAAATTAACGCACGTGCATGGGTATAACAATAGCTAAGCTCGGCATCGGTTAAGTCGTGAAATAAAAATAGCTGATGATTAAGCTGTGGGTGCGTTAACAGACGCTGCATTAATGTATCGACTTTCCAACCCACACGCCCCACAATCACTAAATTAACACGAACACCCTGATCCCATAAGCGGTCAAAAGCATCTAACAAATAAGCATGGTTTTTACGTGGCTCGATAGTACTAACAATTAAATAACTATTAACTCGATCTCCATTGAGCGCAGCCTGCAACGTTTCTCGAACTTGAGTTTGCTGTTGCTGGCTAAAGTCTGCTCCAAGATGAAAAAACTCAAACGTTAAGCGACTTGCCGCCTCTGGGTTAACAGACCGCAAATAGGCGCGCACGGTGTCACGCACCGAAGCGGAAATAGCAATAAATCCCGATGCAGCACGCACTGCCTGTTGATAAAACTCGGCAAACATAGTTACCAAGTGTTCATCACAAAATTTGGGATGACTAATGGGAATAAGATCATAAGCAGCAAAAATAACCGTTGCCCCTTCTGCTTTTGCCGCATTCACGGCATCCCAAATTGGCACATGCCAACTAGAGTCGAGCATAAACAAAATATCGCCCTGCTTAAAATGCAGTGCTGAAGAGTCTGCTTTGGTCGACTGTACGTAAAACTTAAAATTGACATATTGGCGCTTTAACCAAGCAAACAGCTGTGGAAAGTGGGCTCTAATGTTGTTTTTAACATCTTCAAAGCGCGCTGATTGCATAAGCCTTTTAATCAATAGACGCGGTGCATTTTTAATAGCTTGCTGCCCCTTGACCCACATCGTTTGTGCGTTAACAACTTGTGCTTTTTCATAGTGATGATCAGGCAGAGCATCAATAACCTGAAAGCGATTATTTTTTAGAATAATTGGCACCACAAGCGTATCACTCGGCAAAACACTTGGGTCTGCCGCGGCTTGCACTACTTTTTTGACCACGCGCTGGATACCCGACAACACTTCTGTTGCATAGGTATTCGTGCATTCGATATAAATTGTCGTCATTCAGACAGCATCCAAGAAAGCGTATCATAAATAGCAATGGGCGCTAACGGCATGGCAGTTGTTAACTGCGAAATTCGTGCATTATCGCCTTGTTGTAGCAACACATCTTGCTGACGGACAAACGCGGGATTCGTAACGATTTTCGGTTGATGTTGGCTTATTTGCACAAGATGCTGCAACACCGCTTGAAAGGATACCGACTGACCAGAGCACAGGTTATAGACACGATGAACAAGCGGCTGTGTTAACAAAGCATGGTATGCCTTAGCAATCCAGCGCACGTCAGAAAAGTCACGCGACAAGCCAACATTGCCCAACTCGATAACGGGGCTTTTAGCACGAAAGTGTTGCACGAGTTTAGGAAGTAAATAATGCGCAGCCTGCCCCCTTCCCGTATAAGTAAAAGGGCGAGCAACTACGATTGATAAACGATCTTGATAGGTTTTTGCCAGCTGCTCCATTGCATACTTGGAGATACCATAATGATTGAATGGATCGGGACAATCCGTTTCTTTAGGATGGGCATTTTGTCCATAAACATGTGATGTGCTCGCCAAGATAATACGCGCTGGCGGTGCTGCTAGGCGTTCTGCTGCTTGCAATAAATTTTCTGTGCCAATAACGTTGGTTGCATACACACTGCTCCCTGTACTATTGGGAATAAAACTGATTGCAGCCAAATGAACAATGGCTTCTGGCTGCAACTTTTGTACTTCCATATCTGTGGCTGCTGCATCAGTTAAATCGGCATCGAAAGCCAAACACTCATGACCAGCCTGCGTTAACTCTGCAACAAGATAACGCCCAGTAAACCCTTTAATACCCGTTATAAGGACACGCATGCTTAGAAAGAAAAACCTAAAGCGTTACGACGCATATCTGCTTCGACCATCATGGCACATAACTGCTCTAATGTCGTTTGTGGTTTCCAGCCAAGTTGCTGTGTTGCTTTCTCGGGACTACCAATAAGCAACTCTACTTCTGCAGGACGATAAAACTTCGGATTCACAGCAACAACTGTTTTACCTGTTTTCGTGTCAATCGCTTTCTCAGCTTCAGCAGTACCCTGCCATACTAAAGTAATGCCTGCAGCTTTGAATGCCATGGTCACAAAATCGCGCACTGTTTCTGTTCGGTTCGTTGCCAACACATAAGTATCTGGCACATCGGCTTGTAACATACGCCACATACCTTCAACATACTCTTTTGCATAGCCCCAATCACGTTTTGCGTCCATGTTACCCAATTCCAATACGTCGAGTTTGCCTTGCACAATTTTGGCAACACTGTCGGTAATTTTACGCGTCACAAATTCGCGACCTCGTAATGGCGACTCATGATTAAACAAAATGCCACTTGTACCGAAAATACCATAGCTTTCACGATAATTGATGGTCATCCAATGCGCATAAAGCTTCGCTACCCCATAAGGACTACGTGGGTAGAAAGGCGTATCTTCTGTTTGTGGAATGGCTTGGACTTTACCAAACATCTCCGATGTACTGGCTTGGTAAAAACGGATTGCCGGATTAACAATACGAATAGCCTCAAGCAAATTAACCGGACCAATACCCGTAATTTCAGCTGTAGTCACTGGCTGATCAAATGATACGCCAACAAAGCTCTGTGCAGCAAGGTTATACACTTCTGTTGCTTGGGTAGTTTGCAATAAACGAATACTAGCCGACAAATCAGTTAAATCATACTCAACCAAGTGTAAATTAGGATGCTGCTGAATACCGAGCTCTTCAATACGCCAAAAATTTACCGAACTGGTACGGCGATAGGTTCCGTAAACAGTGTAACCTTTGTCTAATAATAACTGCGCAAGATAAGCACCATCTTGCCCCGTAATACCGGTTACAACCGCTGACTTAGCCATTTGATTTTCTCCACTAAACGAATCATCAATTCTTAGTATAAACTGAAATCGATAAAAGGGGCAATTATACATGATTCAATGATAAATCTCATCGGGCGTTTTGGTGAAACAGCCCTTTTGTTATGGTCATTAAAATAATTTTTAGATCCAAAGCTATGGACCAATGCTCGATATACCACAAATCGTATTCGATACGTGTTTTTAAACAAGTATCACCACGTAGACCATTCACTTGCGCCCACCCAGTAATACCGGCCTTAACCATGTGCTTTTGCATGTATCCAGGGATTTCTTCTTTGAACTGCTCTACAAACTGCGTCCGTTCTGGTCGGGGCCCAACAATCGACATATCACCAAGCAACACATTAATAAATTGAGGAAGTTCATCTAAGCTCGTACGGCGAATAAATTTACCAAACCACGTATTCGTTTTTGAATCAGCACTTCCCCATTGCACACCTGTTTTTTCGACATCGACAGGCATACTCCTGAACTTTAACATCATAAAGGGAGTGCCATTGAGTCCAATGCGTTCTTGGCGATAAAAAACTGGGCCTGATGATGACAACTTAACCCCTAATGCGAGCAGTAACATAAGTGGACTGATTAATAGTAAAATAATACTAGCGAGGATTTTATCCTCAATAGTTTTTAACCAACGCTGTGATGGCTCGCTCATGGGGCTTACCGACAAATCTAGCATACTGAAACCTAAAATGCTTCTAGGCGCATGATTTAACAAACGCAAACTAGATAAGTTAGGTACGTAGCGAATATTACAGGTTTCATATCGCAATGCATGTAATAAAGATTGAAGTCGTGCTTCTGCACGCAAGGGTAGTGCCAACCACACTTCATCTATTGGATTATTTTTAAGCCAAGAAACCATTTCATCTGCTGCGACAACTGGCACACCCAAAATGACTTTATGCCACTTTTCTGCATCATCATCAAACAAGGCAACCACTTCAAAGCTTCCGCCTGTATGCTGCTGCGTACGCGCTACGATCTGCTCGCCTAAGGCACCTGCACCGACAACAGCGACACGTTTGCTACAATGCCCCTTAGATGGCAACCAACGACAAAAACGTCTGGCAAATAAACGAGCAACACCACCACTCAACATCGTTAGCATCAACCAAGAACCTAACCAGAGACGAGAAAAGTCTTCAGAAACTTTAAACGCCCACAATCCAATAATTAATATCAGCCCGAGTGACAGTGTGCTAAAGAGCATGGGCAAGAATGACGTTTTATCACTTTCTTGATATACACCTGTGGCTGTTAATAATAATGGCCACAATAAAGTGGCAAAAAATACTAATAAGACGTAATACAGTGGTACAGCATCAACAGGTGATACCAAAAACCAAGCCAAGCCAGCGCTCAGTGCAATGATAACCATATCACCAACAAATCCTAATCGCATCATCATTTAAGACATCCTGCTTAAATAAGCTAATAACAACAACAACCCCAACAACAGCCCACTACTGACACGCAAACTTTGTTTACGTAACTGTGGATAATAATGTGCTGTTAGATGCAGCAACATAAAACCATTCAGAGACAAACGCAACGTTGAAGCAATGGCAGCCCCCACAACATCCCAAGTTTGCAATGCCCAGAACAAAAAGAGAAAATAAAATGGCATTTCGATTAAGTTTACTTTGGCAGTAATATCTGCACGTCCAATCGCTTGTAGCAAGGAAAAAGGAACATAAGATATCGCATTGGCGAAAAAACCCAGTGCCGTCCAATAAAGCACCCATTTGCTCTGTTCTGCAAATGCTGCGCCCACCCACAAAGTTAATGCCCAGGCGCCAGCAATAACACTCACACAAGCAACAGCAAAACTACCTAAACCAATCAACAATGCACTTTTATTGAACAACTCAACTGTTCTACTCACATTCAGTAAGTAAGTGGCAGCAAAAGCTGGAAACACGACCCCCATTAGGGCCGTAGAAAACACTTGCAACTTCATTAACACGTCAACAGGTGTAGCATAGTAAGCAACCATGGTAACAGATAACATGGCACCAATAATAAAGCGATCTAAGGTTGTTAAAATCGGTGCTAATATAGTAGACACGCTCATCCACCCACCCGATCGCAACAGATGCTTTTTAGTAGCAGTAGGCGCTATTATGTTACCTATGCTACGCCATAATGCCAGCTGCTGGTAACTAACCAAAAGGTAACCAATCATACCAATCACACGAGCCAATACAAGCGAAAGCACCACGCCCAAAAAACCAAAATGCATTTGCCAAGCAACGACTGGGCCGAGAAAAATCAATACACCCACAATCGCTCTGATGACACTCGCTTTTTCTATTTGACCGCTTCCCTCTAACACTGCAACGAAAGCACTACTTACGATAATAATGGGAATAACTAACAACAAAAATTGTAACGCAACAGTTGTCTCTGTGGGCGTTAACGTAGACAAGGTTAAGAAATGGGCAACAACCCAAGGCATAAAACCTTCGAATAAACAAAATATAACTAAGGCAACCAATAGCATTAACCGAAAGGCATAACGAAACAGCACCCATATTTCGACTGCACGCTGTTGACTAATACAGGCAGATATTTCTTTCGTTAAGGCTCTGCCCAAGCCAAAGTCAAACACACCAGCAAAACCAACCAGCGCCCAACCGAGCGTTAACAAGCCAAAAAGTTCTACGCCCATGGCATCGATTAACAACGGGATGGTTACCAAACCAATGAGCAGTGGCACACCATAGCCAAAAATGCTTAACGCGAGCTTTTGTTTAATTTTGCGTTCAATCACGCAGCAGAATTTCCGTCAACAAACCGGGTTAAGGCTTGTTTAAAATTAGTGATAGAGAAACGAAGTGCGTTGTCACGACAGGCTGATGCAGAAAAAGAAGTTTGCTCGAAACATCTCACCGCCTCAATTAAAGATTGAGGCGTCTGCTCATGAAAAAACACACCAGTGATGCCATCAACAATCGTTTCTATTGCTCCACCTTTTCCAAAAGCAATAACGGGTGTTCCACAAGCCTGTGCCTCTAAAGGCGCAATACCAAAATCTTCTTCGGCAGCGAAGACAAAGGCCTTCGCTCGTTGCATATGATCTTTAAGCACAGAAAAAGACTGAAACCCTAACAACCTAATGTTATCGCAGCCTGCCGCTTTATCAGAAATTTTTTCCATATCAGGACCATCACCAATCACAACTAGCTGTTTAGTCGGCATACCCGAAAATGCTTCGACAATCATATCAATTTTTTTATAAGGCACCAAACGAGATGCTGTGAGATAAAATTCTTCTTTATTGGAGCACAAAGTAAAGTCATTGACAGCCACTGGGGGATAAATAACCGTAGAATCGCGACGATAGACCTTGTGAATACGACGTGCAATAAAACGAGAAATAGCAATAAAGCCATCAACACCATTCGCAGTTCTCATATCCCACAAGCGCAAGCGGTGTAGCATATATTTAGCTAACCAACCTTTTAGGCCACGATCTAATCCCGACTCTTTCAAATACTGGTGCTGTAAATCCCAAGCGTAACGCATGGGAGAATAACACATACAAAGATGACGCTGGTCTGGCCCTGTAATGACGCCCTTGGCGACCGCATGGCTACTTGAAATAACTAGATCATACATCGATAAATCAAACTGTTCTACGGCTAACGGCATGAAAGGCAAATAACTACGATAACGCTTGCGTGCAAAAGGGAGTTTTTGAATAAAACTGGTGGTCACAGGTCGTCCCTGAAGAAAAGCGCGCTCATTTTCTGGGATAAAGTCAACCAACGTGAACACGTCGGCTTGTGGATAACAAACCAACATCTGTTCCAGAACACGTTCTGCGCCAGCATAGGTTACCAACCAGTCATGAACAATGGCAATTTTCACCGTCAGCAACCCCTAGTACACATTAACCGATACATTATGCACGACCATAACTATCTTCTAAGCGCACAATATCATCTTCCCCAGTATACTCGCCTACTTGCACCTCTATCATCACTAAATCAATCTTTCCTTTGTTTTCTAAACGATGCACTTCCCCAACTGGAATATACGTTGACTCATTTTGGCGAACAGTTAGGACCTTATTACCATTGGTTACTTCAGCCGTACCACTCACCACAACCCAATGCTCACTACGGTGAAAATGTTTTTGTAGCGATAGTTTTTTTCCGGGACTGACAATAATACGTTTAATTTTATATTTTTGTGTATCCAAAAGTACTTCATAACTTCCCCAAGGACGATAAGCTAAACGATGTACATCACATAACTCTGGCTTCATACGTTTTAACTGAGCAACAACATCCTTAACTTTTTGGCTACTACCTTTCTTCGTAATCAAGACAGAATCTGTTGTATCCACAATAATCAAATCATCAATATCAACCGTAGCAATTGCGTGATTTCGTGTAATTACCAGGTTATTATGTGAGTTAATTGTAATGACGGGAACATCATCACCACGCTTAAGAATTGCATTTCCTTGACTATTTTTGGGCATTTCATCATTAAGGGAATCAAAGCTTCCCAAATCAGACCAATCAATATCAGCTGCAACTACTTTAATTTTTTGGCTTTTCTCCATAACTGCATAATCAATACTTTCTTCTGGAATAATTTCCATAGATTCAAAAGGAATACGTGACGTAGTTCCATCTTGTATAATCGTACGATAAGATTGCTGACATGCTGAATAAATATCTGGTGCTAACAGTGCTAGCTCAGATAAAAAAACACCCGCCTTAAAGCAAAACATCCCACTGTTCCAGTAATAATTGCCTTGATCAATATAAGCCTTAGCAACTTCTAAACTAGGTTTTTCTTTAAAAGAAAGAACATCAACACCTCGAGACTCGATATAACCAAATCCTGTCTCCGGATAAGTTGGTACAATCCCGAAAGTGACCAAATTCCCCTGTTGCGCTAACGCCTTTGCTTGCTGAACAACTTGTTGATAAGCGCGTTCATTTTTAATTAAATGATCCGCTGGCGTCACTAAGACTATCGCTTCACTATCTAACGACATACAAGCCAGCGCGATGGCTGGAGCTGTATTTTTAGCAACACTTTCAAGCAAATAACGTGTATCTGCTTCTGGCATTTCGGTTAATTGATCTTTTGCCAGAAAATATTGTTCCGCATTAGAAACTACGTAAATACTGTCACTCAACTGGATGTTACGTTCAACCGTTTTTTGAAATAATGATTTTCCATCGAATAGTTTTACAAATTGCTTAGGTAGCAACTTTCGACTCAGAGGCCATAAACGCGTTCCTGAACCACCGCACAAAATCAAGTTAATCACAATACATCTTCTTCCGGCAATACTATTGAATATAAGGATTCTAGCAGAACCTTAGACCAAACACTAGGAAAGGCTTTCACCGCTAATATCTACAGGCAAACAAGCTTGCATCACACTCCACAATGGACGTTTAGCTGGCGTAGGGTAGTCAACCGTTGCAATCGGCAATACATGCTGACACTGTCTCTGCTCGACTGGCATACGCTGAATAATCTGTGTCGCAAAGCCATGCCAAGTGGTTTGTTTATCTAGCGTATCGGTTAAGTGATAAATACCCGACTGCGCTTTAAGCTGTGCGAAAGGCTGTTTTAATATGTTAACCGTGTCGGCGGCTAAGTCTCTTGCGTCATTCGGGATACCGTGTTGATCAGCAACGATGTTCAACACTTCACGTTCCTTAGCAAGTCGTTGCATGGTGCGGTAGAAGTTATTGCCATAGTCTGGATGATAGACCCAGCTGGTTC
>JAEMQD010000165.1 GCA_022759035.1 Thiotrichales bacterium
GTTTCAGGTGTTTTTGGCTTCATAGTGGGCTGAGAATTTGCAAGAAATTAAGCAGCATTATCGCATTTCTTGCAAATCCAAACCAGTAAAAAATGAATAAAGTGACAATAAATCATTGAGTTAAGGCTTGTTCAGGGTCGACTAATTAGGTGGCCAAATTCACTTTACCACTACACAATGGGGTGTGGTTGTGTCAGCGTTGTTTACATCAAGGCAAGTTTCATTGGGTGAAACAGGGTGATGTCTGTATGGTATTAACATCAGGGCACCTCTAAAAACCCAATGGGTAGGGAGTTTAGCTTACGCAGAACTTCGTTATGAAGGAAGGGGTTGCGAAAAATAACATGTAACTCATTGATAAACCCCCTTCCTTCAGCTAAAAAATAAATTCTGGAAGGCTAAAAACGAGCAAAGCGAGGTTTTTAGAGGTTCCCAATGAAGTCAAATGCAATCAGACTACCAACTAGGTTGCACAATCAAAACAACCAAGAACTGTTTGTAGCATCTTGATTTTCTTTTTCAGCAAAATCCGTACTAGTAGACTCCGTTAACGCAATAGCATTCTGATGTGTAGCTTTTTGCGCTAATACTGGCAATAGTTCGACCTCTAGCCTATTAATTTCTTTAAGCAAGGCATTGAAGGAAATCTCAATGTCAACAACAAGCTCATTAGGCGATATCTCTGGTTGCTTCGATTTTTGATACAAAGCGTTTATTTGTGCGAGATGCGGTGCTAAGCTTACCGACACCCGATCTTTAATGGAACTATCCAAGCTATCAATCCAGTCCTGCAATCTACTAGGAATGAAGTGCTCGGAATTACCTATAGTATTATGCACATCTGCCATTAATAAAATGACCCAATGACGCAATATGCGACGCCCGTTAGTGAAAGTGAAGTCATTTGCATTGACTGCAATCGATAGATCTACCCCTATTACTTTGACATTAAAAGATTCTAAAACGTGCGAAAGTTTATGAATTTTAGCTTGAATTTCTTTTGTAAATAGAGATAAGCCTTGAATCCGCTCTGCACTTTGTTTGGCTAAATAATCAACCATCCCAAGCGCCATACTGGTTTCACTAATACTTGCCGAACTTGCTTTAGCGATTTCTGATACCTCAACAACCATGCTAGTCATTTCTCGACTTTGTGCATCTAGTTCTGACATTGTGTCAGCTGTTTCAGAAATCAACTGATTACTCAACTGAATTTCATCAACCATCTCGCCAATGAGCAAACCAATTTGGTTCGCCATTTCGGTTGTTCTCAAGGCTAAGGTGCGAACTTCTGCTGCGACCACTGCAAAACCTCGACCATGCTCGCCTGCTCGTGCTGCTTCAACGGCTGCGTTTAACGCTAATAAGTTGGTTTGAAAAGCGATACTATCAATAATCTTCGTAATATCGCGAACTCTTTGACTCGCAGTCGTCACCTTCTGCATCGCTAATTGACTGGCATTCATAGCCGACATTGCCTTATCTGACGTTTTTCTGCCATGCTCGATCACCTCTTGTAATATACTCATCTTTTGAGTTGTTGAGGCAATCACTTCAGAGGTTTTTATCAGGGTCGAGAATACCTGATTCGTTGTTTCAACTTGCAGAACAAAGCCATTAGAAAACTCATCAACGCTTAAAGAAATTTTGTTGACTTCAGATTCAATATAACGATTACTAGAAAGCATCTCGATTAACACGCAACTCATATTATCTAAAGCGATATTCATCGAAGTTTGTAACAAACCGAGTTCGCCAGTGTAATCAGCTTCGTTCACACGTTTTGATAAATCACCAAAGGCGATGCTGAGTGATAAGGCGACAAATTTCCGAATAAACTCTTGATAACGGTTTAACATAAAATTAAATTCGTCAATGATGCTTTTGTATTTCTGACCAAATCCCTCTGTCGGCATAGAAACACTAATCGAACCTTGCTGTGCTTCAAGCAACATCTTATTCATTGATGCAGCAAAAGCAACCTCATCTGTAATATCTCTCCAGTAAACAACAGCACCTTTATCTGTGTCAGAAGAATTATCAGCGACCGAGACTGCTTTTACTAACCACTCATGACCAGCAAAGCTGAGCTGGGTTTCTGCTTGTTCAGCATCTTTAGCAGCGCGTATCAAGCTATTCAAAAATGGAAGCGAATCAATAGATACGCCAATCAAGCTATTAACATCAACTTTCGAACCGAGAACAGCTAAACGGTCTTCAGAAGCGCGTAAACAAGCTAATATTGCCTCGTTTGCTTCAAGAATAGTATTATCCGCACTAACATAGAGAATCGGCATGTCAACTTCATCAATAATTGAGCGGAATACATTCAACCTCATCTCTTGATAATTTACGCGAGCACAAGACACAGCTTGCTGAACGAGCATCGTATTTATTCGATCCACTAACGGTTTATGCACTGCAAGATGGGTAGAGAGAAAGCCAAGCTGATTACCTTTTACCGATTGTACATAATTATTTATGCGTTGTATTTCTTTATTGGCATAATAAAAACCAATAAATAGGGCAATAATAGAAAAAAATTGCACTGCATAAAACACGTTCTGCATGGCATCCGATAGCGGCACGAAAATAGTGACTAACAAACTGAGCATCAACGTGACGAATAAAGCTAGATTAACTGTTTTATTCTGTATTAGGCTTAACAGGTCTAGTTTTGGGCTTAAAAAAGTATGATGATAATTCGCATTTAATTCAGCAATTTTAGCCTCATCATCCACTAAATAACCCGATGAAACATAGCCGACAATCTGCCCCGACGCATTCCTGCTCGGTGATAAATATCTATCTATCCAGTAAGCATCGCCATTTTTACGGCGATTTTTAAAGGTATATCGAAATTCACGCCCTGCCTTAAGATTTTTCCAAAGGGCGACAAAAACAGCATTCGGCGTATCAGGATGGCGCACAATATTGTGCGACTGCCCTAAAACTTCTAAGCGCGAGTAACCTGTTACGCGTAAAAAAGCGTCATTACAATAAACAATCTTACCATCCAAATCCGTTTCGGTTAAAAGAACTTCATTCATAATTTTCATAGAAGAAGCCTTGTTGAACCAACTTAAATACTTGATATAATTCATATTTTTTACCATATTGCCGGAGGGGTAAAATGTCTCATGTAAAAACCCTTATTTTTTACTACTTAGCGAGCTGCTTAACCACTTGCAAGAGTTGAGCTGGCACAACAGGTTTGGTTAACCAACCTGCAGCACCCGCAGCGCGTGCTTCATCTTTTTTACTGGCACCCGACTCAGTCGTAAGCATAACAAACGGGGTAAAGCGCATGCTGGCATTACTTTTTGCTGCTTTAATGAACTCAATACCGTTCATCCCTGGCATATTTAAGTCGGTAATGACCAAGTTAGGTTTGTTTGTTTTTAACGTATTCAATGCTGCATCACCAGAATTGGCCGTTAACACAGTGTAGCCCGCCTGCTTGAGGATGCCGCTCATGCTCATTAACATGGTGGCAGAATCGTCAACTAATAAAATCGTGTGCATCTGTTTCTCTCCTTAACGTTTTGATTGTAACTGACGCAAGGCTGACCAAGCATCAAGCATTTCTTCCCACAAATAGCGGTAATCTTGTGCGCCGCGTGAATGGGGATCGTATAGCTGAATTGGCTGGCCTTTACCAAAGGCTTCTGCCAACGAAATATCTGTGCGAATACCACGAAAAATGCGCTCTTTACCATATTGTTTTGCTAGTGAATCCATGACATCACGATGCAATAAGGTGCGCAAGTTAAGCATAACAGGCACAAATCCCATTAATTTTAAGTCAGAATTAACCGAAGTGGCAATTCTGAAAAATAAACGAATCAACTGCTTTACCCCTTCGCTTGACAAAATGTGCGGCAATACTGGCACAAGGACAGCATTGGCAGCAGCCATCGCATTCATAAGTAAAATATCTAGTGAGGGTGGTGTATCTAATACAATCAAATCAAAACGCGATGCAATCTCTGGCTGCATGATTTCTTGACGTAAACGATTCAATTCTTGCGTAGCATCTAACCCATCAAAACTATGGTCAGCTGGTGCTAACCATAAATTATTGAATGTTGTGGGCACAATAGCCTTTTCAAGCAACCCCAACGGACTAGCATTACGAAAAACATCATGAGCGGTTATTTGCCCTTTGTTTACACTCACTCCAAAACCTAAATTACTATGACCCTGTGTATCTAAATCAACTAATAACACACGCAATCCACGCTGCGCAGCTTCAGCTGCAATATTGACAGACGTCGTTGTTTTTCCTGTACCGCCTTTGCGATTAGAGATAGTCAATACAAAAGGAGATGTTGTTGTCATATATCGACAGCTAAGGTATTCAAGGCTTGCTGCAAGAACACAGATTGCGGCAATTTAACCAACTTGGGACGACACAATAACAAAGTTTGCAATACCGCAGTATGCATTTCTTGGCATGCACTAGCATCAACTTTACGCATTGGTTCATCAATCAGCCATGCAAACAATTCTTCTGCGTCCTCTACAGGACATTGCTCTCCTAAATAAGCGATGTCTTTTTTGAATGTAATCATAAGCGAATACCCCCAATATTGAGTACCAACATGACACTACCATCACCTAATAAAGCCGACCCAGCATAAATAGGAATACCCGATAAAGGACCTTCTAGTGGTTTCATGATCACCTCAGACTTACTACGAAAATCGTCAACGACTAACCCAATCAAACTACCATCTCGTCGCACAACCAATACCGACTCCACACCACCTGCTTTCGTTCCACCAGCAGGAAACTGCATAACATCACGTAAGCGCACCAAAGGCACAAGGCGAGAGCGCCATATAAATGTCTCACGCTGCTTAATCGTTTTAATACGATCGGGGGTTAAACGCGCTGTTTCGACCACAATATCCATCGGCACACCAAAAACCTGATGTGCTAATTCAATTTCCATAACGTGCGAAACAGCCATACTTAATGGCAAACTTAAGCGGATAATTGTACCTTTACCTACTTCCGAATGCACGCGCAATGTACCACCAATACGCTCAATCGTTGAACGCACAACATCCATACCAACGCCACGACCCGATAAGTCTGTCACTTCATCGTTAGTTGAAAAGCCTGGTTGGAAAATAAGATACACAGCTTCCTGATCGGTTATGCTTTCCGCTTGCTCTTCGGTAATTAATCCTTTTTCAAGTGCTTTTTGCTTAACACGCGCAGGATTAACACCACGCCCATCGTCTTGAATCTCGATAATAACACTATCGCCCTCTTGGAAAGCTTTGAGCTTAATCGTACCTGTTTCAGACTTTCCTGCGGCTAAACGCTCCTCTGGTGATTCTATCCCATGATCTAAGCTATTACGCACCATATGAATCATCGGATCGGACATCACCTCGATAACGGTTTTATCGGCTTGTGTTTCCTCGCCTTCCACTACCAAATTAATTTTCTTACCCAGCTTGCGTGAAATATCACGTACCAAGCGTGGAAAGCGTTGAAAAATTTGTGATACAGGTAGCATTTGCACCTTCATAATGGTGCTTTGCAGCTCTTGTGTTAATCTATCGACAACATTAAATTGCTCTTTAAGCAGCTTGGCTAATTCAGGAACAGCAAACTCACGCTCGGCACGTTGCGCTAAATAAGGCATAGCATTTTTAGCCACAACCAGCTCGCCAATTAAATCACCAAGCTTATCGATACTGGCTTGCTCAACACGCAAGGTTTTAGCAATACCATCACCGTGAACTGTAGCTGTTTCAGAAGTATCTGAAGCCCCCACTTTACCACTAGGCGCGTGTGCAGCCAATAAGGCAGGATCGCCACGATGCACAGGACGTGTGCTCGCTTGCAATGCACTAGATTGAATCGGCTGCACAGTTAAATCTAACCGATCAATAAATGCAACCAACTCAGACACACTCATCACCTGAGCCGATGCATCGACAGCTTCATTGAGTGCCGATAATAAATCTTTTCGTCCAATTAGCGTCAATACCGAAGTTAATACAGTCTTAACAGAGCGTAAACGACCCAATAAAATAACTTCTTCAGGCTGAGACTGTGCCAATACTTGACGCTGAATATCTACCAATGCCAAAGCAGCATCACGATTAAAACTGCTAACCCTTGTATTTGATTTATTTGATAGGCTGTTTGGCTCTACTAACGCTAAACTACTTTGCTCTAACCAAGCCAACATGCCTTCACTATTATTGCTAATTTTAGACTTATTGACCACTGCCAACCATTGCACCAATAAAGCATTATGTCCAAAGCGATGTAAGACATTTTCAATCACTTTACCAATAGAGGCAATGCGTCCTAAATATAATTCATGCGCAATAGGCAGACGTAAAATGTTAGCTTGCAATCCCATGACAATCGACAGAGACTCGCGATCAACCTCATCAAGCGATTGAATAACAGCCATACCCTCTTCTGCCAAGGTAGCTGTATTAACATGTGATGAAACGGATAACCAATCTGGCTGATCTCCAGTTACCAAACACTTAACTAATACATGCAACCAAGCCAGTTTATGATTACCAGCAGTATTAATAACCAACGCCATCAGCTCAAACGTATTTGCAGCCCAAGACCCAGCAGGTACAATATTTTTTGCTGCATTAATTGCTGTTACCAATCCATCAATATCTTGTGCTTCGATATAACGTTGCATCTGTTCGCTAATATCAAGCAAAATACTATCGTTATCCTGATTACCAAAGGGAATTAACCACTCCTCTGGCAAAGGAACTTCAATCATAACTTGTTCGCTAACATAACGGAATAAATGTTCTATATCACCCACATCAGCACTGGCAACCGCATACAGCTGAATATTAGCCTGATACACATCAAGTTCGGCATCAACTTTAACGGCATGAGCATTGTCGACAGATAATCCAATTAATCCTGGAATTTGCAATACTAATCCAAAAGGATCTTCACCCTTAAAATAACACTCAGGTTCTGGCGTATAGGCAATGGCAACCACTTTATGACCAGCAATACCTTGTTGATATGCCTGCAATCTGACTGCTGGCGACAAACAGCTCAACCAAGCAATTGCTTTTCGCGCTGGCGTCATATCAACAAGCTGCTGAACCACCTCGCGCTCTTCTGCTTGAGAGGATAAAGCCATATTTTCTTGCACGAGCATATCACTACTATCACCCGCACGAGCCTGTGCCAACCAAGCACGCAGTTTACTGCTCATCTCTTTAGCCGTTTGGGCTGCATCTTTTGATAGCTGCTCTGCGCTTTCTAGCTCATCAATCCAAATACCCACTTGATCAAAAGCGTCAAGTAACATATCAATTAAGTTAGAATCTATACCAACTTGTCCTGCTTTAACCGCATCTAAAATATCTTCTGCAGCATGAACCACATGCGTCATGGGTAAAACATCGAATAACCCTGTTGAGCCTTTTAAGGTATGCGCTGCACGAAAAACAGCATTAACCCCATCCATATCATTAGGACTAGTCTCTAATGCAAGCAACCCACTGGCTGCCTCTTCGAGCAGGTCTCTTGCTTCCGTAATAAATTGTTGTAATAACGGATTCATGACTACTTAGCCCCCCGTCATTAAGCGAACTTTTTCAAGCAACACATCTGGTCGAACAGGTTTAATCATGTAATCATTAGCGCCATTCAGATAGGCTTTTTCACGATCTGACTGTTCCGATTCTGTCGAAATCATAATCGCGGGAATATGCATGGTGTCGTTGTGCATACGCACTTCACGTAAAAAGCTATAGCCATCCATGAGTGGCATATTAATATCTACCAACATTAAATCGACAGGACTTGCCAATACTTTTTCTAATGCCTCAACACCATTAAACGCCTCAACGACTTCATAACCCGCTTGACGTAAAATATCCCCATGATACATACGAACCGTAGCGGCATCGTCAACAATCATTACTTTTTTCATTTTACTCATTCCTAAAACTTAAAGCGGCTTTTGATAAACAATGACACTGCCAAACTTGCGCAGTTTAAACAATGAGCTCATTCGTGACATAGACTCTGAATGCCCTAGAAAAATAAACCCACCAGGAGACATAGAATCGTACAAATTTTGTACTGCCATACGACGTGAAGCATCATCAAAATAAATTAACAAATTGCGACAGAAGACAACATCAATACCCTTAAATTTTTTCGTATCATTGGCATCGGAAAGGTTACACTGCGAAAAAGTAACCGCTTCACGTAAATCATTAATGAGCTGATACTCATCACCCACTCGCTTAAAATAGGTTTGCTTCATTTTCTCTGACATACGCATTAATGAACGCGCTGAGTATTTAGCAATTCTCGCTTTTTGCAATACTGTCGTATCAATATCTGATGAAAATATTTCCACATCATGCTCATTAATACCTGGCCAACCTTCGAGCAAACTAATGCCGACAGAATAAGGTTCTTCTCCTGTTGAGCTAGGAATACACCAAATTCGCACAGGATCAGCACTGCGTTTATGGCGCACAATTTCATCCATCACCGATTCGGTTAGAACTTTAAACTGATAGTCTTCACGCATAAAATAAGTTTCATTAACCGTCATGCTATTAATGAGTGCTTGCAACTCGACATCATCGGTAGCGAAACGCATTTTTACAAAATAACTACGGAAGTTCGGTGCACCATTCGCTTCGATACGCTCAATCAAGCGTTTATCAACAAAATAACGCTTACTTTCATCGAAAAAAATACCTGTTTTTCGGTAAAAGAATTCGCAAAACTTTTTGTAGTCTTCATCAGAAATGGCAATGTTATTCATAGAGGACACCCTAATCGCTTTTTAACCTGCGCAACGGAAAAAGCAACATATGGCTCATCAGGATAGCGTGTTAAAAGCATATTGATACTAGCACACATACTTTTTTCGCCCGTTTCTGCTAGTAAATCAAGTGCCGTCATACAGACATTCAAATGCTTATCATGAACAATAACAGTCTCAAGCCATTTTGGTACGCTAGGGTGTTGTAAAGAAGCCATAATATTAATAGCAAAAATACGCACATCCGGGTCATCATTAGCAAGAAGTGATGCCATATGCGATTCCATTTCTTTAGGCATTTGTTGCAAGACATCAATCACAGAATTGCGCAAATGTGCATCTTCTGAAGCCAAGAAACCGATTAATGCATCAACAACATCATTACCGCCACGTGCACGCAAAGTTTGCAAAATCAAATCTTGTACGCCAGCATCTTTTTCTACTTTAATCGCAGCAATCATGACATCTAGCCATGTATCGTCATCAAGCTCTGCCAATCCGCGCACAGCCAAACGACGATCGTCAACCAAATCACTAAACAGTAGTTGCTCATAATCACGAAAAGACAAGGTTGCTGTGGCAGTATCTCTTGCCTCAATATGTGTTTCTTTTACTTTTATTAACGCCATAACATTACACCCACTTTAATAGTTGTTCTGCAATTGACTCTGAAGGAAGAACAATACTTGCCCCACCACGTTCAATTAACTCTTTAGGCATACCAAAAACGACGCAAGATGCTTCACTTTCAGCAATTGTTTTGCCGCCACCTTGTTTGATACGTGCCATATGTTCAGCACCATCATAGCCCATACCTGTTAGTTGTACGCCAATTAAGTTGTGCGCTTTAACATGCTCCAAAGCCGATGCTACCATACGGTCAACACTAGGATGCCACAGGCTTTTATCGGAAGGAACTGAAGTAGCATGTAGCCCCGTTGGTCGATTAACCAGCACCATATCGGCATCGCCTTTAGCGATGTAAATATTACCCGCCTGAATTTGTGTTGGCTTACTTACTTCCTGAACGGTCAATGCACAAATACCATTCATACGTTGTGCAAAAACACCCGTAAAGCTCCCTGGCATATGCTGACACACGAGCACAGGCCACGGAAAACTCGCAGGTAATAACGGCAAAATATCCTCTAAGGTGCCTGGTCCACCCGTAGAAACGCCAATTAACACCAACCCTGTAGCATCAGAAGCCTTAGCACCCGCGGCAACTCGACTGATGGTCGTCGGTCGAGAAGGTGCCGCCGTCTTAGCTTTAGCCACGTCATTCTCTCGTTGCTGACGCAGACGCTGACTGAGTCCGCTTGAGCGACGAATACGGGCTTTACTGGCTGCTTTAACCTTAGCAATAATTTGATCTTCCACGTCTTTTAAGTTTAGTGAAACAGTACCCCCAGGTTTTGCTAAATAATCAACCGCCCCCAAATTCATGGCTTCTAAGGTAACAGCTGCACCCGCTTCAGTTAATGAACTAACCATAATAACAGGCTTGGGATTCTCAGTCATAATATGACTGAGGCAAGTCATTCCATCCATCACGGGCATATTAATATCGAGCGTAATGACATCTGGATTGATGACGCGAAGCTGTTCTAATCCGTCTTGCCCATTACGCGCCGTATAGGTTTCGAATCCACGTGCAGGCGATAAAATCTCTTTCAGATACTTGCGCATTAATGCAGAGTCTTCAATCACCAAGACTTTAATCATGAGTTAATCCTTTTTTCAATTAGCCTAGCATCAAATTGATGCCACGGCATCATCTGCCAATAATCCATCAGCTTCAACCAACATAATCATACGATTTTGTGCTTCTAAATTAGCAATACTACGAATAACCTCAGCTTGCTCTTTAGATAAGTTAGGTGCTTGATCAATCATCTTGGCATGAATGCGTAATACCTCGATAACCGAATCAACCACAAAACCAACACGCTTACCACGTACTTCAAAAACCATAATACGTTGACGGTCGTTACGTGGCGCACGCTCTATACCAAAGCGAGTACGCATATCAACCACAGGCAACACCATACCACGCAAGTTAATAATGCCTTCAAATAAACCAGGGGCGGTTGGCACATCTGTTAACTTATCAGGAACACGCACAATTTCTTTAACTGTTTGAATTTGAGCACCGTATTCTTCACCAGCTACACGAAAAACAACAAATTGCAAATCGTCGCCAACCATAGTGTTATCATTATCATAATTTTGTTGCATTTCATCTTCTTTGTTATTGAGTTGTGCATAACTGCCAGCAACACTGCGCATTAAATGCGTTGAAAATAGCGCCTCTGGCGATAAAACTGATACTAATCGCGTTCCGTCGTCTAAACGACAAATCGCCGAAATATCATTCATATCGCTATGCTGTTCCATCGCAGCAGGTAGCTCATCAACAAATTGCTGATTCACGCGTAACACTTCGTTTACACTATCAACAACAACCCCTACAGCCGCTTCAGGATCACCCATTACCGCTAAAGGCATCACTAAAATACGATTACTTTCAGTTAAGGGATCAACAGGCATACCAAAAATTTGCCGCAAACTAACCAATGGCAATAGTCGCTGACGTAGCGTGATTACCCCTAAAATATGACTAGGTGTATTAGGTACTTGGCTAATATTGCTCGGCACTTGTACAATCTCTTTCGCCTGATTAATGGGTACAGCATACTCTTGACCATAGACGCCAAACGAAATCAAATGTAAGTCTTCCTCATGCGCGACCTCATTAACACTATCGCTAACACCCGCCAAAGCAGCACCAGAACCAACAGCACCTTTAGCAGCCGCTGTCTGCTCTGCCATATCGGCAAAGTAATGATCTATCATTAACGTAAAGTCGACAATCTGTGACAAGCTACCTTGTCCATCGCGTGACTTAATCATGCCATCTAAAAATCGACCACTGACATTGCTTGAAACCGTGCTGTTACGTTCGATTAGTGCAGTATCAACAGTAATAACCTTTTCAACGCGATCGACAACAAAGCCAATTGAAGCACCAAAATAGTTAATAACAAGTACACGTGTCGCTTCATCGGTTGCTTTGTCGTCTAACTGAAACAACTCAGCCAAACTCACAATCGGCAACACACGACCGCGTAAATTAGCTACGCCCTGAATACCGTGTGATGCCAAGGGAACAGACACCAGCTTAGGCTGGCGAATGATTTCACCCACCGACCCCATAATGACAGCAAACTGCTCACCATGCATAGAAAAAATAACATATTGGGCGTTATCAGACATAATATTGTCTAATGCTTCACTCGAGCCAAGTGCCTGAGCGTCAACATCAGCTGTAATCTCCATGAGATTGTCACTCATAGCATACTCCTAGGTTATGACTTAAGATTAAGCTGCTGACTGCAATTCATCTGCCAATGATGCAATCTCTTCAATCGCTGCAGCTAACTCTTCAGCACCTTGCGCCTGTTGATTGGCAGCTACTGAAGCCTCAGTTGTTGCTGCTTGTGCCTCTGTTGTCGCCGCTGCGATTTGATCTACCCCTATTTTGCACTCTGCAGAGGCAGTAGCAATCCCTTCTGAAGCCGCTAAAATACGTTTGCCGCCATCCAACACGGCACCAACGTTAGCAATAACACTCACCAATCCTGTTGTCATCGCTTTTGCTTTATTCACTTGCGTCTGCGCTTCAGCAGCAATAGCACGCATCCCTGCCATCACTTCATTAATCTGATCTTGCATTGCAATCACTAACTCTTTAATGCGGTCAGCATTTTCAACCGAATCGCGTGCTAAATTACGAATATCCGTACTCACTACCACGAAGCCTTTACCATGCTCACCTGCACGCGCAGCTTCGACCGAACCATTGACTGCCAACATATTGGTTTGAATGTTAACGGTATCGATAACCGTGATGATTTTATCAATCGCACGCGCCAAGCTTTGCAGCTCACGAATACGCACAATTGTTTTTGTATTCACTGCAACAGAGTCTGTAATATTGTTAATCATCTCACCAATAAGAGACTGTGCATCTAGCAACATACTCTGCATTGCAGTACCTTTTTCGACATACTCTGTCGCGCGACGTGCACCCACTTCAGCACCGCCTTCAATTTGACTGATGGCTGCGGCTAATTGACGTGCACCACTCGCTGCATTAGCAGTGCCTATACTTATTTCATTAATAGCAGTGTTGATACTACTAGCAGATTTATTAATTTCTTCTACTGCAGCCGATAACTCTTCGGCAGCTGAAGCGACTTCTTCGGCAGATTTTTGAACATCACTCGAGTTTTTTAAATCCTCTGCAATAGTCGACAATTCTTCTGTTGCTTGATCAGCTTGCGTTAATGCAACGACTTGTTCTTGCACAGTATTACGACAAAGATCAGCATTTGCGCTTTGCTGTTCTGCTGCAGCGGCAACACTCTCAGATAATTTAAATGCTTCTACAGAAGCACGATCAGCTTGTGTTGCACCCGCCGCAATTTCAATAGCACCTTGCATTAAGCTAGCCATATAGCTTAGAATGATTTCTAAGTCATCAGTTACCTTACGTCCACGATCAGCATCTTGTTGACTTTGAGTAGCACTGCCATTAATCGCCTCTGCTACTAATTTAACCTCAGTCTGAATGCGCTCTACTACTTCTTGAATACCCATTGCAGAGCGTTCAGAAATTTCTGCCAGTGTGCGCACCTCATCAGCAACCACAGCAAACCCTTTGCCATGCACACCAGCACTGGCAGCTTCGATGGCTGCGTTTAATGCTAACAGGTTGGTTTGATCAGCAATACGGGTAACCGTCTGCACAATTTCGCCAATATTTGCAGCTTGTTGCTCTAATTCGATAATTTGGTTGGCTGCACGCTGTTGCTCCTCAGAAGCATCGACAACACCTTGTACTGCACCTACAAGATCACCACTAACATCAGTAATAATGGTTTGCAAGTTTTCAACACGACTACGTAAATCTTCCGCAGTAGTCATCTGAACTTTAATTTGTTCACCTATTAAGCGAACAGCTTGTAAACTTTCTTCCGCTGCCCCCGCAGTCTCTTCAGCACCTGTTGCGATTTGCAACATAGCTTGTTGCAATTGATTAGCAGCAGTCATCGCCTCTGTCACACCTGCTGCTAGCTCGGTAGTCGCACCAGCAATACGCTCTGCTGCTTGTTGTTGACGACCCATAGTGCGTGCACGACGACGAGCAGCATCGGATTCGCGTTTTTGAGTCGATGAATTAGCCGAATAATCAGTATGTGATGTAGTAATCGGTTTTTTAATGAGTGCCATATTGTAAAATCTCCAAAGGGTTAATTTAGCAGTGTCCGCGGAATCAACTTGGTTCTCGTAAATAAATCAAAAGCAATCACCATACCAATATTTACAAAAACCTCGCAACAGGCACAACAACAAGAGCATCCGTTTACTCTTGCCCAAATTTTAAAACTTAAAATAGATCAATAGTCATATTGCCACCATGATGAGAAATATCAGCCCCACTATGATGGAAAGCGCCGTGCAAGGCTTCTATCTGCTTATAAGCAATGATCGAGGCTTGCAATTGATCATGTATCACTTTCATATCGGCATCAGTCGATAAAAGCTTAAGGGTAGCAATCGTTGATTGAATTAAATCCATCCCACGTTCAGCCTTTTGACGCACAATATCTTGAAATTGGGTCTGCGCATAAAGCATACAGGTCTTAGCCGAGATATCACGACGAACATCAAGCAATTCTTGTGCTAAGCCAGCAAAAAAATCAGTCAACTCTGTATTATTTTTTAAAAACTGCTGAAAAACCGCTTCTAATTGATTTGAAAACTGACTAGAAGAAACAGATCCGAGCTGGTCGACTTGTGCTTCAAGCCCGTTAAGAAGATGATCCAAGCGTTCAACAGTGCCATCCACCATGGCTAACTCTTGTATAATACTGGTTGCAGCAGCTTCTGTATCTTGAACAATCGCGCCTAATAAAGACATCAACTGCTGTTGTTGTACAAGCAAACTTTCTGCTACGGTTCGCCACGAATTGGCAGCAGATTGAGTCTGTTCAATCCAATCGAACAACGCCTCTGGTGAGTCAACACGCACACCCTTTTGCGCTAAACCTATTTGTATATTTTCCCAATCTTTCATATTTACTACTTCTAAACAAATACCACTAAAAACTTATTTGTTTAGGATTTTACTATACTTGAGACCTTTGCACGAATAAGACTTGATTTTTCTAAAAAAGCGCTACTTAGTAGTAAAATACCGTCTTATTCGTGCAACGGTCTCTTTTTATTAAAAATTTACTTAGTCGATGCAATAGCCGTCGTCATGTTGCTTAAACTCGCATCATTACACCCTCACCGGTGATGCCTGCGTAATGATGATGACTGGGTTTATTCAAAAAAACTTCGTTGCGTCTTTGTACCGCCGCACTGATTTGATCAGCCGATTTCACCACTAACGCAGTGGGGTATTTGGCATTACCCTGCTGATAGTTCCAAGTCAGTAAATAAGCCAGTGTCGCCGCCCCCTCACTCCACGACAGTCTTAGGTGTCCAAAATAAGGCTCAATACTTGCTAAGGTTAGCGTGTCATGCCCCACACTATAACCCATGCTGGTATAGCCGTTATCCGCTGTCATGGTAATTGTTTTACCAAAATCATGCAGTAAACCCGCCACTAAGGTTAACTCTTGTTCATTCGCCGAAATACCCGATAAACTTTTAAGTAAATGAAAACACAGCTGGGTTACCTCTAAACTATGCGCCAATAAACCACCTGCCTGATGATGGTGATGCGCCTTACTCGCTGGCAAGGTCACAAATTTCTCCATACGATCCTCATCATTTAACAGCTCCACCATAAAAGCCTTCAGTGCAGGGTGCTTCAAGTATTCAGTAAACCTCACCAAGCGAATCCAATCTTTTGGATTGACCGCTATTTTCGCCACATAATGCAACTGCTCAGGTACCAACCAATCTAAGGCTTGTAACAGCATCAGCTCTCGTTCAATCACATCATTAAAAGCCAAAGAATCCCAATGACTATCGGTTAACATCACATCCACTCCTGATGAAAGGCTTCTAATTGACGTTTCAACCGTCCAATCAAAAAGTTAAAAATATGACTCGCCTCTACCCAATCCGTCTGCTTCAACTCATGGGTAATCCAGCACACCAAAGCCGCATCATTATCCTCACATGAGGGCAGCCTAAAATAAATGGCAACTCCAATCCCTGATTAACATGGAAAACATATTTTAGACTCGCCACCAAACGTCCCATGACCTTCTCATCAGAAAGATCGATTAAAAAAGCCTGATGCTTATCGTACAAATAAGGACTCTGATAATGCGCCTGAGTCGGTAAAGAATATTGATGATTACATATTGTTTGCATAATGAAATTCCTTTATTGCTGAACGGCAGTGCTATCACCGCCAATTATCTGTTCCCAATGGTTTAACTCATTCGCCATTGGATTAAGATAAATGCCTTGGATTGGCGTCTTAAGCTGAATATTGCTCGCAATCAACCGCTCCATGGCAGAGCCATCTTGTCTGGTTAAGTTGGGGACATAACGGGTGTACACGGTAAATAGCATTTCTGTATTACTATGCCCCATTTGTTTAGCGATCCAGGTTGGGTTCTCCCCCGCCCCAAGCCACAAGGTTGCAGCAGTATGACGAGTCTCATAAGGACGTCGATAAGGTATCCCTAAATAAGCCAATAAAGGCGTCCACACCCGATGCAAGAAATTACTGTTATGCACCGGCTCACCGTCCCTATTAACGAACACCGTTTCATAAAGCCCACCTTGTGCTTCTTTATGCGCTAACAATGCATCAAACACCAACTGATTCATCTCAATCTCACGCTGAGAACCATCATTTTTGGTGTATTCCCAATTACCGTAACTGTATGTTTCACGAACCAGAATTTGACGCTTCTCAAAGTCGACATATTTCCACTTTAGCCCATCGATCTCACCTGTTCGCATTCCCGTAAAAAAGCGCACAATCATATAAGCACGCCAATCGGGGCGCACATGATTAATAATCCGATTCACTTCATCCAAAGAAAACGGCTCAATATGTACCTTTTCTTCCTTCAGTGGCTTGATACCTCGGTAAGGCGTGATAAAATCATAGCGGATGGCCGCTTCGTCGATGATCATCTTAAAAAGCTTCATGAACTTATTAATGGTTTTAGGTTTGAGTTTACCGTTGGCTAACTTGGCGGTTGTAGAACGGAACTTCAAGATATCAGCTTTGTCGATGCAGCCAACCTCCATATCCCCAAAGTAGGGATTCAATCGATTATCAATATAAGCTTGATAACCCTTAGCGGTACTCATGCGCCACGTCGGGCGCAACTCTTCAAACCACTGTGCGGCAAACACCCGAAATAACGGTGTCGCTGTCTTCTCAACAACAGGCTCAGCAACCACTGCTGGTGCAGCCTTAGCCACCAAACGATTCAACATCGGACTATTTGGAAAGTAACGCGCATAATCAAACTTACCCAAAGCAATCTCAGTCTCGATCTTACTCATCACCGTCTGCAGCTTTTTGCGGTTGGCAGGGGTGTCGGGTAGCATGGTTTGTTCGCGGCAGCGTAATTTTAGGTAGTGAAAATCAAAGTAAAGGGTCTTGGTTTCTGCTCTCGCACGTATATGTCCCATATCAACTTCTCCCTTTGTTATGCATAGCAAGTGCTGCCATTACTCATTGGAACAGCAAATGCTGACATATTAGAAAACATGTCTTCTTCGATGTGTTCCCAAATAAATAAGATTTTGCGCTGACCAAAAGGTCGAATATAATGACGACCTTCAAGTAAAACACTGTCCATCAAAACTTGACGAATAGTTCTAGGGTTATACTTGATGCGTTGTGACAACTCTTCAGTTGTTAAGTAAGTCATGCTCATGTAAAATCTCCTTTTGCTTACTATGAACCAACATTGATAAATATATTTATCTTTGTTGGTGTAAATATAGCACAAATCAGATCATTTGCAATAGCATTTGATAAAAATATTTATCTTTTTCTCATTTTTATAGGCATTTTGAAGATGATCAGGTTTAAGCTCAAAGAAATGATTGCCAAGCATGAGTTTGTGTTAGGTAAAAGACTTACACTTAAAGAGATAAGTGTTGAGACTGGCATTAACAGAATGACGTTGACAAAAATTAATACGGTATCTGATTACAGTACATCGACAGATACTCTTGATAAGTTGTGTCAGTTTTTTAATTGTAAGATTGAAGATCTGGTGGAGTACGTTTCTGATGAGGGTTTTGCTCAGCTAAAAAGCTCAATCAACGTTGAAGTTTAGCATTAAGTTGTGGTCTTTCGCTCATTTAGTCTGTAGCACAAATTTATGAGATGATTGTCACACAGTTGGCACAGAACTGACACAGATCTGTCACAAGCTAAATTTCTAATGAGTTGTCGGATTTGGCTTTGTGCCAAAAAAGTCCGCAATTCCAACAACTCACAGTCTTTCACTCACCGTGC
>JAEMQD010000174.1 GCA_022759035.1 Thiotrichales bacterium
TAACAAAATGGGCGTTTATACAAATAGATTTACAGGCTCATGAACCACCCATTTTTCATGCACACTAGTTTTTTATCGTTTGTTAATTGCTTGTTAACGTTGTGTGGTTAGTGGGTACTTTTGTGATATCCCAATGCTGTTTAGCCCATAACCAACAATCAGAAAGACTGTTTTTTTCATAGCCCGTTGGCGGTGTTTGACCTAGAAAGTGTAGTACTTCACATAGTTGCGCTGTTGCTTTGCTTTTGTTTAATGGTTGTGCGTGACTTGCTTTAGATAACTTAATGCCAGATTGTGCATCAAACAGCAATGGATGGTGCGCATAATATGGCGTTGAACGTTGTAAGAGATGTTGTAAGTACTGTTGAGGTGCGCTGGCATCCAGTAAGTCCGCACCACGTACTACCTCGGTTACGCCAAAGTCACTATCGTCTATTGCACAAGCTAAGTGGTATGCAAATACGTCGTCACTACGCTGAACAATAAAATCACCTAGCGTTGCTTGCCAATCTGTCTGTTGTGCTAATTGAATCTCATCGTGCCATGACCAATTACCATTAGGCGTAGTAACACGAATACTTTGCTGTTTTTTAGGTGCTAGCTTGCGATGACGACAGTAATTGTCGTAGTAACCAATACGGTTTGTGCGCGATAACACAGCACTACGAGAACAGTCACAATAGTAGGCATACCCAGTATGCAGAAGGGTATTTATCGCATCTTGGTAAACGGGTAACCTTTCCGATTGACGGATTAAGTGATCCCATTCAAAACCAAAGTCAGTCAAAGTTCGCAAAATAGCTGCTTCGCTTCCGGGTTTAACGCGTAAACCATCAATATCATCTATACGAACAAGCCAGCGTCCTTGTTGCTTTTTAGCATTTAAATAGCTGGCAGTCGCAGCGACTAGTGAGCCAAGATGTAGCTCTCCAGAAGGAGAAGGGGCAAAGCGCCCCGTAGGTATGGTCTGTGTATAATTAGGCAATGCCTTGTTTTTCACGCAGTTCCTGCATCGCTTTTGCTTCTACAGTCATTGTGGCTGTTGGGCGCGCCTCTAAGCGTTCTAAACCGATTTCTTCTCCAGTCACAGTGCAATAACCGAAATCACCATCATCAATTCGCTTAAGTGCTTCTTCAACTTTAGCAATCAGCTTTCTCTCGCGATCACGGGTACGTAACTCTAAACTGAACTCTTCTTCTTGACTTGCGCGATCGTTAGGATCGGCAGGCATAGCAGAGTCTTCTTTAAGGTGATGAATTGTCGTATTCATTTCTGCAAGCAATTGTTCGCGCCACCAAGTTAGCTTGTTACGGAAATGCGCCAACATTTCTGGACTCATGTATTCTTCGCCAGGTTTAACCTGATAAGTTGGATAGTCTTCAAGAAATTTTGGTTGGTTAGCTGACATCAAAAAAATCCCCTTTAGTTGGGCAAGCAAATTAGGAGGCGATTTATAACAGTTTTTGTATGACTATACAAGCGTTTGTTGTTATTTAGGTATTATTTGTGTATAGTCGCGCCCAATTTAATAAACTTTTTGGAGACGACAAATGCTCAAGGCTTTGATATTCGACGTTGATGGAACGCTAGCAGATACAGAGCGCGATGGACATCGAATCGCCTTTAATATGGCCTTTAACGATGCGGGATTAGATTGGCATTGGGATGAGGAACTCTACGGTGAGTTGTTGGCCGTAACTGGCGGTAAAGAGCGTATGACGCATTTTATCAAAACGCATCGCCCTAATGAGTGGTCTGATGATATGCCGAATCGTATTGTGGCATTACAGGCAAAGAAAACGCAATTTTATACGCAGTTATTATCTGAAGGAAAAATTCCACTTCGTACAGGTGTTGCGCGTTTGTTGAATGAAGCAAGAGCTGCTGGATTGCGTTTAGCAATTGCAACGACAACAACACCAGAAAATGTAACGGCATTATTAACACATACATTGGGTGCAGAAAGTATTCAATGGTTTGATGTTATCGCAGCTGGTGATATTGTGCCCGCTAAGAAACCTGCGCCAGATATTTATCATTACGCTTTAACAAAAATGGGACTTCATGCGAATGAGTGTCTTGCGTTTGAGGATTCTTACAACGGTATTCAATCAACAAATCAAGCTGGCATTAAAACGATTGTGACAGTAAATGGTTATACCGAAGCAGATGATTTTAATGGTGCGATGGTCGTTTTGTCTGATTTAGGCGAACCAACGCAGGCAATGACCGTGTTAACAGGAAACTTGGCAGACCCTTATGTTAGTGTGGCAACGTTGAACAAACTACATCAAAATTTCGTTAGTTAAACTTTTTAACGCTAGCATCGCGCTACCCATGGCCGCCATGTCAGAATAGACAGGATGGTGTGCATAAGGTAATAGTCTTTTTCTTAACCCTGCCCATGCAGGGTTTTTTGTTCCACCACCTGTGGCAAATAGGCGTGTGATCGGCTGATGTGTGCATTGCACGAGCTTTTCCCAGCCTAACTGCTCAATCTCGACCAGACCTTCTAGCATGGCTTGTAGTTTCATGTCGGCGGTGCTTAATGCGGGCGTTAATTTAGCACACATATAAGGATCGTTGATAGGAAATCGCTCGCCAATTCGGTCTTTCGGCAACGGATAATAGTGTGTATGCAGCAAAGATCGTCCAACTAATTGATGACTGATCAGCTCGATTTCAGGTAAAGAAAAATGTGTTAATAAACTCGCACCGCCAGCGTTGGATGCACCACCAACTAGCCACCTATCCCATAGGCGATGACTATATATTCCAGAAGCGTGATCGAAAAAAGGCTGTTTTGTTAGCATCTTAAAAGCTAAGGTGCTCCCTAGTGAGATGACAGCATCACCAATTTTATCTGCTTTGGTTGCTAAAAATGCTGCAACGCTATCGGTGGTTCCGGTTGCAACCCGAGTCGACTTAGGGAGCTGCCAGTGTTCAGCTAGATGTTGATTTAAGGTGCCAATAGGCGTCGCTGGCGGGCAAACCTTCGGTAAGTGCTTTTCTGAAATAATTGATTTTGTTGATTTTTCCCAACATCGCTCTATAGCATTAAAACCTAATTTTAGGCAGTTGTTTTCATCGCTTATGCCCAGATTTCCTGTGAGTTTGTAGATAAGCCAGTCGGCTTGATGACAAATTTTCCATGATGTATTTTGGGGTATTTGCTTGGCTAGATGTAAAGCTTTTGCAAGACTGCTACTACTGCCATGTGCACCAGATGTCGCAGAAAGCATGGAAGCGATGCTATCAGCTTCAAGGTTATGGTTGTCGTAATACATTGCCACTGGACTAATTGGTTGCCCTTGTTGATTAACAAGAAAAAGGGTTGACGATGTGGCATCTAAGCTAAGTGCAACTTTGTTGATTGCGTTTTCTAGTAAATAGGGTGCAAGATGCAAGCTCAATTGTTGCATGGTTTGGTCTGTCGTATGCCACCAGCATTGCGGTGTTTGCTCAGCTAAAGCAACTTGTGCTTGTGCAATAATTTGATTCGCATTATTGAGTGCAACAGCACGAACACCCGAAGTGCCGCAGTCGATACCAATTCCAATAGATTCTATTTTTATCATGCGCTCATTTTGCTAGAACAGATATATTTATACAAGCATGGCTAGGTTTGTCGTTAAATATTGTAGAATACATGATTAAATAAATAAGTATTGATTTATGCCATATTACGCTTGTTAAAAATGAGGGTTTGGCTAAACCACGGAGAGGGTCGATGACGGAATTACAAATTATTTTAATTGTATGCGCATTAGTTTTTGTTGGTAGCTTGTATTGGTGGGGTAAAAAGAGCAATAACGAGCCAATGCAGCGACCTTTTCGTCACGATCCTTTGCCGGCAGAAACACCCGAAGAGGAAGGTTTCGAGGTAATCCCAGTAACGCGACGTGAGCAGGTTAGAGAAGCACCAGAACTCGGTCAGTCTAGTTTGGCATTGGAGCCATCTGAGATAGTACAACCTTCTGAGGAGCCCGTTATTTCCGACCTTGGTGCACTAGAATCGAGAATGTCCCATCTCGATACGGTTTCGGTTAAACCAGTACAAGCACCTGCGCATGAAGATGTCATTGCGTTAACGCCAGAAGATAGAAGTTATAGCGAACAAATCACGCAACCCGTTCAGAGCCAATTATTTGCGTTGCTTATTCTGTCTGCCTCGGCAAAATTTACACGTAAGCAATTGCACGTTGCTATGGAAGGTTCACGCTTAAGCTTTCATAACGACGGCACCTATATTAAACAAGATACGTCGGGAAATATTATTTTTCGCGTAGCAAACGTCGTTGAGCCTGGTTTTTTTCCTGCAGTTGATGACGATAGCTTTGCTTCACCTGGTGTTGCGCTTGTATTAGAGCTGCCTTCGAGTATCACGCCTTATCGTGCGATGGATGAGTTTATTACTGTAGCACGCAAGGTGTCTCAAAATTTAGGCGCAAAGCTTTATGATGCGCAACGTCATTTAATCAAAGAATCTGACTTAAAAGCAATGCGCGAATATGCGCAGGGCTTGACATATTAACGACAATGAAAAAAACACCAGAGCAGTTACTGTCTGCTTTGTACCAGCGTATCGCAAGTCTCGATTACGCTTATTATGTAGAAGATCAACCACAAGTTTCTGATGCAGAATATGATGCATTAATGCTGACATTGCGTCAGCTAGAGGCTGCGTATCCACAACTGATTTCTACTGCATCCCCAACTCAAAGAGTGAGTGGCGTGGCACAGAACAAGTTTACACCGCTTACGCATCGACTTGGTATGTATTCGCTCGATAATGCTTTTAGCGATGAAGATGTTTATCAATTTTGGCAAAGAATTGTCAATGTCTTACCTCAGGCTGTCCCTGCATTTTGTGTTGAGCCTAAGTTAGATGGTCTAGCCATTAATTTAACCTATGAAGATGGGTTGCTCATTCATGCAGCAACACGAGGTGATGGCGAAGTAGGAGAAGATGTTACGTTAAATGTGCGGACTATTCGTAATGTCCCCCTACGCCTTCTAGCCGATGCGCCTAAAGGCATTGTGGAAATTAGAGGTGAAGTGGTGATGCCTAAGCAGGCGTTTGAAGCACTGAATCGGAAGCAATTGTCGATGAATCAAAAAACATTTGCCAATCCACGTAATGCAGCAGCGGGAAGTTTGCGTCAACTTGATCCGCAGGTAACCGCGCAACGCAATTTGCAGTTTTTTGGTTATGCGCTTGGCTATGTAGAAGATGTTGCGTTACTACCCCCGAGTCAATGGGGGTTGTTAGCTTTGTTACGACGTTGGGGTATTCGTGTTGCACAAGAGGCAACCTATGTAGATGGTATCGACAACTTGCTTGCTTATTATCATAAAATTGAGCAGCAACGTAATGCGCTGGCCTATGATATTGATGGTGTGGTCTACAAGCTTGACGACCTTAGCCATCAAAGGCAATTGGGCATGACTGCTAAATTTCCACGTTGGGCGATTGCACATAAGTTTCCAGCACAAGAAGTGTGGACTAAATTAGAGGCCATAGATGTTCAGGTTGGTCGTACGGGCGCTTTAACCCCTGTAGCTCGACTAAAGCCAGTTTCTGTAGGCGGTGTTGTTGTCAGTAACGCAACGCTTCATAACGCAGATGAAATTGCCCGTAAAGATATTCGTGTCGGTGATACTGTTATTATTCGTCGTGCTGGTGATGTTATCCCAGAAATAGTTGCTGTCGTTTCTCACTTGCGCCCAGAGGAAGCAGTACCATTCGTTATGCCCCTGCGATGCCCTGTGTGTGATTCAGAAGTTATTCAGGAAGTTGACAAATCGGTGCATCGTTGTAGTGGCGGCTTGTATTGTCCTGCACAAAAACAAAGAGCGTTAGAGCATTTTGTGTCGCGTAAAGCGATGGATATACAAGGATTGGGTGGCAAGGTGATTGAGCAGCTGATCAGTCAAGGATTGGTTCAGCATGCAGATGATATTTATGCCTTAACAGAAATGAAGTTGCTTTCTTTGCCGCGTATGGCTGAAAAATCGGCAAATAATTTATTAACAGCAATTCACAACAGTAAACGCACAACCTTGTCTCGGTTTATTTTTGCGCTAGGTATTCCAGAAGTGGGCGAAGTGACTGCAGCAGCGTTAGCACAATATTTTGGTACGTTAGATGCCTTAATGCAGGCAACAGAAGCAGTGCTACTAGAAGTAAACGATGTCGGCCCTGTTGTGGCGATGCATGTAGTGCATTTTTTTGCACAAGCACATAACCAAGCAGTGATACAGAAACTCATAGAACGGGGTGTGCACTGGCCTGACGTTGAGAAGCACGCTGTTGTCGCGACCCCTGTGCAAGGGAAAACGGTAGTATTGACTGGCAGTTTGACGTCGTTTAGTCGAGATGAGGCTAAAGCAATATTGCAACGGTTGGGGGCGAAAGTAAGTAGTAGTGTTTCTGCAAAAACAGATATTGTTATCGCCGGAGAGGCGGCGGGCAGTAAGTTACAAAAAGCCGAAGCATTAGGATTGGTTGTTTGGGATGAAGCACAGTTTATGCAATTGTGTGTTGACCCATACGATGTGGTTAACTAAAGGAAAACATAGTGAAAGATTATCTGATTATTGGGGCGGGGCTGTCCGGTCTTTCTACTGCATGGTATTTGAGAAAAGCGGGTTTTTCTGTGCAAGTGTTAGAAGCACAATCACATGTTGGGGGTAGGATTCAGACGGTTAATGAGGGTGATTGGCAAGTCGATATTGGTGCAAACTCTTGCCTATTGTCTTCTGAACCAGTAGAACAGCTTATTGATGCACTTGAATTAAGAGACGAAGTTGTTGTTGCTAATAGTGTATCGCATAACCGATTTGTGGTGAGAGGTGATCGGCTGTGGGCGTTGCCGACTTCTTTATCTGCTCTAATTAAAACACCCATCGTGAGTCCATTATCTAAGCTTGCCTTGCTTGCAGAGCCATTTAAAGGTAGCGCTAAAGCTGAGGAGTCAATCGCAAGTTTTGTCGCTCGGCGTTTGGGTGCCGAGTGGCGCGATTGGGTGCTTGATCCTTTTGTTTCTGGTATTTTTGCAGGTAATCCCGAAAAAATTTCTGTGCAAGCGGCCTTTCATAAGCTTTGGTTAATGGAAAAAGATCATGGCTCGTTATTTAAAGGTATGCTTGCACGTGTCAAGGCACGCAAAAAAGATCGTGCTGCGGGTAAGTTTGTTGCGAGCAATAATATGATTAGTTTTAAGCGTGGTATGGGAACGCTGAATGTGGCGCTTGCGCAAAAAATGACTGAAGACATACGATGCGATGCACAAGTTGAAAGATTGGTAATAAAAGATGGTTTATGGCAAGCTCAAACTGTAGCTGGAGAAATGTTTGCAGCCAAAAAAGTTGTCGTTACACTGGATGCACCAGATGCAGCAAGACTGTTTGCTGACTTGTCTCCTGAAGCAAGTAAACTTTTACAGCAAATCATGTCGCCGCCACTTGCAGTGGTTGCTTTGGGTTTTGAACGGGAACAAGTGGCACACCCTTTGAATGGCTTTGGTGTGCTCATTCCGCGTAGTTTGGGTATTCAAACATTGGGCGCTATTTTTTCATCGACTATTTTTCCGAATAGAGCGCCAGAAGATAAGGTATTGTTAAGTTGCTTTATCGGTGGGAGTAGAAATCCTATTGTTGCGCGCTGGAGTGAACAAGACTTGATTAATCAAGTGGTAAAGGATTTAACGCCGTTGTTGGGTATTCAAGGTCAGCCCGTTTTTTCTCGTGTAAAAGTATGGCCTCATGCGATTGCGCAATATCACATTGGGCACCTAGAGCAAGTGACGAAAATACGCCAAGCGCTGTTGCGCGATTGTCCTAACTTGGCAACGAGGGCAAATTGGCATGAGGGTATTTCGGTGCCAGATGTTGTGGCGAATAGTGAACGTTTTGCACGCCAAGAGCAAATTATATCAAGGGTAACATTATGAAAAAGCATGGATCTATTGATACCGCAATATCTGAAGAAGAGGCTTATTACTACGATGGACCAAGTCGTTCTGCACAAAAACGAGAAGCTCAAGCACAAACTGATTTGGTTCCAGAACTTTTGGCATTAAGTAAAGAGCAGTTAAAAAAATTTACTTTTTTTGATGACGATTTTCGTGCTGGCTTAATGATGATGAAAAAAATGGCGTTTGGTCCAGCATATCGACGTCAGCGTAATTACCTTGGTAAATGTATTCGTCAGGCTGGGTGGGCAGAACAAATTCAAGCCACGCTTGGTTTGGTTCATGGCGATTCTAAACAAGCGATTGCGATGCATCATCGCTGCGAACAATGGCGTGATCGCTTGATATTAGAAGGCGACGCTGCTTTAGGTGACTTGCTAGCTGTTTTTCCGCATGCTGATCGCCAAGAATTTCGTCAAACAGTTCGCTTGGCGAGACAGGAAAAAGAGCAACAAAAAGCGCCAAAACACGCTCGTATTCTGTTTAAGATGTTGAAATCGCTACATGAACCAATGCAGCCAACTGTGCAGAAAGATGAGGAAGAAAGTGCGGAAGAAGGGCTTGACTAAAGTCTCTTTTGCGCGCATAATAGCGTCTTCATTTTGTTGCGGGATTAGCTCAGTTGGTAGAGCATAACCTTGCCAAGGTTAGGGTCGAGAGTTCGAGTCTCTTATCCCGCTCCAATGGAACGGCCGGATGGTAGAGTGGTTATACACTTGATTGCAAATCAATGAATCTCGGTTCGATTCCGGGTCCGGCCTCCAAAATGAATGTCAATATGTGCCCGGGTGGTGAAACAGGTAGACACAGCAGACTTAAAATCTGCCGCCCCAAAACGGCGTGCCGGTTCGATTCCGGCCCCGGGCACCATTTTTATTTTCTCAATATTTTTCTTGTTATTTTCTTTTTAATTCTTCTACTTTTACCGTTTTTATAAAAATTTTGGTTGAAAGAATAGACTAGAAAAGCTATAATTATCGAGTTGATGTTGAGTTAACAAAGCCCGTTGCCTGAGTGGCGGAATCGGTAGACGCAGTGGATTCAAAATCCACCGTTGGTAACAACGTGGGAGTTCGAGTCTCCCCTCAGGCACCACTTACTTTAGTAAGTAGAATAACAGTCGCGTAGCTCAGTTGGTTAGAGCACCACCTTGACATGGTGGGGGTCGGTGGTTCGAGTCCACTCGCGACTACCAAAATAGCGCAAAGCGGGTCTGCATGTCAGGCCCGTTTTTACTTCAAAAAGGGTCACAAGCAACGTGAGTGTGATACCACGCATTATTCCTCGCGCCGAGCACACGATTAGTCGTAGTCAGATAGATAAAGGTGTGCTTGATGTGCTTTATACGCTTTCGCGTAATGGTTACGAGGCCTATTTGGTTGGTGGCTGTGTTCGCGATTTGCTGCTCGGTTTAGAGCCTAAAGATTTTGATATTGTTACGAATGCTACGCCTGATCAAGTGAAAGGGGTGTTTCGTAGCCGTTGTCGTATTATCGGGCGTCGTTTTCGATTGGCTCATGTGCATGTTGGTGATAAGGTTGTAGAGGTTGCAACCTTTCGCGCTCAAGCAGAAGAACGCGGGGATCGCGTTATTGATGACCAAGGAATGGTTCGACGCGACAATGTCTATGGTACACGCGATGAAGATGTATGGCGTCGAGATTTCACTATTAATGCGCTGTACTACAATATAGAAGATTTTAGTATTATCGACTATGTTGGTGCACTTGATGATCTTAAAAATGGAAAAATTCGCTTAATTGGCGAGCCAATTGTACGCTATCGCGAAGATCCAGTACGGATGATTCGAGCTGTACGCTTTGCTTGCAAATTAGGGCTAGATTTACCAAACGAAACAGCAGAACCTTTGCCTGATTTGGCGCATCTGCTTGCAGAAGCAGCGCCCGCGCGTCTTTATGAAGAAGTTCTTAAATTGTTTCACTCTGGTCAAGCATTATGTGTTTTCGAAAAACTTCGTCAGCATGGGCTTTTCGGAGGGCTGTTTGATCAAACAGAGTATTGTTTGCAGCAACCAGATTCTTGGTCGGCGTTGGTTATCCCTGTTGCTTTGGGTCATACCGATGAACGTATTGCAACAGACAAGGGTGTTCATCCTGCTTTTCTATTTGCGGTCATGATGTGGGAGTCTGTATGGCAAGCCATGGAAAGAGATGAACAAGAAGCTGTTCATATTGATGACTTGCTTAAGGCAGCCAATATTGTATTGACCGAACAAAGTGAAAGAACCAGTTTGACTAGACCAATTATGCAACATATCAAAGAGATATGGGCGTTACAATTGCCTTTATTGTACAAACAAGAAAAAGCTGAAAAAATTATGGGAATGCCACGTTTTCGTGCTGCATTCGATTTTCTCGTATTGCGTTCGGTAGCTGTTCCACGTTTTCAGTCAGTGGTTGATTTTTGGCAGGAACAACAGATAGTACATCCAGAATGGTTATGGCAAAAGCCTAGCTATGTAAGCTATCAAAACGATGAAGCTGATGTGGATGCGTATTCAACCAAACCCAAGCGCCGTCGTCGTTACCGTCGGTAGTGCTCATGCGCGCTTTTTTAGGATTGGGGGCGAATCTAGCGCAGCCAGAGCTGCAATTGCAGCGCGCCATTGACTTGTTACGCGAACAGGTTCAGATAGATGATATACGTGTTTCTCGGTTTTATGCCTCACAGCCCATGGGGCCGCAAAATCAACCCGATTATATCAATGCGGTTGCTTCTATCGAAACAAGTTTGGCACCGCTTGAATTGCTAGACGTTTGCCAATCTATAGAACAAAAACTTCAACGTGTAAAAGGGCAACGTTGGGGTGCAAGAACGATTGACGTCGATATTTTATCTATTGATCAGTTGGTTATGGAAACGCAACGTTTGGTTTTGCCGCACCCTGGTATCGCATTCAGAGACTTCGTTCTACTGCCATGGAAAGAATTGGCACCAGATTACATTATTCCGAAACTGGGGCGTGTTGGTGATGTTATTATTGCCGATAGTTATGGTGCAAAGCCTATTTATACTAGCCTTCCTGAGAGTTTATTATGACAACGCCCAATAAGCCGATAACATTAGCACGATTGTTGGCTAAAAAAAGAAAGCAAGAAAAAATCACCTGCTTAACTGCTTATGACGCGAGTTTTGGGCGCATACTAACCGAGTGTGGTGTAGATATGCTGTTGATCGGCGACTCGTTGGGCATGGTAATGCAAGGACATGATTCAACTGTTCCTGTTACGTTAAATCATATTATTTACCATGCTCAAATGGTACGACGCGGTGCACCTGGTGCATGGTTGATTGCCGATATGCCTTTTATGACAACAACAACGGTTGAAAGTACACTTGCTACTGCGAAAGCCTTGCTACAAGAGGCTGGTGTGCAAATGGTGAAGTTAGAAGGTGGGCAAGCGGTTTTACCCATGGTTCGTGCTTTAGTGGAGCAAGGCGTTCCCGTTTGTGGACACTTGGGATTGCTGCCGCAACATGCGTTGCGTTCGGGATACCAGCGTGCGGGGAAAACGCCAGAAGATGCAGCACGTTTATTAGATGAGGCAGTAGCTTTAGAATCTGCGGGTGCATCATTGATTGTGTTGGAATGCGTGTTGCCCGATGTTGCTCAAGTGATTAGTCAACGCTTAACAATACCGACTATCGGCATTGGCTCTGGTGCGGGTACCGATGGTCAAGTACTGGTCTTACATGATATTTTGGGGTTGTCTTCTTATGCACCATCCTTTGCGCCACAGTTTTTAATTGAAGGTAGAAGCATTAAAGAAGCGGTTTTGGCGTATGTGGAAGCGGTAAAAACTGGTGTGTTTCCAAGTGCACATTGTGATATAGGTTAGTTAGCTCGTGGATATTTCAACGTTAAGTTTAGTGAGAACAATTGACGCTCTGCGCACCCTGCGTAACGATTGGCAAAATCAAGGATATCGCGTTGCTTTGGTGCCAACCATGGGTAATTTACATGAAGGACATTTCACTTTAGTTAAAGCAGCTAAGGCATTAGCAGATAAAGTAATTGTCAGTATTTTTGTTAACCCGTTGCAGTTTGGGCAGAATGAAGACTTTGATCATTACCCGCGTACACTAGAACAAGATGTGCGCGCTTTGGCTATCTTAGGCGTCGATGCGGTTTTTGCGCCCGAAGCTGAAGCTTTGTATCCAAATCGAGTGACTAAATCAGATGAAGAGGCCAGTACCTCTGCCGTCGTTCCGCCAGTAAAGTTAACGTCGATATTGTGCGGTAAGAAGCGCAATGGTCATTTTACCGGTGTCGCAACGGTTGTTACCAAACTTTTTAATTTGGTGCAGCCGCACGATGCATTGTTTGGTCAAAAAGATTATCAACAAGTGACGATCATTAAGCAACTTGTTGAAGATCTCAACCTTCCAGTGAACATTATTGTTTGTGCAACAGCGCGTGCTGAAGATGGATTGGCCTTGTCCTCTCGAAATCAGTACCTAACGCAAAAAGAGCGTATTATCGCTCCGCGTTTGTATCAAACGTTATTAAGCATGAAAGATATATTACAAGAAAACCCAATGAATATTGATGCGGTTACCAAACAGGCAAAAGCGACTTTGTTGGCGAGTGGCTTTGATTCGGTTGAATATATAGATGTTCGACACCCTATCAATTTATCTTCTTTGACTAGCGTCGATGAGGCGGGAGGGGTGATTTTAGTTGCCGCGGTCTTAGGTAAAACACGTTTGATTGATAACCTAGTGGTAGAAGGCAAGCGCTTAGCGTAGAATAGCAAATACATAATGAAAAGTTAATGAAAGGAAAACAACATGCAGGCAATGGCTGATCGTGACGGTTTAATTTGGTTAGATGGAAAAATGGTACCTTGGCGTGATGCAAAGGTGCACGTACTAACACATACGTTACATTATGGCATGGGTGTTTTTGAAGGTGTTCGCGCGTATGAAACCCCTGAAGGTGCGGCGATCTTTAGACTACAGGCGCATACAGATCGTTTATTTAATTCAGCTAAGATCATGAATATGCCAATGCCGTTTAGCAAAGAAGAAATTAACGAAGCGCAACGTGCCGCAGTTCGCGAAAATAACTTGGCATCGGCATATATACGCCCAATGGCTTTTTACGGTGCTGAAGGTATGGGATTGCGTGCCGATAACCTTAAAGTTCATGTCATGGTAGCAGCTTGGACTTGGGGTGCATATATGGGCGCAGAAAATCTTGAAAAAGGGATTAAGGTAGCAACCTCATCCTTTACACGTCACCATCCAAATATTACTATGACTAAAGCAAAAGCCAATGGCGCTTACATGAATTCAATGTTGGCTTTACAAGAAGCGATTCGCAATGGTTACCATGAAGCACTACTCTTAGATAAAGAAGGCTATGTTTCTGAAGGTTCTGGTGAAAACTTCTTTATGGTGCGTGAAGGCAAAATTTTTACACCGCTTTTAACCTCTGCGTTAGATGGCATTACACGTAAAACCATTATCGAGCTTGCTAATGAGATGGGATATGAGGTCATCGAGCGCAATATTACGCGTGATGAGGTTTATATTGCTGATGAAGCATTCTTTACGGGAACGGCAGCGGAAGTAACGCCAATTCGCGAGTTAGATGGACGTGAGATTGGTTCAGGATCTCGTGGTCCTATTACGACTGCTTTGCAAGCGAAGTATTTTGCTTTGGTTCAAGGTAAAGATGCTAGCCATGCGGATTGGCGTACCCTTGCGTAAATAAAAAATGTTGCTACAGGAAACGAGCATGAGAAATAAGGAAGAGACGGTTGTCCCAGCGAATGCGCAAAATCGTTATGAAGTGACAGCGCAAGCGTTACCACTATCTTGCCCTATGCCAGGCATGGCGTTGTGGAACGCGCATCCTAAAGTGTTTTTACCAATTGAAGAAACAGGACATGCCAAGTGCCCATATTGCGGCGCGGAATATGTTTTAACGGATTGGTCTGCGCATGGACATCATCATTAAATGATTTACACCTTAGTAAAGTAAAGGGTTGGTTGGTATATGCATCAATATACAGAAAGTTATGTAGAGTCAAAGAAGCTTGCCGAGGCAACTTTGGCTGACATTGATCAAAGAAAAATCAGTCCAAACCCGATTAACTTTTTGGTGGGTTATGAACATTTGTTGAAACGAGATCCTTTTGTTCGCAAGAAAATGGAGCTCGTGAACGCCGAAAATTATGAAGTAATTGCGCTTGAAGTTTTTAACCATATTGCAACGCGAATTTGTGTGATGAATTCCGTTGACCACGTGCTGCTTCGACTGGTTTCTGAAGTTGTAGATGATTTGGAGGTGTTAGGTGGCGACATTTCTGGTCATATCCTACAGTTAAAGTCTTCTCTCAAATCTTTGTTACAAGAAGATATCTCTCCTGCTTCTGCTGGTGAGATCGTTCATGATGTTGTTGATTGTGTGCAAGACTTGGCGGATAACACGCACAAAATGAAAGAGAAAATGCACACGGTACAAAGTGAAGTTGTTGTTTTAAAGAAAAAGCTAGAAGACAGCTATCGTGAAGCGCATACAGATCCTTTAACTGGTGTTGGTAATAGAAGGGCGTTAGATAAATTTTTTGATGATTCATTGCATGCTGTTACTGAGGACTCACCCTTATCTTGCATAATTCTTGATATCGACCACTTTAAAAAAATTAATGATGATTATGGTCATTTAGTTGGTGATAGTGTGTTGCGCTATATCGCTAGAATGTTAGCTAATCTAACGAAAGGGCAAGATTTTATCGGTAGGTTTGGTGGCGAAGAGTTTATTGTTGTTATGCCAGATACAAACTTAGAAAATGCTTGTTGTTTAGCTGAAAAATTACGCAAATCTTTAGAAGAGGCTAAGTTAAAGGTGAAAGACAGTCAAGAGCGAATTAGCCTTACCGCATCTTTTGGTGTGGCTACTTACGTAAAAGGTGAGAAAAGCGCAGTTTTCTTTGATCGTGCTGATAAGGCGCTTTATGCAGCAAAAGCGGCTGGCAGAAATTGTGTTAAGTGTAGTGTTTAGTATTAGTTAACTCGTTCTGGCTGAGACTGTGTGATCAGCGTCTGACTTTTCTTTGGGATGAGGATGCAATTCCCATCGCTTCACGGTATTTCGCAACCGTTCTTCTGGCGACAGAAATTTTCATTGTTTCTAGTTTATCTACTAAATCTTGATCGCTAATTGGTTTTTTCGGGTCTTCTTGATCAATAAGCTGTTTAATGCGAGCTTTAATTGCGACAGCAGATTGATCCTGGGGGCCATATTGGCTGACACTACTAGAGAAAAAGAATTTGAGTTCGTAAGTACCCCGAGGCGTTTGCATATATTTCTGCGTGGTTGCGCGTGAAATCGTTGATTCGTGTAAACCAAGCGCGTCTGCTACGTCCCTTAGTACGAGTGGCTTCATGGCCACTTCACCTTCATCTAAAAACTTGGCTTGCTCGGCAACAAGGTAAGCTCCGACTTTTAGTAATGTTTCGCCACGGCTTTGAATGCTCTTAATTAGGCCGCGTGCTTCGAGTAGCTTTTCTTTCATTAGCTCAGCTTGCTCTCGCGTTTTGCTTGATTTGTTGTCTAGGTGCTTTAATAAATCAACATATTCATTATTAACACGCACGCGTGGATAAGCATTACTGTTTAGTTCTACCTTCCACCCCTTTTTATCGCGCTTAATAATTAAATCGGGAATAATGACCTCTCGTTCACTATCCGCGTAGCTTAAACCAGGCTTAGGATTGCATGCTTGTATGATGTTTAATAAAGCATTCCAATCGGCGTCAGATAGCCCATAAATGCGCTTTAATCGAGCAAAGTCTCCATGTGCAAACCAATCGAATCGCGTATCAATCATTTCAATAGCAGTTGACACGATTGCACTGCGTGGCAAAATGGCATTGAGTTGAATAAGTAAACACTCTTGAATGCTGCGAGCTGCAACACCAGAAGGCTCAAAATTATTTTGGATTGTCTTTAATATCGCTTCAACATCTTTAAGTGTTGGCGTAAATGATTCGTTATTAGTAATGTCGTCGACAATGTCGTTTAGTGTACACCCCAAGTAGCCTTGTTCATTTACGGCATCAATAAGGTAATAGGCGATGACTTGATCTGTCTCTTCTTGAAAGCTAAACGTGTCTACTTGCCATTTCAAGTGACTATACAAGTCTTCGTGTGCTGCTGTATAGCTTTCAGCGGGCGTATAATCGTCATTGTCATGGTGAGAAGTGATTGTAAAGTCATCGAACTCGCTTTTGTTCGTATCTGCATGATTATTGTCACTATCGAATAGGTCATCCCATTGGCAATCAAGGGTTTCTGTTAATTCGCCATGATGGTCTGTTAAGCTATCACTCGTGATAGAAAGCTCTGTTTTGTGCAGGGTATCTGTATCCCACTCGTAGTCCTCAGAAACAGATAAATCGCCACTAATGTCATGTTCTGCTAAAGTATTATTGGTTAGGTCGTCTGTTTCTATTTCAAGCATGACATTGCTGTCTAACGCTTCTTCTATCGCTTCTTGTAGTTCAATAGCAGAATGCTGCAATATTTTAATAGATTGTTGCAGCTGTGGTGTTAACTTAAGCTGTTGACTAACATTAAATTGTAATCCTGGCAACATTGCCATGTTGATTCATTCCTTGTAGTAAGCGATTCGTGGTGCTTTCTCTTTATAACGTGCATTATAATACCCTTGTTGCCCATAGGTAAAATAAGTTTCATAAGAGGATCATGATGAATCACATTAAAAGAGAAATGTTGCAGTTAATTGATCGCTTGCCTGAAGATGCGAGTTGGGATGATTTGATGTACCAACTTTATGCAGAAGGTAAAGTAACGCGTGGGTTAAGTGAAGATGAACGTGGTCAACCAATGACAGAAGATGCCTTCAATCATTTGTTTACGCGCGCAGAATCGGCTCACTCATTACCTGAAGATATGCGTAATACCTTGATTTATCATCCTGGAAATACAACAACAATTGCGATGGTTGCTGGCGTTATTGCAGCAGCCTTTGCGTTTGTGTTTCCGCCAATTGCTTGGCTTGCAGCGCCCGTTGCTTTAATTGCTGGGTTTATGGGCGTGTTGGCAGGGCAGCAACGTGCTTGGGTAGCGATGTTGTTAGCGCTTGTTACTTTCTTGCCTTTCTTGCTTGCAATGAAGTAGGTTGCTGGGTAAAGCCCATTTGAGTTGCAAGAAAGATTGTTTTGGTTTTTCTTGCAATTTCAGTGCTTATGGGCATATCTAAAAACCCAATGGGTAGGAAGTCTGAAGGAAGGGGGTGCTAAAAATA
>JAEMQD010000116.1 GCA_022759035.1 Thiotrichales bacterium
GCCGTTGGTTTGGTTTTCCGAGAATGAAAAAGCCTTGTTTGATAGCGTCAATCAGCGGTTGGTTTTTATGTATTTAGACGTGCCGATGAGTTTTGGGGCAGCGCGCTCGATGACACGACGTGTGTTGTCGATGCAAGGTGATGCTTATGTGTTAGATTTTCGAGCGGTGCCTTACATTGATTTTTCTTCGGCAATGGTGTTGGAAGACTTAATTTATCGCTTGCAACAGCAGGGCGGGCGAGTGTGGTTGCTGTTAGCACTGGGTGAGGTGCAAGCACAGCTTGACCGTCATGGGGTGTTGTCGGCACTAGATGGGCGCGTATTATTCGATCGTGAGCAGGCATTTAGAGATGCGTTGCAGTGGATTGAATCGAGATAAACGGCTTTTCCCCCAATATTCTGGCTAATTACCCCTTACATGCGAGATAATAGCAGACCGAAATTGTTTTTGTGAATCTTGTGGGGCTGTGTGTGGCGGGTATTGGTGTATTGGGCGGAACCTTTGATCCGATCCACTTAGGACATTTGCGTTCGGCATGGGATGTTGCGGATGCCTTGTCGCTGGATGCGTTACAATTTGTTCCCAGTTATCAACCCGTGCATCGAGACACGCCACAGGCATCGGTCGAACAGCGCTTAGATATGGTACGTTTGTCCATTGCTGACATGCCAAATTGGTCTGTTAATACCAGTGAGATTCGCCGTGGTGGTCCTTCTTACACGATTGATACGTTATCGCATTTACGTCAGCAAGTCGGATCGGATGTGCCGATTTGGCTATTATTAGGAAGTGATGCCTTTGAAGGGTTTGTCCGTTGGCATCGTTGGCAGGAGATTTTAACGTTAGCCAATTTGGCGGTGATGGTGCGTGCTGGTGCTGAGTCGATTGATTGTTCATCGACGAATGCGCTAATGGCGCAACATGAAACGGTAGCGCTTTCATCGTTGCAGGTGGCAGGTATGGTTCGACGTATTGCTGTAACGCCATTAGCGATTTCTGCTACGGCAATAAGAGCGGAAGTGGCACGAGGGAAGCTGCCTCATTATTTAGTGACACCAGCTGTGTTGGATTACATACAACAGCAAAATTTATATCAAGGAATATAGTCGTTATGGATGCACAAGCATTAGTTACATTAGTTTTAAAAGAATTAGATGATAATAAAGCAAAAAACATTGTTAATATGGATGTCCGTGGTTTAAGCAATGTGACTGACTTTATGGTGGTTGCTACAGCAACATCTAGTCGCCATGCAAAAGCGGTTGCCGATAAACTATGGGAAGCTTCAAAAGAAGCGGGCAATGTACCTATTGGCATGGAAGGAGAGTTGGTAGGTGATTGGGTTCTGCTTGATTTAGGCGATGTGGTGGTACATGTTATGTTAGAGCAAGTTCGTGCCATGTACCAGTTAGAGAAGCTTTGGAATATGAAACCAGCTTCTAGCGTGTAAACAATGCAGTTGAAGCTGATTTGTGTCGGACAAAAAATGCCAAATTGGGTTGTGGCCGGCTATGAAGCATATGCTGTACGCTTAACGGGTCAGTGTCGTTTGACTTTGGTTGAAGTTCCTCCAGCGAAGCGAACCAAGACAGGCGCTCCTGTAAAGTATATGGAAGAGGAAGCGCTGCGCATTGAATCGGCTTTGGTGGGTAATCCGATTCGTGTGATACTGGACGAGCATGGTGCTGTTGTGGATACCAAAGCGGTTGCTAAGCGTTTAGAAACATGGTTACCGTCTGGTAGAGATGTGGCATTGATTGTTGGTGGCCCAGATGGTTTGGCTCCTTCTATTAAAGCTAAAGCGGATTGGACGTGGTCGTTAACGCCCCTGACTTTACCACACCCTTTAGTTCGCGTGGTTTTAGCTGAACAACTCTACCGAGCTTGGTCTTTGATGAACCATCACCCCTATCACAGAGAATAATATTTCATGTTGTATTTAGCCTCAGCTTCGCCTAGAAGAAGTCAGTTGTTAACGCAATTGGGGATACAGCATGTTGCAATGGCATCGCAGGTGCCAGAGGTTAGAGCTTGTAATGAGACTGCTTTGGCCTATGGTTATCGCGTTTCTTTCGATAAGGCATTTTGTGTTGCAAAGCAAGTACCAACAGATAGTTGGATTTTGGCCGCTGATACTGAAGTGATTATTGAAGATGACACATTAGGCCAACCAGAAACTGAGCGTGATTTTTTAGAAATGATGCACCGATTGTCTGGCAATACGCATGCGGTACAAACCGTCGTGACTTTAATGCATCAGGGGCATGTTTGGCAAAATCATCAGTTAAGCTTAGTCACTTTTCGTCCGTTGACCTTAGATGAGTTGCAAAGCTATTGGCAATCTCATGAGCCATTAGGTAAAGCGGGCGGTTATGCTATTCAAGGTAAAGCACAAGCGTGGATCGCTCAGTTTCAGGGAAGTTATTCAGGTGTAATGGGGTTGCCTTTATACGAAACAGAGCAGTTATTTAAGTTGGCAGGATTTGCGCAATGACACTAGCGAACGAAGAGAAAGTAATTGTAAACGTGACGCCACGGGAAACACGTGTTGCTTGGGTCGAAAATGGCGTGTTACAGGAGGTTTGGATAGAACGAGCCAGTAAGCGTGGCTTGGTTGGTAACCTGTATCGTGGGCGTGTCGTAAGGGTGTTGCCAGGTATGCAGGCCGCATTTGTGGATATTGGCTTAGATAAAGCGAGCTTTTTGCATGTTTCTGATGTGTGTGCGCCGCCTTTGTTGTTAGGTGAAGGTGCAACGCTTGCCTCTGATGATATCTCTCGGTTTTTAAGAGAGGGACAGGAGATTCTGGTTCAGGTTATTAAAGATCCGTTAGGCTCCAAAGGTGCGCGTGTTTCCATGAACATCACCTTGCCTTCACATTTATTAGTGCATTTACCAAAAGAGCAAACGATTGGTGTTAGCCAGCGTATCGAATCACAACAGGAGCGCGAACGCTTACGAGAGCTGATCGAACAAAGTGCGGCGCTAACCGACATGCGCGGGGGTTTTATTGTGCGCACTGTTGCGGAAGGTGTTGATGCACAAGAGTTGATTGATAATATGCGTTTTTTGCAAAAGCTATGGCAACATATTGAACATAATATGAGTAATCTTTCCGCGCCAGCATTAGTACATGAAGATTTGCCTTTGTTTTTGCGCGTCATCCGCGATGTGCCACATGAACGTATTGAGTCGTTGCGCGTTGACTCTCGAGAAACTTATTTGCGTATGCAACAATTCGCGCAAGAGTATGTGCCAGAATTGTTAGCACGTATTGATCATTATCAAGGCGAACGTCCTATTTTTGATTTGTATGCCATTGAAGATGAAATACAAAAGGCCTTAGAGCGAAAAGTCCCCTTAAAGTCAGGCGGATATTTAATTATCGATCAGACCGAGGCAATGACAACGATCGATGTTAATACTGGTGCTTTTGTTGGTAATCGTAATTTAGAAGAAACTATTTTTAAAACCAATTTAGAGGCAGCACAAGCGATTGCGCGTCAATTACGATTACGCAATTTGGGCGGTATTATTATTATCGACTTTATTGATATGGCACTGGAGTCGCATCAACAGCAGGTGCTTCAGGCATTGGATAGGGCGTTAGCAAAGGACAGAACCAAGACAACAGCCAGTCAGCTGACGAGTTTAGGCTTAGTGGAAATGACACGCAAGCGTACGAGAGAAAGCTTGGTTCGCATTCTTTGTGAGCCATGTCCTGTGTGTAATGGACGCTCGGTTGTTAAGTCGATTGAAACCTTAGTTTATGAAGTTTTCCGAGAAGTAACTCGGATGGCGCGACAATTTGATGCGACTAAGTTATTGGTCATTGCTAGTGAGGCATTGGTAGAGCACATGCTGGAAGAAGAGTCGTCTAGTATTGCTGAATTAGAAGTGTTTTTAGGCAAAACCTTGTCATTTCAAGTGGACGTGCATTACTTCCAAGAGCAGTTTGATGTGGTGATGTTGTAATGCCTTCTTGGTTGAAAAAAGTCTTGATTTGGAAAGGCCATTTGATTTTATGGTCTACCGCTTTGTTAGCATTGTTTTGGCTGCTATTGGTGTTGTTATTGCAGTTGCTGGCTTCTCGTCCAGAAACATTGACAACGATGGCGCGCTGGGCTGATGCTGATTTGCATTTTGCGCAATTTGAATCAGAAAGTCGTCCTTTGGCTTCGTCTATTTATTTTCATGTACAGGCATTCGATTTGCAGTGGTCTGGTGGGCGAATCCAGATAGCGGACGTACGGGGTGACTTGAATCTATGGAATTTACTCTGGCCAGACTTGGCAGTTGGTAAGGCGATACGTATTGTTCAGCCAGAATTAACCTTGTTTAGTGAAGATAGCGGTATTGGAAGCAATCCTATTGCGTCGCCTTGGTTAAGGTTATGGGAAGACACTCAACTTATTGACGCAAAAGTAATATGGCAAGCAGATTATGCTTGGAATTTGGATCAAATTCAGGTCAACTTCAAGAAAGATCATCGTTGGACTGCAAATATGCAGGGGATTCTGCATTACCCTAATTTCCCAGCCATTCCTGTGGCAGCTCAAGCGACAATTGACCATCAATTTGGCTTTCATCCTCGGATTCATTTTTCAGCACAGGCGACACCTGAGGCGCTCATGTTGCTAGGGCAGGATTATGGTTTTCACTTTGACTTGAATGGTGAATGGAACGAGGAGGCATTGCAAGCATCTCTCGTTGTCGATATCCAAGATAATGAACAATTGGCTAAGCCTATTGTTCATCACGTATTAGGACGGGTACGTAGTGACGATTTGCGTATGTGGGATGTCACAGTCGAGCAGCTCGTTATTGCGGAACAGCATATTGATTTGCCCGTGTGGCCACGATTAACCATTCACCCGCAAACGGGCGCGTTACTCACTTTAAATCAGGTAACCTTAACAAAGTCGGGTCAATGGCTTAGTTTGATGCCAGAAAATGTGCAAGTATTTTGGCAAAAGTGGCAACCAGAGCTATGGTTGAAACAGTTGAGCCTGCATTGGGGCGCAAATGGACAGTTAGATGATATCCGTGGTGGGATTGATGATTTAAGTTGGCATCCAACGCAAGGCTTTCCTGGTATGGTCTTGCACCAGTTGACTTTTCAATATAATCCTGAAAAGGGTCAGTTGCAAGTAGTGCCGCTGGGAGATAGTCAGCTTTTCTTGCATACTGCAAATGGTACGAAGTTGCCCGTGGTTGCCGATCCTTTAGTATTGCGTATTGATCCCCAAAATCCATTTTTGCATTGGAGTTTGCCTAGTTGGCAGTTTTATGTTGGTAAAGTGCAAGCGAGCGTGTTAGCGAATGTGCAGCCTTCGCAACCATCACAGTTTCAATTGAGCATTAAAACAGATGAGTTAGCGTCTTTAATGCCCTTACTGCCGATAGAGCAAGGATCGAGCGCTTTACAAAAATGGGTTAAAGAGGCAAATATTTCTGGTCAAGCACTTAATGTGCAATGCGCGTTTAATGGCGCTTTAAGTGATTTATTGGTAGGCGCATTAACAGAAGAGAATTTTAAAGCAAATATTTCCGCGCAAAATGTCAGTCTTAAATTCGATCGAGATTATCCAGCCATTACCCATGCTAATGTTCAGATGTCGTGGTTAAATAATCGCCTAAAAATTGCCAGCAACCAAGCACAAATTAGTGGCGCGAAGCTACAACAGGTTGTTGCTGATGTGCTTTACTTACCTGAAGAGCGCGTTGCTTTAAGGATAAATGGGGTTGCCGAGGGTGATTTAAGCGATGCTCACCGTTTTCTCGTCACTTCTCCTGTGGCCAAAATGTTATCTATTGATGACTTGTTGAAAGAGACAAAATTGTCTGGTGCTATGTCTACACGCTTGTCTTTGTGGGTGCCATTAGATGGTTATCCTGCTAATGAAACGGTCCGTGTTCGTGGTGTGGTCAATACGCAGACAGGACGTATTGAATACGCTGGTCAGACAATTGATCAAATTGCGACACAGATGACTTATTCTGACATGGGGTTGGATGCACCTTCATTAACGGCGAAATGGCATGGCGAGGTGGTGAATGCAACCTTAACGACAGACAGAAAGCAGCGCTTGTTGCTTAATGCACAATCTAATACCCCAGTAAAAATGCCACACATTGCCCAAGGGCGCGTGCAATGGCGTGCAGATGTCGTTATTCCCCCTGATCACAATATACAGTTCGCGATTAATGGCGATCAGCAAGCCGTGGCGATTGATTTGCCAGCACCATTCTTTAAAGCTTCTGGTGTGGCTCGGCCTTTTCAAATAAAAGGGACGCTAGCCAAGGATGTGTTAGCGTTATCTGGTACCGATAGTGTGTGGCGTTTTAGTGTCAACGCGAATCAGTTAATCGGAAAAAAATGGCAGTTGACGCGTGTGAGCTTAGCGCCACAGCAGATGAAAAACTTGCCAGTAGAATCGGGTGTAGCCAATCTTGCATTATCTCGTATTAATGGCGATGCTTGGACATCTTGGTGGCGCGCGTTTAGCAGAGATGCACCACAGGAAGATAAAGGAATGTTGCCTGAAACAGGCGTGATCAGAGTAGACCAGGTTGATTGGTGGGGACAGCATACGCAAGGACTAAAAGCACAATGGCAACTTGAAGCGCAAGAGAAAGGCGCTGTTCAATTAACATCACCAGATGTGCAAGGGAAAATCAGTTGGGCGACAGAAGGTATTTCTGTGCAGTTAGAGCGAATTTTGTGGAAGCGAGAGGTAGAAAGTGCGGCTGATCGGCGAAAAAAACCCACATTAATCTGTGATAAACCAGACAAGACGCCTTGGCAACCTATACAAGTGGATATTAAAAAGCTGGTATTGGAAACGTGGCGAGAGAACGAAATTACTACTTCACAGTTAACCGATATTCATGGTCGAATTGTGCAGCAGGGTGACACCCGTAGCCTGAAAAACATGAGTTTCAATTCTGGTAGTGTTAAAGGTAAAGTAGATTGGGTGTGGGATATTGCAGGGAATAATTCAAGTTTATTTGTAAAAGCGCGTGCAGAAAAAGCAGATGATCTTACCGCGATATTCGGCGTAAAAAATGCGATCAATGGTGGCAGTATTGATTTTGACAGTTTGCTTTCTTGGTCGGGTGGTATGGATTGTTTTGATTTAAGTACGATTAGCGGCAATATTAATTTGCGAGCGGATGATGGCACATTAACAGAAACAAGTCCTGGTTTTTCTCGGCTGCTAGGATTGCTTAGTTTTGATGCCTTTACCCGCCGATTAAAAATTGGCTTAAGTGATGTGGTCAATCAAGGGCTTGCTTTCGATAAAATCGAAGCGACCGCGCAGTTAGATCAAGGTGTTGCTAATATTAAAAGCTTGGCGTTGCAAAGTCCTTCAGTGAATATTTCAATGCAGGGTAGTAGTGATTTAATTAACGAGACGCATAAACTCGATGCTAAGGTGACGCCGCTCATTGGGGATAGTCTACCGACGGTTGCTTTGCTCTCTGGTGCGTCGCCTGTGACAGCCATTGGTTATTACTTATTGCAAAAAGTGATTCCGCCGCTAAGTGGTAATTTATTGACACTACACTATCATATTTCAGGAAGTTGGCAAGAGCCTATATTGGATGAACTTGCCGATTAGCAGGAGAAAATATGCCAAAGCTTGCTTGGGTACAGTCGTGTGCAACTGACAATGTGATACAAAACTTAGCTGTTGTTGCACAACAATTAAATAGTTTAATAGCGAAAAAACCAGATATTGTTGTTCTGCCTGAAGCTTTTGCTTGGTTGGCAAAAGATATAACAGCGCAAGCGACGTTAGTTGAGACATTGGGAGAGCAAGCGCCACTGCAAAGTTTTTGTCAGGAGTGGGCAAAGCGTTTGGGGTGTTTCCTTGTTGTCGGGAGTTTGCCGCTTCGTATTAATGGACGCATTTATGCTACGCTTTGTGTGTATGACGCATTAGGTCAGATGGTGACTTATTATCGTAAAATGCATTTATTCGCGGTAACGACGCCGACAGGTCGGGTTTATCAAGAATCTTCGTTTTTCACGCAGGGTAGTGTCCCCGTTATTTGGTATAGTCCATGGGGGCCGATTGGTCTAGCGATTTGCTATGATGTGCGCTTTCCTGCGCTATTTCAATATTATGCGCAGCACGACGTGCGCTGCGTTATCTTGCCAGCTGCTTTTACTTATGAAACGGGCAAGCAACATTGGCACCATTTGGTGAGCGCACGCGCGATCGAGAATCAACTGATTATGGTGGCCGTCAATCAAACTGGGTCGCACGGTGATGGTTTGCGTAGTTATGGTCATTCGCTACTCGTCGATGCCTGGGGCGAAACACTTGTTGATAGTGGTGACAGGTTGACAGTTGAATGCGTCGATGTTGCTTTTGAGCCAGTAGATGAATTACGTGCGCAATTTCCTGTATTGTTACACGCAAGAAAGTTTGTTTGGTAACGGTTTTGTGATCATAAGCATTGGCCTAAATGCGACGCAACTGCTAGAATAACTTCTTTTGAATCAATTTTTAACTTAGGAAGAGAACAATGCCCGTCATTACTTTGCCCGATGGTAGCCAACGCCAATTTGATGCACCTGTTTCAATCATGGATGTTGCAACCACCATTGGTACCGGGCTAGCTAAGGCGTGTATTGCTGGTCGTGTTAATGGCGAACTGCGCGATGCGTGTGATGTCATAACCGAGGATGCAACCTTATCCATTATTACCATAAAAGATGCCGATGGTTTACATATTATGCGCCATTCGTGTGCGCATTTATTAGGTCATGCAGCGAAGCAACTTTTTCCAGGTATTCAAATGGCGATTGGCCCTGTAATCGACAATGGTTTTTACTATGATGTCGATTATGAGCGCTCATTAACACTTGAAGATATTGCAGCCATTGAAAAACGCATGATTGCGCTTGCCAAAACCAATTATCCTGTCGTTAAAAAAGTAACGCCTCGCGCAGAAGTTGAACGCATTTTTGCAGAGCGCAATGAAGCTTATAAGCTGGAATTAGTGCGCGATATTCCTGCTTCACAAACTGAAATAAACTTATATTATCACGAAGAGTATATCGACATGTGTCGTGGTCCGCACGTGCCAAATATGAGTTTTACTAAGGCCTTTAAGTTAACTAAAGTTGCTGGCGCTTATTGGCGCGGTGATAGTAATAAGAAAATGTTACAGCGCATTTATGGTGTTGCTTTTGCTTCTGAAAAAGAGCTAAAAGACTATTTGCAAATGATGGAAGAAGCAGAGAAACGCGATCATCGTAAGTTGGGTAGACAGCTAGATTTATTTCACTTTCATGAAGAGGCGCCAGGCGCAGTGTTTTGGCATCCGAAGGGGTGGACTGTTTTTCAACAACTTATTAGTTACATGCGTAAACGCCAAGAAGAAGCGGGTTATGTTGAAGTTAATACGCCAGATGTCATGGATCGCAGCTTATGGGAGGTTTCGGGGCATTGGTTTAACTATCGTGAAAATATGTTCACAACAACAACGGAAGATGGTCGTGTTTTTGCATTGAAACCAATGAATTGTCCAGGTGGTATGCTGATGTATGCACAAGGACAAAAGAGCTACCGTGACTTGCCGATTCGTATGGCGGAGTTTGGCAAAGTACATCGTTATGAACCTTCTGGTGCGTTACATGGCTTAATGCGTGTACGTCATTTTACGCAAGACGATGCGCATATTTTCTGTACCGCAGAACAAATGCCACAAGAGTGTAAAGATGTTGTTTCTTTAGTGTTGGATATTTATAAAGAGTTTGGCTTTGAGAATATTCATATCAAACTTTCGACGCGTCCAGAAAATCGTATTGGTAGCGATGAAACTTGGGATGTTTTGGAGGCCTCTCTTGCTAATGCGCTAGACAGTATGGGGTTGGCTTATACCCTGTTTCCGGGCGAAGGTGCATTTTATGGTCCGAAATTAGAGTTTGTGTTGCGTGATGCGATTGGTCGTGATTGGCAGTGCGGCACGTTGCAGGTAGATATGAGCTTGCCTGATCGTTTTGATTTAACCTACGTCGCAGATGATGCAAGCAAAAAACGTCCAGTCATGTTGCATCGTGCGCTATTTGGTTCGTTAGAACGTTTCTGTGGTATTTTGCTAGAACATTATGCGGGCAGCTTCCCTGTCTGGTTGGCGCCTGTTCAGTTAGTTGTGTTGCCTGTTTCGGAAGTTTTTGATGATTATGCGAAAAAAGTGGTTGCAGAATTAAGAAAATCGGGTTATCGTGTTGAATTAGACTTGAGAAATGAAAAGCTTGGGTATAAAATTCGTGAACATTCAATGCAGCGTGTTCCTTACACATTAGTGGTGGGTGAACAAGAACGTACGTCGGAAACGGTTAATGTGCGTGTACGCGGCGGCGAAACTTTGGGTAATATGAGTCTTACCCAGTTGACGAGTCACCTTGAACAAGCAATTGCCCTAAAGGGTCGTGTTTAAGGTTTTGTGAGAATTTTAAGGAGTAAGTGTTATCAGCAAGCGACCTATCGTGCGCAGTACCGCACCAGAAGAAAGTAACCGTAAGGAAAGAATTAATGGTGAGATTCGAGCGCAATCTGTACGACTGATTGGCCCAGAAGGCGAGCAAATCGGGATTGTTAAACTCGCAGAAGCGTTGCGTATCGCTGAGAATGCTGAATTAGACTTGGTGGAGATTGCTGCGCAAGCAGAAACGCCAGTCTGTAAAGTCATGGACTATGGTAAGTATCAGTTTCAACTTCAGAAGAAAAATGCTGAGGCTAAGAAGAAACAGAAACAAATCCAAGTCAAAGAGCTTAAGTTCCGCCCTGGAACCGAGGAAGGCGATTATCAGGTAAAGCTTCGCAACCTGAAACGTTTTTTGGAAGAGGGTGACCGTGTTAAGGTTATTGTGTGGTTTCGCGGTCGCGAAATTACGCATAAGGAACTTGGTTTGAAAGTGCTAGAGCGCATTCAAGCCGACATAGAAGGACTAGGTTCTATTGATCAGATGCCGAAGCTGGAAGGCCGACAGTTGATGATGATGGTAATCCCTTCGAAAAGTTAACGAGACGCGCGGGTGAAAGATCCTGCAGAGCCAATCCTCGGTGCTCTAGTCTTATATTTCCATCAATGCGTAGCTGAGTAATGTTATGTCGAAAATGAAAACCAAAAGCGGTGCTAAAAAACGCTTTAAAAAAACTGGCTCTGGCCGTTTCAAGTGCAAGCAGGCTTTCCTGCGTCACATCCTGACTAAGAAAACGAGTAAGCGTAAACGTCAATTACGCGCACCTGGTATGGTTCATGAGAACGATATCAAGTCTGTCGTTCAAATGATGCCTTACGCATAACTATTAGGAAGGAGTGAATTAAATGGCACGAGTTAAACGTGGTGTTGTCGCCAGAGCGCGTCACAAAAAAGTTATCGATGCAGCCAAGGGTTACCGTGGTCGTCGTAAAAACGTCTATCGCGTAGCGGTACAGGCGGTTATTAAAGCTGGTCAGTATGCTTACCGTGACCGTCGTCAGAAAAAACGTCAATTCCGTGCGTTGTGGATTGCGCGTATTAACGCAGCAGTTCGTAGCTTGGACATGACTTACAGCAAATTCATTAATGGCTTGAAGAAAGCGAATATTGAAATTGACCGTAAAGTTTTGGCTGATATGGCAGTACACGATATGGCTGCTTTCTCAGCGATTGCGCGTCAAGCACAAGCTGCGTTAGCTGCTTAATTGATTGTTTCGATCGCAAAAAGCAGGGGTCATTGACCCCTGTTTTTAATTTAACGGTATGTAATATTTGTTAATCATGTGTTGTGTATGCTTAACAAATTGGTATCAGTAAAATGGAGTCCACAATGGATATGGACACGCTCTTACAGGCGGCTCTGAGAGAGATCGCACAGGCAGATGGGCTAGAAGCGCTTGAGAATGTGCGCGTTAATTATTTCGGTAAAAAGGGTTTGTTGACCGAGTTGAGTAAGCAGCTTGGTCAAGCAAGCCCAGAAGAAAAACCGATTCTTGGTGCAAAAGTGAGTGCTTTGCGCACAGCGATTAATGAAGCGTTTGAAAGCAAGAAAAATGCGATGAGTGCCGCTTTGTTGGAAGCGAAACTCGCTCGTGAATCTATAGATGTTACCTTGCCAGGTCGCGGTGTAGATGTTGGTAGCTTGCACCCTGTTACCTTAACCATCGCGCGAATCAATGACTGGTTTGCTCAGTTGGGCTTCTCTGTAGAGCAAGGCCCTGAAATTGAAGACGATGTACATAACTTTGAAGCACTGAATATTCCTGAGACGCATCCTGCGCGTGCTATGCACGACACCTTTTATTTTGATAGTGGCTTGTTGTTGAGAACACACACATCACCCGTTCAGGTGCGTACGATGGCGCGTCAAGCACCTCCGTTGCGCATTATTGCGCCTGGACGAGTGTATCGTTGTGACTCTGATCAAACGCATACGCCGATGTTTCATCAAATAGAAGGTTTGGTGGTTGATAAAACTGCCAACTTTGCGCAGCTAAAAGCATTGTTGGAATCTTTCTTGGTGTATTTTTTCGATGATCCTGAACTCAAGGTTCGCTTTCGTCCTTCTTATTTTCCATTTACAGAGCCTTCGGCAGAAGTGGATATTGCCACTAACTTATTAGGCGGCCGCTGGGTTGAGGTGCTGGGATGTGGCGTAGTTCATCCAAATGTATTGTCTCATGCAGGTATTGATCCAGAAGAATATACGGGTTTTGCCTTTGGCTTAGGGGTTGAACGTTTGGCGATGTTGCGTTTTGGTGTGCCTGACTTACGCATGCTTTTTGATAATGATGTACGCTTTTTGCGTCAGTTCCAAGCATAAGGAGTCGCAATGAAATTTTCTTATGATTGGCTAACCAATATGATTAACACAGGTTGGGATGTTGAACAGACTTGTGTGCGTTTAAATGATTTGGGTCTAGAAGTTGAAGAAACGACCGCTGTGGCTGGTCTGTTTTCGGGTGTTGTGGTTGGTAAAGTATTAACGGTTGAGCCGCATCCCGATGCAGATAAGTTGCGAGTGACGACAGTAGATGTTGGGCGCGATGCCCCTGTGCAAATTGTGTGTGGTGCTCCGAATGTCTGCGTTGGTATGCTTGCGCCAACAGCTTTGGTGGGTGCTGTATTGCCAGGTATAACGATTAAAGATGCCAAGTTACGTGGTGTAGCTTCCTCTGGCATGCTGTGCTCGGCTGGCGAGTTGGGCATTGATGGTCAAGAAAGTGGTTTATGGCGTTTACCAAACGATTTAACCGTTGGTACTGACTTGCGTGTTGCTTTAGGACTAGATGATACAAGCATTGAAGTTTCTCTAACACCAAATCGTGCCGACGCATTAAGCGTGTTGGGGATTGCACGTGACTTAGCGGCCTTGTCTGGTGCTAAAGTTAAGTTGCCTGAAATGCAGCTACCAACCGTTGCGTTGAAAGATATTGCTTCAGTTGATGTGCAAGATAAAACGGCTTGTCCAACCTATCTAGCGGCGATGGTAACCATGCCAGCTAGTGTTGAGACGCCTTTATGGATGAAAGAACGTTTAAGACGTAGCGGCGTACGCAGTTTGGGCTTATGGGTCGATATAACAAACTATGTTATGTTAGAGCTCGGTCAGCCAATGCATGCTTTTGATGCACATAAGTTGCAAGGTTCTGTTGTTGTTCGTTTTGCACGAGAAGGTGAGTCATGTACTTTGCTTGATGGTAAGCAAGTTAAGCTATCAACAGATATGTTGGTTATTGCCGATGATCGTGGTCCGATTGCACTTGCAGGTGTGATGGGCGGACAAGACACAGCTGTTGACGAGAGCACGACAACGATTATGCTGGAATGTGCGCATTTTACACCTGCGGCTGTGGTTGGAAGAGCACGTCGTTTAGGGTTGCATACCGACGCATCGCATCGTTTTGAGCGTGGCGTTGATCCGCAATTGCCTATGATGGCAATGACGCGTGCCTTGTCGGTGTTGGCTTCGCTTGGTGCGCAGGTTGGTGCTGTTGTTAGTGTCGGTGGTGAAGCGGTTAATGCAACATGTTTGACGTTGCGACGTGATCGCATTCAGCGTTTGCTGGGGATGACTGTCGCTGACGAGCAAGTCGTGCACTTGCTATCTGGATTGGGTATGCAGGTTACAGCCAACGCAAACGGCTGGGATGTAATTACACCAAGTTGGCGTTTTGACATGGCGATTGAAGCGGACTTGGTTGAAGAATTAGCGCGCATGATTGGTTTAGATAATCTACCTAAATTACCTTTGCCAGCAACGAGTGTGTTGCCTTCTGGACGTAACCAACAAGAAATGCGATTGAAGCAGTTGCTTGTTGGACGTGGTTATCAAGAAGCGATTACCTATAGCTTTGTTGACGGCAAGGAACAAGCGATTGTTGAGCCAAACCAAGTTGGTATTAATTTGGCTAATCCTATTGCTGAAACATTAGGGCAAATGCGCGTTAGCTTATGGACAGGACTGCTTTCTGCTGCACGCTATAATTTGAACCGTCAAGCAAGACGTGTCCGCTTTTTTGAAACGGGTTTACGCTTTTTATCTCAATTAGATGCGCAAGGATTGCCCGTTCAAATTCCTACCTTGGCGGGTTTGGCTTGCGGTTCTGCTGCTGCCATGCAGTGGGGGCAAGCGGCTCGTCCAGTCGACTTTTATGATGTTAAAGGTGATGTTGAAGCCTTGTTAGCATCGGTAGGGTTGACTGCGCAAATCACTTTTTCGGCTGGGCAACATCCAGCGCTTCATCCAGGTCAAACAGCAGATATTCTGTTGTCAGGAAAGGTTATTGGGCAAATAGGCGTGCTTCATCCTAGCTTGGCGAAACAAATGGATATCGATGTGCCGACAGTGTTGTTTACACTTGATTTAGCTTATTTAACAGCAACTCCTGTGAAAGCAACATTTCAAGGCTTGTCTAAATTTCCGTTAGTGCGTCGCGACATCGCTGTGGTTGTCGATGCATCAGTAAGTTATGCACAAGTGGCCGCATGTGTTGGTCAGGTTAATCGAGATTGGTTCCAATCTGCTGAATTATTTGATGTCTATGCTGGAAAAGGTTTGCAGGAAGGGCAGCGCAGTTTGGCAATCGCCTTATGGTTCCAAGCTTTGGAGCGAACACTTACAGATGCAGAAATTGAAGCTTGTGTGAATGAAATCATTGATCAACTATCAACACAATTAAATGCTAAACTACGCACATAAACAAGGAAGTTATTATGACGATTACAAAAGCAGAGTTATCACAAAAATTGTCAGACACATTGGGTTTGAATAAGCGAGAGTCTAAAGATATTGTAGAAGATTTTTTTAGTCAGATTGCGGACATTTTAGAAACAGGTGAAGACGTTAAACTATCTGGTTTCGGTAATTTTGAATTACGTGACAAATCGCCACGTCCGGGTAGAAATCCGCGCACGGGTGAGGAAGTACCAATTACTGCACGTCGTGTAGTTACGTTTAAGCCTGGTCAGAAATTACGCTCTCTTGTTGATGCTCGTAAAGAGGCATAAGCATGACGACATCGGAAATCGCTGTTCCTGATAAGAAGTATTTTACCATTGGTGAAATTAGCCAGTTGACGGGCTTGAAGCCGCATGTGCTTCGCTACTGGGAACAAATGGTACCGATGTTGGAGCCAACGAAACGTAGCGGAAGACGTTATTATCAACGTCAAGACTTGTTAATTATTGTCGAATTAGATCGCTTAGTTAACAAAGAAGGGCATACGCTGGCTGGTGCGTTAAGTAAAATTAAATCGCATGGTTTACCAGATGGTCTTTGTTTGCCCGCAAAAGCTTCGTTACGTGGTAAGAAGCCACAAGTTAGTTTAGAGAAGCTTGAAGGTGGCTTAAAGTTGCTATTACGTAAAATACAGCGTCATAATTTATCTGCCATTAGTCGTTGGGATAATCTTAGCGCTTGAATTATCGCCGCTTCAGCGACTATAATGGTCTGATGTTCGGGGTATGGCGCAGCCTGGTAGCGCACTTGCATGGGGTGCAAGGGGTCGTAGGTTCAAATCCTGCTATCCCGACCAATT
>JAEMQD010000103.1:0-10703 GCA_022759035.1 Thiotrichales bacterium
TTTTTGTTAAAAATTACCTGTTTTTACCTTATTTTTCAATCTCAGTGTCCCCGTTATAGATACATCAGAACACCTGTCGGGTATCGACTGATTGTATCCTTATTAAACTATGCCACCAACGCCTTTAAACTTCTCAACAAAAGCGGCGATTTTTTGAAAAACACTCTGTTTTTTTGTTAGGTATTGTGGGTTAAGTGGACTCATTTTAGGCAGAATGGCATTGAGCTCTGTGCCATTCTCGCTGGCAAATTCGCGTTTGAATTCAAGTATTAAGTGCAACGCTATGGTTGCCAGATAGTCTGTTCAACAACATTTGGCCTGTTGTAAGACTACTGGTCAGAAAAATCAACAATAGGTGGGTAAGAAATAGCTTTATTGACTACACCGCCTTTTGCATCCAATGATGATTTTGCTCCTCAAATTCAATACGCGTGATTAGCGCACTGCTTTCAGATTTAGCTAGTGTTTTGAGCAGTATGGCAATCTTCATTCTGCCCCTTCCTTCAGACTTCCTACCCATTAGGTTTTTAGAGGTGTCCAGTATTAAATTTATCCGTCGATCTTATTGAATTTTCTTACTTTGACCCCATAATACTAACTAATTGTAATATTGTGAGAGGGATTGTGATGCTGAAAAATATCTTGGTGAATGTTGTTGCTTTGACGATGATCATTGTTGCACCTGTTTTTGCTGACGAAGATGCGTCTATGCAGCAGGTGTATCAGGCCGCCAAAGAAGGAAGACTGGCTGAGGCTCAGTCTATGATGGATAAGGTGTTAAAAGATCACCCCAATAGTGCTAAGGCGCATTATGTGGAAGCAGAGCTGCTTGCCAAGCAAGGCCAGTTATCCGCAGCCCGCGGCGAATTAGAAAAAGCAGAGCAGTTAAAACCTGGACTGCCATTTGTTAATCCTCAATCGTTAGAAGAGCTTAAAACAAGGATTAATGCGTCAAAGTCACATGGCTTGCCCATGTCAAACACTGAAAGTTTACCATTAGGCTTGTCGTGGTCAACAATCTTGTTGTTGGCATTATTGTTAATCGGTGTTGTATTTATTATTAGAAAACTGACGACGAGTAATGCGAACCAAGGCGTTGGTGGTAACGCATTTGGTACTTCCTCTACGATGCCGAATAACTACAATCGTCCGATGAGTAACCAACCGATGCCACAACAGGGCTATCAACAACCTCCTGTAGCACAACCTGCAAGTGGCATGGGGTCAGGCATTATGTCTGGATTGGTAACGGGTGCCGCTGTTGGTGCGGGTATTGTGGCAGGGGAGGCGTTGGCGCATCATTTCGTGGATGGTGATCATGCTGATACGTCACCCCATGCTGATAATGGGTTAATCAGCAATGCCAACGCAGCGCCAGCGCCAGATCAATTTGATATGGGCGGTTTCGATTTTGGCATGGCGGACGATTCGTCAGCTTGGGATGATGATGCGAGCAGTATAAGTGATGACGATAGCTGGTCTTAAAATAGTTAGTGGGGTGCTATGAACTTCTTAAGAGATGATTTCGTGATTGAGGGCTATCAAGCGCACCCACATATTTTGGCAAAGGTGGCGGTTTAGTTACCGCCAATTACCTTAAACACATCTATTGCCACCACGCCAAAATATAGTGTGCCTGCCACCAGTATCAGCTCACCCAAGACAAATCCTAGGCGACTGACAAGGGGTCGATCCTTGGTTGGTGCATCAAAATACAGTTGTTTAATGATCCACGCATAATAGCCGACCGATAAGGCAGAATTGAGCAGAGCGATCAGCACAAAGAGCCACAAGCCCGCATCTACCCCTGCATAAAACGCGACCGCTTTACTCATAAACCCAGCCAACAACGGAATGCCCGCTAACGACAACAACTGCACGCTAAACAGCAAGGCATAGAGCGGATTACGCTGCGCCAAGCCTTTCAGGTCTGCTAAGGTTTCGATGCCATCATCTTGATAGAGTCGTGCCAGAATGAGGAAGACTGCTGTCTGCATAAACAGATAAGCCACCGCCAAATAAAGCAAGCCTATGTGCGCGAACTGACTGGCAATCGCAGCAAACGGAATGAGCATATAGCCAGCGTGAGCAATCGATGAATACGCGAGCATACGGGCAATGTTACGTTGATAGAGTGCCAGCATATTACCGAGCGTCATGGTAATGACGGCTAAGGTTGCTAACCCATAAATAGATGGCATGCTGAGTTGCGCTAATACGGGGCTGAACAGGTGAAATGTGGCGACTGCCACCACCGTTTTCATCAGTGCCGACAAAATAGCAGCGTTGCTATGGCTGACTTGCGCGTAGCTGTCGGCTGCCCATGCATGCATTGGGAAAATGGTCAGTTTGTACAAGATACCAATGAAGATAAGGCTCAGTGCAATCAAGGAAAAAGCATCATAATCATTGCCTAATGCCGTATCGATGCTATGCCCTGACAGGGTAAATAATGCCAAGCCAAACAAGATGATGCCTGTCGCTGTTGCGCCTGTGAAAAACAGTTTAATCGCGCCTTCGGCTTGCTTGCTATCTTTGATGTTGCTGACTAATACAAAGGAAATAATGCTCATCGCTTCAAAGGTGATGACAAAACTGAGCAGCGTACTGCTTTCGAGCAGTGCCATACTTGCCGCCACAATCAATAGCAATTGCGTCAGTGTGCCATGATCGTCATGATCAAAATGCAGCACAATAGCCGCGGCAACGATGAGTATTATGCCTTCAAAAAAACGAATGGCATCGGTTTGAGCAAAGTAGGTCAAGCCGATCCCTTCACCGAGCGATAGGTTAAAGCCTGCAATCGCCAAAATGAGCAGAGACAAGCCTTTGAGCCATCGTGTGTGTGAGATCAATGGCGACAGTAACGCTGTACCAAACACTAAAGCAAAGGGACTCATGAGCGACCTCCGAAATAAGCAAAGCTATGATTGGCGGCATCAAAAATTGGTTGCGGGTAGACGCCAAACAACACGATCAGTAGTCCGAATACAACCAAGGCAGCAAACTCGATGCGGTGAATGACAAATTGACTGTTACGCATCAAAGGCGACAATTCACCATAAATAACGCGCCGCATGCTCCAAATCAGATAACCTGCACTGAGCATCGACAACAAGGCAATGATCGCAACCCATGCACCGTAATGGGCAATGGCACTCAAGTACACGGTCAATTCACCGACAAAGCCCATCGTCGCAGGCATACCCAATGCCGCCATGCCTGCTAAGACAAATATCGCCGACAAATAGGGTGCTTTTTGCATCATGCCGCCCATGTCGCGCATCTGGTAACTGCCCGTTTGGTGGTAAATCATGCCTGCGATTAAAAACAGCGGCGAGATGATAAACGCATGACCAACCATTTCAAATAACGCAGCACTTAACCCTTCAACCGTCACCGTTGATAGGGCGACCATGACCAGACCCATATGCGAAATCGAGCTATACGCCACCATTTTTTTAAGGTGTTGTTCGTAAATGGCTAACAAGCCCGCAAAGAATGCGGTCAATAAGCCTAAGGTCAGCATATAAAGTGCGTGTTCGCGCGAGACTTCGGGCATCAGTTCAATGACAAAACGAATCAGCCCATAAGCGCCCATTTTCAGCAGCACGCCCGCCAACAACGCCGACACAGGCGCAGGCGCTTGTACGTGCGCATCGGGCAACCACGTATGAAAAGGAAACAATGGCATTTTGACGGCAAAGCCAATGAACAATAACCACCACACCAGCGCAGGCGTGGCAATCGCCGCTTCTTTGATCAGCGTGACATCCCACACGCCTGTTTGTTTGTAAATTAAGAATAACGCCAATAATAACAACATCGAAGCGACATGGGTATACAGGAAAAATTTAATGGCCGCATAGACTCGCTGCTCACCACCCCAAATACCGACTAGGAAAAACATCGGCAACAGGGTCAACTCCCAGAAAATAAAAAACCACAGCAGATTGGTGGTCATAAACACACCCATAATCGCGCCTGAAAAGCCGATTAGCAAGGAAAAGTAAGCCGCAGATTTTTCCATCGTCCAACTTGATAAGGTCACCAAGATCAGTAACATCGTACTGAGCAATAACATCACCACACTGAGCGTATCGACACGTAAAGAAAGTGCGAAGTGAAAGGCGTCAACCGATAAAAACGCGCCAAGGTCGAGATAGCCTGTGGCGGGTAATTGGTTATATAAGCCAATTGCCACGATAAATTGCAGCGCGAAGGTGGTTAAGGCAATCCCTCTGACCACATTGCCGCGTTGCGAAAACAAGGCATAGCCCACAAAAGCTAAGGCGATGGGTGCAAAAATTAACGTTGCATAAGTCATATTAAATCCCCACCATCATCACGATCAGCAACACCGCCAAGCCTGCTACCATCAGCGCAATATAGTCGCCTATCCGTCCTGTTTGTGTCGTTTTTAAGCCATTAAATGCTGTCTGAGTAGCGGGCACAAAGCCGTTGACACTGGCATCAATAGCACGTTTGTCGAACCATGCCGAGGCTTTAGCTGCACCATTGACCACGGCATGTTGCGAGAACCAATTAATCATCGCCTCGACATAATAGCCATGAAACAGCAGTTGATGCAGCATGCTTAAGAAGGGATGTTGCGCCATTTTCTTCACCAGCGTTAAATCTTTGGCATAAAGTCCAACAACGATAAGCGCCAGTATCGACAAGCCAATGATCAAGCCAGTCAGTAGGCCATCAATATGCGGTGACGCTTCGGTTTTTCCCGTGATAAAGGTGGCAATCTCGCTTTGATAAAAGCCGAGCATCAAGGTAAGTACGGACATAATCAGCAAGGGCAAAGCAATCCAGAAAAGGGACGGGCGTTGAATCGATTGATGAAGATTGGCATCGCGAGCCTCACCGCTAAACAGCAGTAACCACACACGCCCAATGTAGGCGATCGATAGCAAGGCAGCAATGGTGGTTAATGTAGCAATTAGTCCTTGTGTTTCTGGGTTGCGTAACGCGGCGGTCAATACTGCATCTTTCGAGAAGAAACCACTGAAAGGTGGAATGCCCGATAACGATAAGGCTCCGATTGCCATAAAGGCGGCGATAAACGGCAACTTACCGCGCAAACCACCGAATTGCCATAGGTCTTTATGATGATGGGCTGCTAGAATGACTGCTCCAGCAGAGAGGAAGAGCAACGCCTTGAACACGGCATGATTAACCAAATGCATCATCCCCGCCGCCAAAGACCCCACACCCAAGCCGACAAATGCTAATGCCAAATGTGACATGGTGGAATAGGCTAGCACTTTTTTAATTTCGGTTTGCACTAAGGCACTGGTGGCACCAATAAAGGCGCTGATGGCGGCAATGTTGGCAACGATCAATAAGGCTTCGGTCGATAGGTAAAAATCGAACAAACGCGCGACGATATAAATCCCCGCGTTGACCATAGTTGCGCCATGAATCAGCGCAGAAACGGTGGTGGGTCCTTCCATGGCGTTCATCAGCCACGGAAATAGCGGAAACTGTCCCGATTTGCCAATCGCACCGATAAAGATAAACAGTGCAATGATGAAGGCAACGCTATGATCAATACCGCCAGCTTGTGCAAGGGTGTTAATCTCGACCAAATTCAGCGTGCCGACAAAATACAGCAACAAACCAATGGCAGCGAAGATAAACATATCGCCAAAGCGGGTGTATAAAAAGGCTTGCATCCCCGCGTCGCTTGGTGCTTTTTGACTATGCCAAAAGCTAATGAGCAGATAACTTGCCAGCCCCATAAACTCCCAACCGACAAACAGCCCGATCATGTCTTTTGCCATGACCAGTAATATCATGCCGCCGATAAAGAACAATACCTTAGCATAATAACGCGCTTGGTCTTTATCTTCCGCCATATAGTCGTGCGCAAAGTGGATGTCTAAAAAGCCTAATCCTGTGGCGATTAACAGCATGACAATCGACAAGCCATCGACATAAAAACCAAACGGCAGAGACCTTGTACCAAAGGTCAACCAAGTATGATCAATGCTGATGGGCGTGCTGTACTGATAGGCAAGCCATAACGTAGCAAGGAACAACAACGCGCTGACTCCTTCCGCTGTCCAGAAGGCTAATTTGGCTTGTTGTTTCCCTAATACAAATGCCAGCAATGCACCAATGAATGGGAATAAGGCAAGAAAGGTTATGGTGTTATTCATGCTTAACTCCTTGATGCGCTTCATTAAACGCATCAGGGCTAACCTTATCGCTGACTTTATTGGCGATCATAAAAATAAGCACACCCGCTGCCGCTTCTAAGGTTGCTAGCACAATCACCATATAAGCCAACGCCAGATTTTGCGTTAACTGCCAATGATGCGCACTGACAGCAAGCATGAGAATCACCGCATTCAGCAGCATTTCCAGCGAGAAGAAAATGCGCAAAAAATCACTTTTTGAGCTAATGCCATACAGCCCAATACTGAACAACAGAATAGCAAAGATGAGTTCGATATTAACCATGTTGTTTACCACGCAAAAATCTTACCATTTTCATTGTGCCGTAAAGCAAGCTGACACCGATCAAGGCAAAAATTAGCACAAAGTCGGCATAGTGTTCGGTAAAGGCTTGCGCCTGATTACTGGTGTGTGGTGTTAGCGTCTGCATTGTCGGCAACATCATGGTGACTAAATACATTAGTGCCGCGCCCACGGCAATACTCGATACAATCGCCCATGGGCGTGCTTTGGCTTCAGGGAAGGTATCGCCAATGACGGTGATACCAAATAACATCAATACCACGATACCGCCCGTATAAACGAAGATTTGCAGCAGACCCAGCAGCTTTTCATCCAGTACAAAGTAGTAAATGCCGAGTAAGAACATCATCGAGGCAAAGGCAATCATCGCAGGCACGGTTTTTTTCAGGGTAATCGATGCCAGTGCTAACATCAGCACCGCCACTAAAATGAGTAAACTCATGATTTCTCTCCTTCAGCACCGCTAGCAACGGGTTGCGCGTGTTCAGCTTCAGCCGCCAGTCTTGCTTCTTCGGCTGCGAGTGCTTCTTTTTTCTTGGCTTCCATTTCTTTTTTAACGCGTGCCGCTTCTTCTTCTGCTAATCGACTGTCGATATAGCTTTGCGGGATGTTGGCGCGTAGCCAAAAGCTTTCCTGATCGGCATGACTGCCACCTGTCAAAATATCGAAACGTCCACCACTGAGCTTAATCGCTTTTTCAGGTTTGGTGGGGCAGACATCTTCGCACAAACCACAATAAATACAGGTCGCTAAATTGACCTCTGGCACAGTATTGCGTCGCTTAAACGGTAGTTTCAGCATGGTAATGGCATTCACGGGGCAGATGTCAGCGCAAATATCACAGCCCGTGCAGACTTCATGATCGACCGTGTGTTGGCCACGGTAATTGGCAGATAAATGCACTGCATGATGACGCACATCTTGCGTTGCCAATCGTGGTTGGCGCAAAGCACGCACCACACGGAACATTTTTTGGATGATGTGTAGCAACATATTACGAACCACCTAATAGATAGACTTTAGCGATTAACACCCACGCCAAGTTCAAAAAGCTGAGTGGCACCAGATAGGTCCAAGCAAAACGAAGCATTTGATCTAAGCGAATACGTGGCGTTGATGCTCGCACGGTAATCATCACCACCGCCAACACCAGCATTTTGAAAAATAGAACCGCAAATCCATCAAACACGTCGCCACGATAACCTGCAAAAAATAGCGTCACTGTCGCGGCAAAAACAATTAAAAACTCGGTGAATTCTGCCAACTTGAGCAGTAGGTAATTAGTACCTGTGTATTCGGTATAAAAACCATAGACAATTTCTTGTTCGGCATCGGGAATGTTAAACGGCGGTTGCGCCAAAATTCCCAAGGCAGCAATAAAAAACAACAATGCACCAGGCAGTAAAATCAAGGTGGTGAGCCAATTGGCTGATTCTACAATCGTCACCAAATTCATGGTGCCAAAAAGCAGTGCAGGTGCCAATGCCGCCATAAAAAACGAGGTTTCCATCGAAATCATCTGCGTTAAAATGCGGATGCCACCCAAAAACGAGTATTTGTTGTTCGAACCAAAGCCCGTTAAAAACAGCAAAAACGGCTCGATGCCAATCAGCACCACCAATGCCAATACGCCATACTGCGTATTGACTACCACCAGATTGGGGGACCAAGGCAATAACACCAAGGTTAACATTGCCAAGGTTGGCGCTAATAGCGGAATCAGCCCAAACAGATAAGGGTTGACGTTATGTGGCGTGATGCTTTCCTTGCCGAGCAATTTAGCAAAGTCGTACACTGTTTGCAGGCTACCACCCATGCCGTTGTAGTGCGGACCTACGCGCTTATGAATGTAGGCGAGTACCTTGCGCGAAAACCAAAATACAAACAATGCCCACAGCAGTACAAATAGCAGACCCGGGAAAACCAGAATATTAAACAGTAATTCCATATTACTTGCGAGTACCTATAAAAAAACAATATTGGGAAATCTAAAAATGAGCAAAGCACCGTTTTTAGAGGTTTCGCCTACCGATCCAAGTCGCCTTGGCAGATATACAAGCTGCCGAATACCAAAGGAATATCCGACAGGGTTTTGCCTGCTAACAGCGTTTCTAGCATCATGGTGTGGTTGACGCTGGGCGCTTTGATTTTTAAGCGATAGGGCGTTTCATCGCTTTTACGGGTGACCAAGTGCATCATCAGCTCACCCCGCGACCATTCCACACGACTGACAGCTTCACCATCGGGTAATTTTTTCGGGATACGCACCATCGCATCTTTTTCGGGACGATACTCACCTGACTCAATCCCGCGACGCAAATCGGCAATGGCTTGCTTAAGAATATCCATCGACTGATCGACTTCTTTGAACAGCACTTCAAAACGGTTTTTAGCCGAACCCTGCTCTGCCAACATATAGGTCATGTTGATTTTGTCGTAAGCGGCGTAAGGCTCGTCTAAGCGAATATCCGTTTTGACGCCACTGGCGCGGGCGACAACCCCACACAAGCCGTTGTTCAGCACCATCTCTGGGGTGATGATGCCTACTACTGTTGCGCGGCTTTGCATGGTCGGGTTGTTGATGAAAATGGCATAAAACTCGCTGCGTGTTGCTTCGTATTTGGCAATAGCGGCTTCTAGCGTTACCAATAACGCTAGCTTAAGCGGATAGCGCACACCACCTGGCTCGATGGATGCAGTCGCAATGCGTGCGCCACTGTAATCTTCCAACACATCTAAGAAATACTCGCGCACATCCAATGCCCACATTTGTAGCGTCACCAACCCCATGGTATTGAAAAAACCACCAATGCCCATTAAATGCGACACCACGCGCCCAATTTCACCTAGCATGACGCGCATCATGCTCGCAAAGGGGGTAATGGGCTTACCCGCGATTTCTTCCACCGCCTGCGCGTAGCAAATCATGGCATTGGTATTGTCCATAAAGCAGATACGCTCAATCGCCACTAACGCGCCAACAAAATCTTTGCCCTCGACCAGATGTTCCAGCCCACGCCAGACATATCCGACATCGGGCTTAACGCTGATAATGTCTTCACCATTAACTTCGACCCGTAAGCGCAATGGCCCGCTGGCCGGGTGCGTCGGTCCCCAGTTGAGCGTGGTGTGTGAACCTTTGCCCATGCGAGCATCATTGATCGCGTGTTCACGCTCGAAACCTCGCACAATACACGCCATGTTCTCAATCAAATTAGCTTCGTGCGCTTGCCAGTCGAAGCCCTTGCGAAACGGAAACTTGCCGATAAAATCTTCCGAGATAAAAATATCTTCTAACGCAGGATGCCCGATAAAACGCACACCAAAGGTCGAAAAAGCTTCACGTTCATGCCAGTTCACACTGGGAAATAACGGCGTGAGCGACGGTATTTGGCAAGCATCGAGTTCTCGTGGAATATCGACCTTAATCCACGCATTACGACGGGTCAGTAGGTCTTCAAAAAAATAATTCAGTTCGAGGCGATTGTCATCGGGAAAGTCGGTCGGAGATACCGTGATCAGACTGGTCAGTCCATTGGCTTTTAATGCAGTTGCCAAAGAAATAAGATCATCTTGCGTTGTTAACTTTGCCTTTATCCAGCATTGTTTGTACGGCTCGCACGATGAAACGTTGAAGCCAGCAATTAAGTTTTGTAGCTGTTGCATAGGTTGAAGATCTCTAGAAATTCATTTGTTTCCACAACCCACCCTGACTTGCCGCACTGGGTTCGCCCTTGCGCATTTTTTCTTTAATAATGTCTAAGCCGGTAATAATCGCTTCAGGTTTGGGTGGGCAACCAGCGACAAAGGCATCGGCAGGGAGGATTTCAGTCATGTTTTTAATCACCGATACAGACTCATTGTAAGGCCCGCCATCGTAGGCACAAGCACCAATAGCTAACACATAACTTGGTTCTGGCATTTGAGCAAAGGTACGCAATAACGCAGGTAGAATCTTTTTAGACACCAGCCCCGTAATAATCATCACATCTGCTTGGCGGGGTGTTGGCGTTTGCATATAGCCATAGCGTTCCCAATCGTAACGAGGACCTGTTGCCGCCGCCATTTCTAAAGAGCAGCAACCACTACAAAAATGTACAATCCACGGGCTTTCACTTTGCGCATAGTTGAAGAAATCTAAAATTTTAAGCACGGTTGTATTCCTTCATGGTAACCATCAGCGCCACTGCCAAAATGCCTGCCAATAG
>JAEMQD010000103.1:10803-15750 GCA_022759035.1 Thiotrichales bacterium
GGTTGTATTCCTTCATGGTAACCATCAGCGCCACTGCCAAAATGCCTGCCAATAGCGCCGCCACATTGAGCGCATGGGTATTGTCGCTAAACACAAACAGGCTAAAGAACAAGCCTGCCATATCAATCACAATAAACAAAATGGCAAACACAAAATAGCCAAAGTTCGCTTTTTGCGCCATGCTACTGCTGGCAGGTAGGCCACATTCAAAATGGTCGTTTTTAACGGCATTGGGTCGGAAAGGCGATAAAAAAACACCCAGCAAGTAAATGGCAACCATACTTGCAAAAGCCCCTAATGCATATAAAAAAACAGTTTCCATGTGCGTGCTCGATCGTTGTTTGGGTTTTGGCTTTATTGCTGAATCACTTTATCATAAAAGTGCTCATGTTTTACAACTAAGTAAATGACTAAGCAGCTATCTTAGTAAATTTTTAGGCATGAATTAGTCATTCCATGCCTTGCGGTTGGCAATGGTGGTTTGATTTATCTATTGGCTATTACTCTTAGGAGCACTAGAAAAGGTTTCTGAATTTAACAAGCTCAGAAGAAACTTACCACTATTTGGTGTGTGGTTGTCGCTTGTTTTGCTAACTTTATTGGACAATATAGTGACGTATGCTTTGGCTTTGTGAGCTAAGTTTAGGGGCTCTAAAAACATGGCATGTCCGTTAGACATGATTTCAGCTTCACTGGTTTGTAACATGATTACGCCCTCTATTGTGTTAATGACATTTTAATCAGTATATAAACAATATTTGCAGGTTTCAAATGAGTGTAATGTTGCAACATGCGCAACGCTTAGTGACCTGTCACGCTGGCGGCTTCTATGACGTTAAGACAATCTGTCTAGTTGTTCTTTCCGTCACTTGTCGATCGGCTATAATAGCGGTCAACGGTTTTCAACGTTTTTTGTTAACCGATTTCGAGATACAAAGAGTTAAAGCATGTTGACCGTTTTACCGCCACGCCGATTAAGTGTTGCCCCAATGATGGCCGTAACCGATCGTCATTATCGTTATTTTTTGCGCTTATTGTCTAAGCATACTTGGTTATACACCGAAATGGTGGTTGACCAGTCGCTCATTCATGGCGACAAACAACGTTTTTTGAAATATGCCGATATCGAGCATCCTATCGCTTTGCAACTAGGTGGGCACGATTCACAACGTTTAGCACAATGTACACGCTGGGCAGAAGAATGGGGTTACGACGAAGTTAATCTTAATGTTGGTTGTCCGTCAGATCGCGTTCAGAATGGCGGTATCGGTGCTTGCTTAATGGCAACACCACAAGTCGTTGCCGAGGCAATACATGCGATGCAATCGGCGGTGAATATTCCAGTTACGGTTAAGCATCGAATTGGTATCGACAATCAAGATAGTTTTGAAGAACTGTGCCGCTTTGTCGAAACGGTTGCACAAGCAGGCTGCAAAACCTTTATTGTGCATGCACGCAAGGCATGGTTGAATGGATTAAGTCCGAAAGAGAATCGCCATAAGCCACCCATTCAATGGGCGGTTGTTCATCAGCTTAAAGCTGTATTTCCGCATCTTGAAATTATTATTAATGGTGATATTAAATCCTTATCGCAAGGATTGAACCATCTACAGCCTTACGAAGGTCTGCCAGCGGTCGATGGGGTGATGCTCGGTCGATTGATTATGGATGATGCTTGGGCGTTACATAATGCAGACAGCTTGTATTACGGTATGCCTAATCCCGCAACGAATCCTAAAACGGTCTTGGCATTGTATGAAGACTACTTGCAGATGGCAATGGATGAAGGGGTGCCTATCGGTTTAATGTTGCAGCATTTACTGGCTTTATTTGCGGGGCAAAAAGGGGCAAGACAATGGCGACGTTATTTAAGTGCCAATATGTATAAAAAAGAAGCAGGGTTGGAGGTGTTGCGCGCAGCAGCCGAATTGGTAACATGGGAGGATGGCACTGATGCTTAATGCACCCATTGGTGTATTTGATTCTGGTGTGGGTGGCTTGTCGGTTTTAAAAGAAATTCGTGCGCTCATGCCAGCCGAGCATTTGTATTATGTTGCCGATTCTGGTTATGCACCTTACGGTGATAAGTCATCCGATTATATTGTTGCGCGAGCAGAGCTGATTGTACGCTTTTTTTTAGCACAACACGTTAAGGCGATTGTGGTTGCCTGTAATACGGCGACGAGTGTGGCGGTAGATCAGTTGCGCGTTTGGTGTCCTGTGCCGATTATTGCCATGGAACCAGCCATTAAACCAGCAGCCCTGCATACCAAAACAGGTGTGGTTGGCGTATTGGCAACAACGCAAACGATTGGTAGTGCTAATGTTAATAGGTTAATTGCCCAACATGGGCAAGATATTAAAGTGTTATTGCGAGCTTGTGCTGGTTTTGTCGAACAGGTAGAGGCAGGTGCATTGCATGGCGATGTGACACGCCAGTTGGTTAGACAGCATGTGCAGCCATTAGTCGATGCTGGTGTGGATACCTTGGTTTTGGGCTGTACCCATTATCCTTTTTTGCTCGATGAAATTCGTGCGGCAGCAACCGATGCTGTACATATTATTGACCCATCGGCGGCCATTGCACGGCAGTTGCAACGGAAACTAACGGAGAAAGAAGCTTTATCTGAAGCGAATCAACAAGGTGTTGATTGCTTTTGGACGAGTGGAGAAACCGCTAAAGTTGCTGCCATTGTCGGTCAATTATGGCAACAGGAAGTGTCGGTTAAGGCACTTCCTGTGGCAGGTTAATTAGGGCAGGTGTCATTAATCGCTGCTAAAGCGGATTTAATTTGTTTTGCTTGCTCGACCGCATTGCCAATATAAGTTGCGGGCGTCAGGTTGCTTAAGTAAGCTTTAGCCTCCGCTGGCAAGGTTTGTTTGGCAATGAACTCACGCATACCTTCAGCAGTTAACTTGTTGCCGCGTGTGAGTTCTTTGAGTTTTTCATAAGGCTTTTCAATGCCATGGCGACGCATTACAGTTTGGACGGCTTCAGCGAGCACTTCCCAATTATTGTCTAAATCGGCCGCGATCGCTGCTTCATTAATTTCTAACTTGCTAATGCCTTTTAAGGTGGCTTGGTAGGCAATCATACTATGTGCAATACCCACCCCTAAATTACGTAACACAGTCGAATCGGTTAGGTCGCGCTGCCAACGCGAAATGGGCAGTTTGGCTGCTAAATGCGCCATAATGGCATTGGCCATGCCCAAGTTACCTTCCGAGTTTTCAAAATCAATTGGGTTAACCTTGTGCGGCATTGCTGATGAACCAACTTCCCCCGCAATGACCTTTTGTTTGAAGAAGCCATTACTAATGTATGACCAAATATCGCGGTCAAAATCGATCAGAATCGTATTGAAGCGTTCCACGGCTTGTAGATATTCAGCAATAAAGTCGTGCGGTTCAATTTGGGTGGTATAAGGATTGTAGGTTAAGCCAAGTCCGGTAATGACTTTTTGTGATAATGCCGTCCAGTTAACCGCTGGGTAAGAAGCGAAGTGTGCATTATAGTTAGCAGTAGCGCCATTGATTTTACCCAATAAACAAACCTTAGCTAACTGTTGGCGCTGGCGTGCCAAACGATAGGTTAATACTGCCCACTCTTTGCCCATTGTTGTTGGGCTAGCTGCTTGTCCGTGTGTGCGTGCCAGCATAGATATTTCTGCATAGTCTAAAGTTTTTTGTGCCATAGCATCAATGACTTCTTGCATAACAGGTAAAAGCACTGTGTCTCTGGCATCTTTTAGCATTAAGGCATAAGACAAATTGTTAATATCTTCACTCGTGCAAGCAAAGTGTACAAACTCCATAACACGTGCTAATTCGGCATTGCTTTGAATATGGTCTTTAATTGCGTATTCAACCGCTTTCACGTCGTGATTAGTGGTTTTTTCATGGTTTTTTACTGCTTGCGCTAGGGTCATGTCGAAACCAGAAACCAGCTTTTCTAGGTGGGCTTTAGCCGTTGCAGATAAAGCAGGCACTTCCGCAATGCCTGCTTCTTCCGATAGAGCAATTAACCATGCGACCTCTACCGCGGTACGATATTTAATTAAGCCATATTCGCTGAAAATAGCTTTTAAAGGCGCTAAACGTGCGCCATAACGACCGTCGACTGGAGAAATAGCTGTTAATGCACTGAGTTCCATACTAAAACCTAAACCTATACAATTCAAAAGTGACAGCTATTTTACCTGAAATTGCGCAGTAAATAAGCTATTTTCCGATAGCGGATTTTAAAAACCGCCAATATAGGCATAACCCTGATTTTGTAGCGCAATTAATCGGGTATAACCATCATGAACCATGGTGACACCAGGTAAGATATCTTTTGCTGTCCAACCCATGGCTTTCATTGTGCTGTGGCAGATTTCGACGTGTACACCTAAGTGGATCAAGTCTTGAACGATTTTGGCATTGTTATTGGTGCTAAATGCATCCTTAATGGCGCGTTGATAGGTGTCATCGACGAGTAAGAATTTAGCGGCATCGCCGTGCATCACTAAATGAATAGAAAGCTGTTGTGGTGTAACGCCTTGCTTTTCGTAGGCTTCAATGAGGCCGCGTGCGTAGTATAAGCCTTTGTGAATGCCTGCTGCGATTTCTTCTGAGTGAATGTCATAAACCACTTTGTAGTTAGCATGTGGGTTGACTTTAATCATTTGATCATTGGGCGTTGTTTGCGTTGACGCCTCTGTTGGTGTAGTTGCTATTGCAGGGTGTATCGTGACCGCGCAAAGTAACAGGGCGTATAAGTTTGTGTAGCGCATAAATTTTATCCTTCTTTTTTGCTTGTGCTTTAACTTGTCCTTTTGTGGCAAGAAAATACAGCTAAGCGTGACGATAAAATGGTTTCTAACCTGATTAGAATAACAGCTTTTTTGTATTAGGTAACCGCTAAAAACCTCGCTTTGCTCGTTTTTAGCGTTCCCGACTTTATTT
>JAEMQD010000130.1 GCA_022759035.1 Thiotrichales bacterium
GCCTTGATGACCGACTTTCCTCTGCTTAGCCGTCGTTTTCGACGGTTTTTTTTATCAATCCGCTTCTATTAGTGTTAGGCTGAACCCCGCACCTTCCAAGCGTTTTGCTTCAATCTCTAAGTCGAGTTTTGTCAGGGGGTTTTGTGCTAACCAGTTCGGCTGAAAGATGAGGTTAAGCTGTGTCTTGTTGACGCTTAAGCGAACGTCTGATTGTTGTTCTTCTCTGCCACGATGAAGTCGTGTGGCGAGACGGAGCAAAACGACCAGTTTTAGCATCAGCGGCGCAATGTCTTTTGGCAAAGTATCAAGGTCTTTAATGCTGATTTTCGAACGATGATGCAAGGCAAGCCAAGCAAGCAGTGCTTGTTCTTCTTGGTTAAAGCCAGCTAAATCGGCGTTTTCAAGAATATAAGCGCTATGTTGTCGATATTTTCGACTCGAAATGAAATAGCCAACTTCATGTGTTAATGCGGCCCAATGTAGCAAGCTTTGTAGCGGTAGTAGCGGATGAAACAATTCCCACGATGCTTGTGTTTGCGCAAAGAAATTGAGTGCGCATTGAGCCACACGTTCAGCCTGATTACGATCAATTCGACTTGAGGCAATGAGTGAGCGAATGCTGGTATCTCGCACATCTTGGGTGTGAAGGGCGCGTCCTAGCATATCAAGAATTAACCCTTCGCGCAGCGCGCCAGGTGATACGTGCATGTGCTCAATATTTAATAGTTGAAACGCGGCCATTAACACGGCAAGCCCGCCCCCGATAACGGGTTTTCTATCTTCCGACAAGCCCGCCAATTTGGTTTGTGCCAAGTTTTTGTTGGTTACTAAGGCTTGTTTTAGTTGCGCCATCCCAGTCAGGGTAATGCCATCGGATGCCCAGCCGTTGGCAACCAGAATTTCGCTAATCGCCTTGATGCTACCACTGGCACCAATAGCGCGATCCCAACCCATTCGACGCAGTTTAGGAACATGTGGGCGAAGTACGAGTTGACAGTTATTGAGTGCGCGATTGAAATTTTCTTCTGTGATACGTTCGATCAGCGAAAAAGCCTGGCTAATGGAAACACAACCCATTTCGGTGCTGGTCATGGTTTGTGGATTGAAATGGGTGCCAATAATAAATTCGGTACTGCCGCCACCAATATCAATCACTAAGCGTTGCTGATCATCTTTAGGTAAAAAGTGTGATACACCTAAATAGATTAAACGCGCTTCTTCATGGCCTGGAATAATATCAATTTGCGCGCCAAGCGCATTTTCTGCAGCAGCCAAAAAGCCAGCAGCGTTGGTGGCCAGTCGGAGGGTGTTTGTGCCTACGGCACGAATGCGCTCAGCAGGGATGCCGCGCAGTCGTTGACCAAAGCGAGTAAGACAGGCGAGTGCGCGTGTTTGTGCAGCTTGGTCTAAGTTGCCCTCGGCATCCAATCCCATGCGCAGACGAACGGTTTCTTTATGACGGTCGAGCAGTTGCAATTGACCATCTACCTCGCGCGCAATAATCATGTGAAAACTATTGGAGCCGAGATCAATCGCAGCAAAAGTAGCAGGTTCCATCGTCGCACAGGCCTAACTGAAACTAAATCACTATTTTAACGCATTCCTAGGTTACTTGGCGTATTTTTCCATTAAGCTTTGTTGTGCGCTAAAAGGATGCGTCGTATTCGGTTGTTGTTGATAGCTACCATCACTCGCTAAGTGCCAACTGGTTGTATCCGCCAGATAACCCGCTAATCCTTCATTGTAGACACGTTCCATTAACTTGGGATCGCGAATTGGAAAGCAGGTTTCCACGCGCGATAGCAGATTACGGCTCATCCAGTCTGCACTGGCTAACCATAATTTGGGCTCGGCATTATTTTCAAAATAGAAGATACGATGATGTTCTAAAAATCTGCCGAGCACGGAAATAACACGAATGTTTTCGGATAGTCCTTTTACACCAGGGCGTAAACTGCACATGCCGCGAACGATGAGGTCAATTTGTACACCGGCTTGGCTGGCATCGTACAGTGCTTCAATAACGTCGCGCTGTTGTAGTCCGTTCATTTTGGCGATGATGCGCGCAGGCTTACCATCGCGTGCATTTTGCGCTTCTTGGGCAATGGCAGTTTTAATGTTTTGATGTAATGTATGTGGTGCTTGCCAAAGTGCTTCAAGGGTTACTACGTTAGCAAAACTGGTTAATTGCTGAAAGATTCGATTAACATCTCGTCCAATGTCTGGTGCTGCGGTGAGTAAACCAAAATCGGTATATACGCGAGCGGTGCCAGCGTGGTAGTTCCCCGTACCCAAGTGTGTGTAATAGCGCAACTCAGCGCCTTCTTTACGGAGGACAGAAATCATTTTAGCGTGTGTTTTATAGCCAACGACGCCATAAACAACGTGTGCACCTGCTTCTTGTAAGCGCGTTGCCTGTTGAATATTGTTATCTTCATCAAAGCGCGCTCGTAGTTCGATAACTGCAGTGACCTCTTTACCACGTTTCGCCGCTTGTTCTAGTGCTTCGACAATCGCTGAGTTTGTCCCTGTCCGATAAAGGGTCATGCGAATGGCCAGTACTTGCGGATCAGCCGCCGCCTGTCTAATAAAGTTAATAACAGGTGCAAAAGATTCGAAGGGATGATGCAGCAAAACATCTTGGGCTTTTAGAATATCGAACAATTGCCCAGTTTGATTGTCTAGGCTGTTTGTTTCTTCTAGTACACTTGGTATCGAGGGCGTATAGGGTGGGAAAACCAAATCGGCGCGGTTAACCATATCAGGCACGGCAGACAGGCGATGAAGATTAACAGGTCCGTTAACTTTGAAAAGTGCATTTTCAGGCAAACGAAAACGTTGCAACAAATAATGTGCTACTTCGTCAGGGCAGTTATCCGCCACCTCTAAACGTACGGCGTTGCCATATTTTCGTGAGGATAATTCTCCTTGTAGTGCGGTCAACAAGTCGTCTACTTCTTCTTCGTCCACAAAAAGATTAGAATTGCGTGTCACGCGAAATTGATAGCATCCCTTTGTATTCATGCCAGGAAAAAGTTTATGCACATTGGCATGAATGGCGGACGATAAAAAGATAAAATCGTGCGCTTGTCCGGTAATACTTTCGGGGAGTTGAATAATGCGTGGCAATGCGCGAGGAACTTGTACGACGGCTAACTCTCCCATGCGTCCAAATGCATCACGTCCTTCAAGCGGTACAATGAAATTTAATGACTTGTTCAACAGTCTAGGGAAGGGGTGAGACGGGTCTAAGCCTAGCGGTGTCAGTAACGGTTGTAATTCGGTTTCGAAGTAATGAGCTACCCATTCGCGCATTGGCTCAGTCCAACGGTCACGTCTTAGGAAGCGAATGCCTGCTGTTTCTAATGCGGGCAATAATACCTGTTGCAGGGTTTCGTATTGAGCGCTCACTAGGCTGTGCGCGGCTTCATTGACCAGTTGAATCGCATCTTGGGGTCGCATGCCATCTGGTTTAGTACGTGCATCAGGGTCTTTTGTTAGCTCAAGTAAACTGGCGTAACGAATTTCAAAAAACTCATCCAGATTACTGGAAGAAATACATAAATAGCGTAGTCTTTCTAATAACGGATACTCGGTGTTTAGTGCCATCTCCAGCACGCGACGGTTAAAGGCGAGCACAGAAGTTTCACGGTTGATGAAAGGGTTGTGTGTGGTTTCGCTAGTAAGTTGTGATTGCGTCATGGTTTGCTTAGGTTCCGAGTAAGATTTATCTTCTATGTTAATAGTTATTGTCGCATGTTCTTGTGACATTATGATGAATTTTAAGTGCAATGTCTTGCGTAATTCTGCAGATAATGTGCTAAGCCATTATAATAGGAATCATTGAGTTATGGATGCGATGTTATGCGGCAGTTGTTTTATGTCATTGGGCCTTCTGGCTCAGGTAAGGATTCGCTGATGTCAGCGGCTCGTGCAGCATTGGCGGGGCAGGGTTTGTTGTTTGCACATCGCTACATTACACGAGACACCTTAGATGAGGCTGAAAACTTTATTCGTCTCGATCCAGCAGAGTTTGCAATACGTCAGCAATTTGGTTTGTTTTGGTTGAGCTGGCAATCGCACCAACTCAGCTACGCTGTCGGTAAAGAAGTGCTTGCATGGCTGTGCGCGGACATTCCCGTTGTGGTAAATGGCTCACGCGAGGCGTTGCCCAAAGTTAAGCAACTGTGCGCACAAGACAATGTTATTTGTACGCCGGTATGGATACATTGTGACGCGGAAATTTTGGCGCAACGTTTGGCACTTAGAGGTAGAGAAAACGCACAACAAATTCAGGAAAGATTACAGCGTGCGGCGCAATTTTCGCCGCCAGAGGCAGCATTAGTGATTAATAATTCTGGTAAATTGTCCGATGCGTTAGCACAGTGGATGCCTTATTTGCACAGGGCGATTCGACATGTCGATTGAGCTGCTCGTTACTGCATTATTGGTTGGTTTTTTAGGTGGCGTTCATTGTTTGGGAATGTGTGGACCGTTGGCGGGTGCGTTTACCTTTTCGCTTGCGCCTGACTTACAAAAACAACCATTACGCATTATGCAAATGCAGTTATTTTATAATCTTGGCCGAATGACGAGTTATCTGCTGCTGGGTTTGTTAGCTGGCTTTGTTGGGGTTGTGCTGATTGAGGCGGGCGCGCTATTTGCGATGCAACGTTGGCTATTGGGCATCGCTGGCGTGTGGATGCTTATTTTAGCCGCATGGCTTTTAGGTTGGTCTCGGCTGCCATCGTATCTTGAGCGTGTGGGCGGTCATTGGTGGGCAGGCTTTTCTGGACGATGGCGGGCGCGCTTTTTGCCTGTGCGCTATCGCTATCAGGCGTACTTGATGGGGCTGGTTTGGGGTTGGATGCCGTGTGGTTTGGTATATTCTACGTTAATTTTAGCGATGTCGTCTGGCGCAATATTGAGTGGCGCGTTGGTTATGTTAGCTTTTGGATTAGGCACCTTACCTAACTTATTGTTGATAGGTACGAGTGCGTTTTGGTTGACGCGTTTTCAGCGTAACCCGTGGTTGATTCGTGTTGCTGCTCTGGGGATGGCAGTATTTGGTTGTTTAACTTTATGGCAGTCGTTATTCGGACATGCCTGGTTAGGAGTTGCGTAACATGAAATGCTTGCCGTGTTGGGGACCGTTTATTCCTTACGTTTCTATTGCGATTGCCTTATTGGCTTGGTGGCTTTCGTGGGGAGAGGTAACCCCTTTTGGTGATGCATCACAGAGGCCTGTTGAACAGGAAATGGTTCGTTTAGATGAAGAAAGTGACGATGCCGCACTTGGTATGCAAGTCACCTTGATTCCCGCGCCGAATTTTGCAGAAATTAGTCTTTCAAATGATCGAAAGCAAAACTTTATTGCCTATTTATTGCCATTGATTGGCAGTCAAAATGCGATTATTGCTGCCAAGCGTAAAGAAGCGGTTAGGCTATATGGTTTATCGCAACAGAATCGATTGTCGCTAGCACAAAAGGAATGGTTGGTAGGGGTTGCAACTGACTATGAAGTGGATGTTACGCGTAAGGGATTTGATTTAGCTTTTTGGCAAAACTTATTACACCGCTTAGATGTTGTGCCACCGTCGCTGGTGTTAACTCAGGCAGCAATTGAATCGGGATGGGGCGTATCACGCTTAGCGAAAGAAGCGAATAATTTTTTTGGTATTATGTGTTTTAAAGTAGGGTGTGGTGTAAAAATGCCCAATGTTGCGGGAGAGTTTAGACGTTTTGGTTCTGAACAGGAAGGCGTGGCCGTTTATATGCATATTATCAATACGAAAGGCGCTTATCGTGCAGCACGTATGGAACGAATGCGTAATCGGCTATTGGGTGATGTGCCGTCTGGGCTAGCTTTAGCAAAAACCCTATTAAATTATTCTGAGCTGGGTAGTCGTTATGTCGCCTTTTTAATCAAAATTATGCATGAAAACCAGCTGGAAGATTATGATGGCGCAGATATGCAACAGTCGATAGAAGTGGTTGCTGCGCCGCCAGTGGTAACGCCGTCAGCAGCGGAGCAAGTATCCCCATGATGCAAGCTTGGTTGGCTTGGTTATGGCCTAATGATTTGGTCGGCACGGTTGTTTTTGCGCTGTTTGGTGTGATGCTACTTATTTGGTTGTATGTGATGGTTAACCGTTATTGGTTTTACCGCCGATTGCGCGGCGCTTTAATGCAGTATGCAACACCAGAAGCGCTAGAGATAGCGCTAACAAAGCACTTTGTTGTGCTGGATGTTATTGCCGCTAATGCACCTTGGTTGGGGTTAATGGGAACGGTTTTTTCTGTGATGTTGTTCTTTGGTATGATGTCGCCCGAAAATAAAATTGATGCTATTGGCCTGATGCAAGTATTTGCTAGTGCACTAAAAACAACGCTGATTGGCTTATTGTTGGCGTTATGTGTTGATACAAGTCAACGTATATTGCGGCGTTCGGTTCATGTGTTGATGTTAACATGGCAAGATATGCGGCGTTTGCAACGCGGTGAATACTAAATCGAGTTAACATTATTTATGCGAACGCGGTTTTTTCTGAGTGTACTGGTGATGTTGTTGATGATGATGACGGCGGTACTGTTTGTGTTACATAAACAACAAATCGCCGTTTTGGTAACAAGTACTTCAACAGCATCGAGTAATGCTCAACAAGCTGCGCTCGTCCAAGCCTATCAACAATTGCTTTATGCGCAAATTGCGGCAGCGCAATCTTATCCTATGTTGTCGAGACGTAGAGGCGATGAGGGCGTGGTACAAGTGCGTTTTGTGTTACAAGCTTCAGGAGAAATTAGTCAGCTTGTTTTGGTTGAATCAAGCGGTGTGGCTGCTTTAGACGAAGCAGCATTGGCAATTTTTAGTCATACCTTAACTATGCGGTTAACGCCGATCCCAGCAGCTTTGAATAAGGCTAGTTGGCAATTTTCTATTCCGATTGCATATCAACTGGTTGCCCCAGCACCTTAGTGTGTTTTTTTCGTGCGCGGTAGGGGCATATAGCTGCCAATAAACATGCCTGCGATGCTTGCTAAAAATCCCCACCATTGCGCGCCAACTTGTGCCTCAGGCAAAGCAACTTCCAAGGTAATCCACACTGTTAGTCCCAAGGTGATCGACCACCATGCGCCGCGATTGTTGGCGTTATGCCAAAACAAGCCAGCTACTAAGGGAACAAAGGCGACGACCAAGGTAACTTTGTAGGCCGCTTCAACCATTGCATGTAGTCCTGCATCTTGTTCGCGTGACCATAAGGCATAAAGACAAACAAATAGCGCAAAACCGCCAAGTACCCAGCGTGTTAGTCGCAACATTTGCTTGTCGGACAAAGGATGTTTAAATAGTCCTTTTAGAATGTTTTCACTCAGCATGAAACTGGGCGCCAACAATGTGCTGGCTGAGGTTCCCATAATGACGCCGACTAATGCACCATAAAAAACAATTTGTGCAAATAGCGGTAGTTGTTGCTGAATTAGCGCGGGAATCAGGGTTTCGCCATCAACAGCCAAAATACTGCGCACAAAGTCAGCGTCAATTAAATTGGCTGTGTAAGCCATAATTAGCGGAATTGTGGTGAAGAGCAAATAGAGTAAACCGCCTAAAATAGCACTCCATGCCGCACTGCTTTCGTTTCTAGCTGCATTGGCACGCTGGAAAACGTCTTGTTGTGGCACAGAGCCAAAACCGAGTGTAATAAACGCGGTGAGCATGGCTAAAATGAAGGTGGGTGTGAGTTGTTCGTGTAAGGCAAAGGCTTGATGGTCTAACGCATGTTGCCAAACGGGCGCAATGCCACCGACTTGATTAACGAGTAGCCAAGCAATGCTGCTTAAACTAACGACGGTAATTACGATTTGTATTGAGGTCGTGATCGCTACAGACCAAAGCCCCCCGACAATGGTGTACACCAAAACAATCGCCGTAGCCAGTACGATACCGATTTGAATGGAAACATAAGTATCGGAGAGCAAGTGGATGAGCATGCCTAATGCTGTAATTTGTGCAGCAACCCAGCCTAAATAAGAAAGTGCAATTGCAATACCTGTCATGACTTCGACGCCACGACCATAGCGTTTACGATAAAAGTCACCAATGGTAAGCATGTTCAATCGGTACAATCTGCGTGCAAAAAAAGCACCAAAAATGACCAAGCACGCTGCCGCACCGAGTGGATCAGAGATGAGTCCAGTAACCCCTTCTTCCATAAAGGTGGCAGGTATGCCTAGTACGGTTTCTGCGCCAAACCAACCCGCAAACATCATGGCAGTAACCATGCTAAGTGGTAGTGAGCGACCAGCGGTATAGAAGTCACGGGTTGAGTGCACTCTGCGTGCAGCCCATAAGCTAACTGCGATGGTCAGTAAAATATATAAAACAACAAAACTTAGTAACATAGTGCGGGCGCTGCTTTAGTCATTTTCATTGCATTATCCTGCCAAGTTTGCTGTTTTTATCGGGCATCTCGATCGGCATTGAGCACGTCGTGCATACCACGTAACCGTTTTAGAACACGTTCTAGTTGCTCTAAATCTTTAACTGAAATCGTGAAGTGCATAATGCTATGGTGATTGTCTTTATCGGCATTACTTACGGTTTCAATGTTGGAACCTTCAATTGCGATGGCATTAGCAATGGTTGCCAACACGCCACGTCGATTCAGTGTCTCAACGGTAATCGCGGCTTGGAATTCGTTGTCAATATGCGCTTCCCATTGAACTTCAATCCATTTTTCGGGATGTTTACGGAAGTTGGTTAGGTTGTGGCAGGTTGTGCGGTGAATCACAAGTCCGCGCTCGCTACTCATAAAGCCCATAATGCAGTCGCCTGGTACAGGGTGGCAACATTGTGCATAGCTGACCGCAAGTCCTTCTGTGCCAGAAATGGTAAGTGGCATCGGCTGTGTTAGTGTCGTATCGGTTTCGGTAATGCCGTCGGCAATTTGCTTAGCAACCAGCGCAGGCAAGCGGTTACCGAGACCAATCGCCATTAATAACTCACTCCAGTCTTTTACCTTTAGCTCGGTCAGAATATGTGATTGCTGTTCTGGTGTAAGCGGTGTGTCGGCAATGTGTAATAGGTGTAACGCTTTTCTGAGTAGGCGTTCTCCCAAAGCAATAGCATGCTCGCTGTGTTGGCTTTTTAAGAAATGACGTATCTGGCTGCGTGCTTTGGCAGTCGTAACGAAGTCAAGCCAGTTCGGATTAGGGGCTGGCGCACTCCCTTTGACGATTTCGACGGTTTGCCCATTTTGCAGTTGTGTTTTTAGCGGCACAGGTACTTTGTCAACGCGCGCACCAATACAAGTGTGCCCCAGTTTAGTATGGACAGCATAAGCAAAGTCGATAACGGTTGCTCCGCGTGGCAGTGTGCGGATGTCGCCTTCGGGCGTGAATACGTAAATATTGTCAGGGAACAGATCAATTTTAACGTTTTCTAGGAAATCGAGTGAGTTGCCCGCACTTTGTTGCATTTCTAAAAGATGTTTGACCCATTCTTGCGCGCGCTGGTCGGCGGCGGCGACTTTAGAAGAGCCATTGAGTTTATATGACCAATGTGCGGCAACACCGTGTTCAGCAACCACATGCATTTCTTTTGAACGAATTTGCACTTCAATGTGTACGCCTTGTGTTGCAAACAACACTGTGTGCAATGACTGGTAACCATTGGCTTTTGGTATGGCAATGTAGTCTTTAAAGCGACCAGGTAAAGGTTTGTAAAGTGAGTGTGCTACGCCAAGTGTGCGATAGCAAGCGTCGGCACTGTCAACGATGATGCGAAAGGCGTAAATATCCATAATTTCGTTGAAGCGCAAGTTCTTTTGGCGCATTTTGTTGTACAGGCTAAACAAGTGCTTTTCACGCCCACTAACGCTGCATTGAATGCCTTCTTGCTGTAAACGGTGTGAGATGCTTTGCGTAATTTGTTCAACGAGTTCTTTGCGGTTGCCACGTGCTTTGCGCACGCCTTCGGCCAAAATTTTAGCGCGCCAAGGGTACTTGGCAGTGAAGCACAAGTCTTCAAGCTCCATGCGCCAAGCGTTAATCCCTAACCTTGCGGCAATGGGTGCGTAAATATCGAGTGTTTCTCTGGCAATGCGTCGGCGTTTATCAGGTCGCATGCTGCCAAGCGTGCGCATGTTATGTAGGCGATCTGCAAGTTTGATGAGAATAACGCGCAAGTCACGCGCCATCGCCATGATCATTTTGCGAAAGTTTTCTGCTTGGGCTTCTTGTGGGCTAGAAAATTCTAGTTTGCCCAGTTTGGTGACGCCTTCCACAAGTGCTGCAACATCTGTGCCGAAATGTTCCGCAATATCTTTACTAGAAAAGGCGGTATCTTCAACAACGTCATGCAAAATGGCGGCAGTTAAACTGTCTACGTCTAAGTGAATGTCTGCTAAGATGCCAGAAACAGCAAGCGGGTGGGTAATGTAAGGCTCGCCGCTTTTGCGTGTTTGGCCCGAATGGGCTTCTGCGCCTAGCTGATAGGCCGCACGAAGTTTTTGTTGTTGTTCTGGAGTAAGATAGTTTGCTTTAGCCAGTAATTGCTTCAGGCAGTCTGGATCTTCGAGCATGGATGCATCGGAGTGAAAGCCACAAGATGATGCCATGCTCGTAACACCCTATTAGTAGAAGTAAGGCGGTGTTTCTTCGTCGCTCATGATCACATCTGGGTTGACGCTGTGTGCCGCAAGTTCGCGTAGCGCAACAACCGTTGGCTTGTCGTTTTCCCAATCTACCGTAGCCGTTCCACCACGCACTAATTGACGAGCGCGTTTTGCACCAACCAATACTAATTCAAAACGATTTTCTACCTGATCTAGGCAGTCTTCTACAGTTACGCGAGCCATGCGAGTATTCTCCAGTGATATGACCTTGCATTATAGCCGATTTATGCAAAAAAAGTAAGCGCTTCAGGATGTTGGTTAGGCGACTAGCGAAGCGAGTAATTCTTGGTGTGCTGCTGCTTGACGATGCAGGCGTAAACGCTGTGCACGGAAAATAGTGGTCAATTCTGCGAGGGCGAGATCAAAGGCATCGTTGACAACAAGGTAATCAAACTCACTATAATGGCGCATTTCGTTAACCGCATCGGCCATGCGTCGGCTAATCACCTCTTCACTATCTTGACCGCGCCCCGTTAAGCGTATCCGCAACTCGGCAATGCTTGGCGGCACAATAAAGATACTAATAACGTCAGGTCGCAGACGTCGCACTTGTTGTGCGCCTTGCCAGTCAATTTCTAAAATCACATCAAGACCAGCATTGAGTTGCGCTTCAACGGCTTGTTGTGATGTGCCGTAATAGTTGTCAAAAACTTGAGCGTGTTCTAAAAAGTCACCAGCGGCAATGCGTTGTTCAAAAGCTTGTTTATCAACAAAATGATAGTTGATTTGATCTTGTTCTCCAGGGCGTGGCGCACGAGTGGTATGGGAAACGCTAACACGCACTTTAGGCTCTTGACGTAACAATGCTGCCACTAATGATGTTTTTCCGGCGCCTGAAGGGGCGGAAATTACATATAACTGTCCACGCATAGCTGTCTCCTTTTGTGCGAGTTATCAAGCGAGATAAAATGGAATAGGATACAATATTCCTCATGAATAAGAAACGAAACATTATTTTAGTTGGTCCGATGGGTGCGGGTAAGTCTTCTGTTGGTAAGCGATTGGCGCAAGTGCTGAACTTGCCTTTTGTTGACTCTGACCACGAAATAGAAGCACGCCTGAAAGTGTCTATTAGCACGATTTTTGATGTGGAAGGTGAGGCTGGGTTTCGTCAGCGAGAATCACAGGTGATTGCCGATTTGGTTGAGCATGGTTGTCGAAAAGTTTTGGCAACGGGCGGTGGCGCGGTGATTCGTGAAGAAAATAGAGCGGCACTTAAAACCTTCGGTACGGTAATTTACTTATCTTCGCCAGTTAAGCAACTGGTCGAGCGTACTCGGCACGATACAACGCGTCCATTACTGCAAAATGTGAATAGCGAGCAGGTATTAACCAATTTAATGAAAGTTCGTGAGCCTTTTTATCGAGAGGTTGCAGATGTTGTTTTGCATACGGAGCGTAAATCGATTACGCGCGTCGTGCAAGAGATTTTAACAGCGCTAGCTGATCGCGGCTGGGCTGAAGCAAAAGGAGTGAAAGCGTGATGTCACCACAAATACAAACCTTGTCTGTTGCACTGGGAGACCGTTCGTATCCTATTCATATTGGCGAAGGTTTGTTGGCGCATCCCGAGCTTGTTTTGCCTCATGTGCCTGCCAAGCAGGTCATGATTGTATCGAATACGACGGTTGCGCCGTTGTATATGGATCAGGCAAAAGCACTGTTTTCTGGTACAGGTAAGCAGGTAGCAACTTGTATCTTAGACGACGGTGAAGAATATAAAACGCTTAGTGAGTTGAACAAAATTTTTACTGCGTTGTTGGAAGCACGTTTCGATCGTAAATGCATGTTGGTTGCTTTGGGCGGTGGTGTTATTGGTGATATGGTGGGTTTCGCTGCAGCGATTTATCAGCGTGGTGTCGATTTTATTCAGATTCCAACCACCTTGTTATCCCAAGTTGACTCGTCGGTAGGGGGTAAAACAGGGGTTAATCATGCGTTAGGTAAAAACATGATTGGTGCATTCCATCAGCCGAAAGTGGTTTTGATCGATACCTTAACGCTGAATACCTTGCCCGATCGTGAACTGTCGGCGGGCGTTGCAGAAATTATTAAGTATGGTTTGTTGTGCGATGCCCCTTTCTTTGATTGGTTGGAAGTCAACATGGATGCCTTGCTTGCACGCGAACCAGCCGCCTTGGCTTACGCCATTGCGCGTTCGTGCCAAGATAAAGCTGATATTGTTGCGGCCGATGAAAAAGAAGCCGATGTGCGTGCGTTGCTTAACTTAGGGCACACTTTTGGACATGCGATCGAAACAGGTATGGGGTACGGTGAATGGCTTCATGGTGAGGCTGTTGGTGCGGGAATGATGATGGCTGGCTATATGAGTAAGTTGTTGGGGCATATCAGCGAAGCCGACTTGGATCGTATGGCCGATATCATCAGTCGTGCGCGTCTTCCTTTGTATCCACCACCCCAAATTAAACCCGCGCAGTTTTTAGATATGATGTCGGTTGATAAGAAGGCTGATGCTGGGCATATTCGTTTGGTGCTATTAAAGGATATTGGGACAGCTTATATGACAGGCGACTACGATACGAGTGCTTTGGATCGTACTTTGCATGAATGGCAGGCTTATTCTGGAGAGCGTAATTAATGCTAGCGCAATTACGCAAAAAAACAGCACAACTGAAATGGCTGAAAACACTTAAAACAGAACAAACAGCACGTTGCCCTGTTGCTAATGTCGCAGCACCTTGTGACTGTCGTGCATGGTTAACACGACAAGCGAATAAACGTACATCTATTAAAAAGCCGCCTGCTCGTGTGGCGAAAACGACACCACTGTTATTGGTTGCTCCAGCGGCACCAAAGCAGCAGCGCAATGCTGAGTATAATCGTCGTTTCGAGCAGGGTGAGGCAGCTTGGTATCACATTCCTGCGGCAGCGTTGCAAGATTACCACGATGCACAAATACAGTCGATACGCTATGTGGCACTGGGTATCACACGTCCGGGTATCGCTGATCGTGTTGCAACGCATTTGTATGCGGTAGGCTCGGTTGCCTTATTGCCACGACACATGTTAACGGTCGAACAGTCGGGCAGCTTGAAAGCAAGCGATACGCCTTACTGGTTATTCTCTTTAACCGAGTCTGTTGCTTTGGCGCAACCTATTCGTGATTTTTCGCCGACATTTATGGCAAAAATTGCTGTAGCCGATCAATTACTGACGACACACTCATTTACGGCTTTGGTCGATGTTAAGGATGCTATTCATGGCTAAAAAGATAATTACCCAAGCCCCTAAAATTGGCTTTGTTAGCTTGGGTTGCCCCAAAGCGTTAGTGGATTCTGAGCGCATTCTAACGCAGTTACGTAGCGAAGGGTATGACATTTCCCCCGATTATGCTGGTTCAGATTTGGTCGTGGTGAATACCTGTGGTTTTATTGATTCAGCGGTTGCTGAATCGCTAGATACTATTGGTGAAGCGTTAAATGAAAACGGCAAGGTGATTGTGACAGGTTGTTTGGGTGCGCGTCCTGAGGTAATTATGGCAGAGCACCCACAAGTGTTGGCAATTTCTGGCGCCGCGGCTTACCAAGAAGTCATGGCAGCGGTGCATACCCATGTGCCCAAGCCGCACGAGCCTTTTGTTGATCTGATGCCTAGTACGGGCGTGAAATTGACGCCTAGGCATTATGCTTACCTAAAAATTTCTGAAGGGTGTAATCACAACTGTACTTTCTGCATTATTCCCAGTATGCGTGGTAAATTGGTTTCACGTTCGATTGGCGATGTGATGCGCGAAGCTAAAAATTTAGTTGATGCAGGCGTTAAAGAACTATTGGTTGTTTCCCAAGATACCAGCGCTTATGGCGTTGATATGAAGCATAAAATGGATTTTTGGGATGGTCGCCCCCTCAAAACTAACCTTTACGATATGGCAAGCGCTTTGGGCGACTTGGGCATCTGGACGCGGATGCATTATGTTTATCCTTACCCAAATGTCGATGACATCATTCCATTGATGGCGCAAGGCAAAATTCTGCCTTATTTAGATATTCCTTTTCAGCATGCTAGCCCACGTATTTTGAAAATGATGAAACGCCCTGGTGATGTGAGTCGTTTATTAGATCGTATCAAAAAATGGCGCGATATTTGCCCAGAATTGACTATTCGCAGTACTTTTATTGTTGGCTTTCCTGGGGAAACAGATGAAGACTTTGAAATGCTGATGGATTTCTTAGACCAAGCCGAACTGGATCGTGTTGGTTGTTTCCCTTACTCGCCAGTCGAAGGTGCTGTTGCCAACGATTTGGCTCCACCTGTTGCTGATGATGTGAAACAAGAGCGCTGGGAAGAGTTGATGGCGTTGCAAATGGATATCTCGGAAGAGAAAATGAAGGCAAAAGTGGGTCGCCGTATGACGGTGTTGGTCGACACGATTGGTGAACAAGGCGCGATTGCACGGTCTGCTGCTGATGCGCCAGAAATTGATGGCACGGTGATTATCAAAAATGGCGCACACTTGCCAGTAGGTGAATTTGTCGAAGTGGATATTACGGGGTCGGATACCTACGATTTGTTTGCCAAGGTGCGTGATTAACTTCGTAGAAGGATGTGAGCATGAGCAATGCAGCTATTGTTGTGAAGGGTAACCGACCCTTGCGCTTTTTTGCTATGGCTATGGTTGTGTTAGTCGTCGTGGCGCATGTATTAGGGCAAATCGATTTAAGTCAAAGCTGGGTGTTTTGGATTTTATTAGCCATGAGTGCTAATGCGATTCAAGCAACGTTTACGGGTTTTTGTCCGATGTTTAAGAATGCGAAGGGCGAGTGTGTCGCCTGTGGCGTGGTGTGCGATGCACCGAGTTGCTCGACAGATAAAACGGAAGACAAATACTAACGGCTTTCGTTCATTTACCATTACGTGTTGTGTT
>JAEMQD010000001.1:0-5338 GCA_022759035.1 Thiotrichales bacterium
CCACTCGTGCTTTGCCTTTTAAAACACCGCCAGCTTCGGCAATGTAACGAATATTAGGGCTGTGACTCATCTGTGATTCTCCAAAAGATGAATAGATAGTAGGATGCACGCATTGTGCAAAAATAACTATTTTAACACGACTAAAAGGGTTAAGTTATGCCGATAACCATCGATAAATTATTTTCAAAACATTTTATTGTAATACGTGTCGGGTATCGACTGATTGTAAGTCTTTTTAACAAATAACTCAGGATTGGTTTTCTGCCAGTCCTTGAGTTTAGCGATTGGGGTAATATGCTCAATATTTTTTTGTACAATGTGATGATTGTACAGTTTAAGATACTCAACCAGCTTTTGTTCTAACTAATCAGAACTGATAAATCGTGTCGTTGATAACAATGCCGATATCCTACCATTAAATCGCTCTACCATGCCATTAGTTTGCGGATGACGTGGTTTGGTGGTTAGTCGGTGTTCGATGCTGTAAGACCTTACACATCTGATCAAAGATATGCTCGCCTGCAGGCTCTCTGGGGCTTTGTTCACCACCTCCTTAGCGAATAACGATGCAGGTTGGGCGCTTTTGTCATCATAAATGGCCAAGTGTAGCCATCGACTGGCGCGATCAATTCATTGAGTGCTACAAGCGGATCCTTTTGATTGATGGGCTTAGTTCGGTATTCTTGAGCAAATAGGTCGAATAGGTTCATGATTTATTCGGTCTTGATAAAGTTGCACGTATTTTATCACTTTTCAGGTGCGGAGGCTTTTAGAGGTGCCCGTAATTGTAACTTATCCAACCAGTCGATACCCGACAAATACGATTGTTAAGCGCACTAAAAAATTTAGTCCAAAATTGGCTTTTCGCGCAGCGTATTATCTAACTTTAATCAGTTAAACCAATTAAATCTTATGCTCTTTTTATGTTGTGAAAGGAGTCTTAACCTCCAATTATTTATACGTTTCGGATATAATCGCAGCGTTTATAAGACTAGCGATTAAAACGAACCTATTAGCAAAAATGATTTATTTAACAGCCACAACACTTGTCAATTCACTTGGACAAGGTAAAAATGCCACTTGGCAAGCCATAAAAAGTAAAACATCTGGCTTACAGCCTAATACCTTTCTTGACGCTAAACTAGACACGTGGATTGGTCGTGTTGCTGATTTGGAATCCGTTATAATTGATGGCGATTTAGCACCCTTTCATTGCCGCAACAATCAATTAGCACTACTTTGTTTACAGCAAGATGAATTTATTGATCATGTCGAATCGGCAAAAAAACGTTATGGTGCGGAACGAATTGGTGTTTTCATTGGCACTAGCACCTCTGGAATATTACAAACAGAGTTAGCTTTTCAGCAAAAAGATAAGGTATCAGGAAAGCTTACCTCGAACTACCATTACGCACAAACACATGAACTATCTTCGGTTGTAAGTTTTGTAAGACATTACCTCAATCTTTCGGGTGTATCATTATCAATTTCGACCGCCTGCTCATCTAGCTCCAAAGTTTTCGCCAGTGCATCGCGTGCCATTAGTGCGGGTCTATGTGATGCTGCTATTGTTGGTGGTGTCGATAGCTTATGCATGACAACCCTTTATGGCTTTTCTTCGCTCGAATTATTATCTACACAAGCCTGCCGCCCATCGGACATAGATCGTGATGGTATTTCAATCGGTGAAGGGGCAGGTTTTGCGCTTCTGGAAAAAACTGATACCAACAACATGGGAATTGCCTTGCTCGGTTATGGGGAAAGTTCTGATGCTCATCATATGTCTACACCACATCCAGAAGGTAAAGGCGCAATCGCTGCAATGCAAACTGCACTATCTCGAGCAAACTTAGCACCCCAACAAATTGACTATATTAATTTGCACGGCACATCAACCAGAAGCAATGATGCAGCTGAAGGTCAAGCTGTTTTTGCTTTATTTGGCAATAACACAGCAACTAGCTCAACTAAAGGATGGACTGGGCACACGTTAGGCGCTGCTGGCATAACAGAGGCTATTATTAGTGCGTTATGTGTTGAGAACAATATGATTCCCTGTAGCCTAAATACATCACATATTGACCCCTTAATTCCGATTCAAATTTTACAAGAGCACCACCACAAACCAATCAATAGCGTATTAAGCAACTCGTTTGGTTTCGGTGGTAGTAATTGCTCACTTATTATTGGAAGGGCATGACATGAAAGCATACATTGATGGTATCGGCATCTTTGCACCTGATATGTCTCATTGGCAAGAAGCTTCAGATGTTCTTCTCGAAAAAGTAAGCTTTAATGCACAAAGTAAACTAGCCCCATTTATATCGACGCTGTTGCCCGCCAGTGAAAAACGTCGTGCCAGCAAAACAGTCAAGTTAGCCTTAGAAATATCACAACAAGCTGTTGAACAAGCACAAGTTGATCCAACAACAGTTGCTATTGTTTTTGCATCCTCAACTGGTGACACCGAAGTACTGACTGACATTTGTGAAACACTCACAACAGAAGAACGCTTGGTTTCTCCAACCAAGTTTCATAATTCAGTACACAATGCACCCGCTGGCTATTGGAGCATTGCCGTAAAGTCTCACCAACCAGCAAACAGCATTGCTAACCATCAATCGACGGTAACGACAGGGTTATTAGAGGCGGTGGCGCAAGTAACAACAGATAGTCAAACCGTTTTATTAAGCTTATATGACATCCCATTTCCAGAGCCGCTTAAGCAAGTAGAAGATATTATTGCGCCATTCGGTGCTTCCTTGATATTTCAGCCACAACAGACCATGCATAGTATTGCTCAGATTTCATTGCAATGGGATGATGCCGTTCACCCCGAGTCCACGCTGAAAAATAAAGAACTAGAAGCCTTACGACAATCAGTTCCTGCCGCAAAAATCCTGCCGCTATTGTACTTACTCGCAAATCAATCTTCTGGACATATAGCACTTCCAACAAATGATGGTACATTAAAAGTTGATGTGACTTATTTGCAACGGGTGAGTTCATGAAATATGCACTTGTTACGGGTGGCAGCGGCGCCATTGGAGAATCTATTTGCATCGCTCTAGCTCAAGATGGTTATCATGTTGTTGTTCATGCTAATCAGAATCTTGATCGGGCCAAAAACATTGCTGATGTCATTATTGCTAATGGAGGCTTGGCTTCAGCAGTTTGTTTTGATGTATCTGATGAACAACAAACAAAAGCAAATATTGAACAATTATTGGAAAAACACACCATTCAGGTTCTCGTTAATAACGCAGGGATTCATGATGATGCGCCATTGGCTGGTATGTCATCGGTACAATGGCATCGCGTTATCGATGTCTCATTAAATGGATTTTACAATGTTACCCAGCCCTTGTTATTACCTATGATGGCTACTCGCTGGGGTCGAATTATTAATGTTGCCTCTGTTGCTGGCATTATGGGAAATCGTGGGCAAGCAAACTATGCGGCTGCCAAAGCGGGGCTCATCGGAGCAACTAAATCACTCGCTCAGGAAGTCGCCTCTCGCAATATACTTGTTAACGCTATTGCTCCAGGCATTATTACATCGCCAATGACAGACAGTGTATTTGATCAAACAACGATAAATCGTATCGTGCCACAAAAACGGGCTGGCACACCTGAAGAAGTCGCTAACTTAGTCAGCTTTTTAGCTTCAGACAAAGCATCCTACATATCGGGACAGGTCATTTCGGTGAATGGTGGCATGGTTTGACTTTATTAGCACGTACAGCATGGCGCACATACGAGTACATCGCCATGATAATTGGTTGGGGAACGCTCGGATTACTCTGTCTATTTTGGTTTCCTATTGCACTTGTTTTGGAGTGGGGTCTGCCAAAAACAATTGGCCAGTCTTTTGGTCGCTTCGCAATTAAAACAGGATTCAAGATCTATTTAACGATTTTATCCTGGTTTTGTTCGTGCCATATCGACATATCTGAACTAGATAAGGTAGCCAGCAACAAAAAGCAGATTATTATTGCAAACCACCCTTCCCTGCTTGATGCCGTATTATTGCTATCTGTTTTTAGTAACAGTACTTGCGTAATGAAAGACAAACTCATGAATAACTTCTTACTGGGCTCGGCAGCCCGCTTAGCTGGCTTTATTCCTAATACATCATCACTTCAAACCATACTGAAGGCAAGAAATGAATTGCATAACAACTCAAATCTGATCATATTCCCAGAGGGTTCAAGAACAACTGATGTTACCGTGTTTCACTGTCACCCTGGCGTGGCGTTAATTGCTAAAAATGCTCAAGTTAACATACAAACCGTTATTTTAGATTTTAGTCCCTGTTATCTCGGTAAAAACTGGCCGTGGTATCAACCACCAAACTTACCGTTATACATTACTGCCAGACTCGGTAAAACGATTAGTTACGAGCAAGAAACCAGTGAAATCAGAAAAGAGATCGAACAGCACTTTATTCAAACATTAACGCCAACGACAAACCAAACTTAACTATGAACACAATCGCCTCATCCACACATATTCTCATGATTCCAAGTTATAACACAGGAAAAAAACTACAAGAAACTGTTCAAGAAGCCTTAGAACACTGGTCTCCTGTGTGGGTTATTATTGATGCGAGCACGGATGGTAGCGATCAGCCTATTGTGGAAATGGCGAAAGAAAATCCCAATTTAACGGTTATACAATTGCAAAAAAACGTTGGAAAAGGCGGTGCTATATTCGAAGGGATCACACAAGCACAACAAGCTGGCTATACACATGTGCTCACAATGGATGCCGATGGACAACATCCAGCACATTTAATACCTACATTTATGAATAAATCGCTAGAAAGTCCTAAATCAATGATTCTCGGAAAACCTATTTTCGGTGAAGACGCTCCAGCTCTTAGGGTGAATGGACGAAAGGTTTCAAATTGGTTGGCTAACCTCGAAACCTTATGGCAAGGTATTGGTGATTCTCTTTACGGGTTTCGTGTTTACCCTATCAGCCCATTACATAAGATCATGGCTAACAACCATTGGATGAGACGTTATGATTTCGACCCTGAAGCTGTTGTTCGCCTCTGTTGGGCTGGCGTTAAGCCCATTAACATAGATGCGCCCGTAAAATACTTCAGCATTGAAGAAGGTGGTATTAGTCACTTCAACTATTTACGAGATAACACGTTGTTAACGGGTATGCATATTCGATTAATGTTTGGGTTTGCATTAAGACTGCCTAAACTTTTATTCAAAATAACAATCTAATGCATCTCTTTTTCTACAAGCTACTGTATTAGCCACTTGCCAATAGTCGTCCTTTGAACTACACTCTACCCATGAGTTACGAATTTGAATGGGAT
>JAEMQD010000001.1:5438-15059 GCA_022759035.1 Thiotrichales bacterium
CAATAGTCGTCCTTTGAACTACACTCTACCCATGAGTTACGAATTTGAATGGGATGAAGATAAAAGTCTGCGTTGCTTTGTCGAACGAGGGTTTGACTTTGCCTATGCTGCTCGTGCTTTTTTTGATCCTGATAGAAAAATAAAACCTGATCTACGCTACCAATATGGCGAAGATCGTTTTACGTTAACAGGATATATTGAAGCGCGACTTTATGTCGTCACTTATACAATGCGAGCTGATGTCATCCGTATTATTTCGGCTCGCAAAGCCAATGCAAGAGAGGTGAAAAATCATGAGCATCGTTAGAATGAAAATTGATCCTACCGTTCCACACTCTTGGTCGAAAGGTCGCTGTGATGTTGCCAAACTTAATGCAACAACAGATACAGACATCGCAAAACACATCGCACAAGACGACAATGATGCACGACAAGATGCCGCTCAGTTCACTAGACAAGTGCGCGCTCGCTTAGGGCTAAGCCAGACTGAGTTTGCATCTCGCATTCGTGTTTCGCTTGATACGCTACGTAACTGGGAACAGGGAAAACGCCAACCAACAGGGGCTGCACAAGCGTTATTAATGGTACTAAATAAAGCACCAGAAGCTGCACTTGCTGCCTTAAGTTAGTGGAAATTGTGCATCCATATTCACTTTGTATGGATGCACAGGATCATTTTTTGACTGCTACTAAATTGACTAATGTCTCTTCTCTTTCCTGTTTAGGCTTAAAACCTAGCTTTTCAAACAAACCTAGATCCTCTCTACTCCACCATAAAAACGGATAAGAAATCTGAGCATCTGGCACAAAAAATCCTACACTACGAATAACATCTAAATATTCAGATGCTGTTTTTTGCGTTGCCATCGGATGAGAAAATAAATAGCGAATAAGGTAGGAATGAATATATCGTTTGGTTGATTCTGCAAACAATAAAACACCACCAGGTTTCAAAACGCGATAGAACTCCGCCATTGCTGCTTCTTGCTCAACGATATGATGAAAGACTTGATGACAGAAAACCAAATCAAAACTATTATCATCAAAAGGCATTCTAGCAGCATTACCATCAACTAGTTCAACAGGGACAGAACAAGCTTTAGCAGCTTTACCAGCCCGATTGAATAAATCTGGATCAGCATCAAGCGCAACTATCTTTGACGGCTGGAATCGTCGCGCCAGCTCATTAAATGATATTCCAAAACCGCAACCAACGTCTAAAATAATGTCTCGCTGTTTGGATACCTCTTCAGGGAATAAGCGTTCTAAATCATTCAACGCAATTCTTAATACGCGAATTTTCCAGGTATTGGAAGAAATAAACCAATTGCCAAACGAAGTTTCTTCCACAAAAGGACCTGTTTTAAGTTGTTCTATATGATGTCTCATAATTCCTCTTATTCTTTTTAGATTAACTTTGATCAGCATCAGGAATGACGGATGCACGTCCAGCAGTGATGATATTACCTTGTGAACTAAGTTCGAAATCATAAATCAACATACGAATATCACCCGCAATTTTTTTTACCGACACAATAATTGTTGATTGAACAGTATCCAAGCGATCAATACGAGAAACAACATCACGAACGGAAACCAAATAGCCTTTCTTTGGTTTGATGGGATTACCCTCTGCTTCACGAACTAACACACCATGTATTGCCATCGCTTGAGCGGCATATTCAATACCTGTCATGGCACCTAATACACCATTTTCTACGGCAAGCGGATGATTACTCATCTGATGTGTTCGCGTATCACACACCAGCATATTTTCTGAAAATGATAATACGTTATCCAATAAGCACATATTCAGTTTATGAGGAATATTCTCTTCGATCCAAGTACGATCATATAACATTGTACGACAACTTCCTTTGAATGCTACCATTAGAAAGCAATGTGGATAGAACTAAAGATAAAAAAGCCCCTAATGCGACAGTAATACCCAAAGCATGTAATACTAGAACTTGAGAAAAAGCCAATGTACCAAAAGCAATAACCGTTGTTAAATTCGCCAATATCAAAGATGACATGATATTACCCTGAATCAATACATCATCAGTTAGGCTTTCAAAAAATAGCGAATAATTAGAACCAATCGCAAACACCAACAATAGTCCTATAATGTGAAATAAACTAATCAACTCGCCCATCATTAACAATGTAGCAACAACCAGAATAGTTGAAAATATCAATGGCAAAATGACTCGATACAACCGCTTAACGGATCGCAAAGAAATCAGGATAAGCAACACAACAACAACTAAACCTACTAAAGAAAAGACGACGATTTCATATAAATAGTTCTGATATAACTGATTTGACTTATTCAGCATATCAAGATAAACAACATGTTCTCGCCCGACATCACTCACAATAGAATCAATATCTATTGCATTAAATAAATCATCAGATTTATAGGTTACGGGCAAAATTGCAACCCACTCAGAGTCTGTTTGGTAGAGTAAACTATCCACCATAAATGACAAACCTGCTGCACTAATCATGTCTCGGCTGACAAAAGGCATATTTTTTGTCCTTTGTAATGCCTCAGTAAAAGAATGCAAACGACTCGATTTTATAGGCAAGCCAGACAGCGCATCATCTAACACAGAAACGAACATTTTTTGATCGGGTAAATAATTTAGCCGTGATTGCTGTGTATTAATACTCGGCAGAATATGTGTTGGTGATTGAATTGATGCAATGCATTGCCCTACATCTTGTTGCTTAATTCGTCGCAACAGTTGTTCAGATATTTTTAGTACGCTTTCTTGACTATCAGCACGAACAATCCATAAAAAACGCATATCTGGAACAGGTAAAGCAGTCTTAATTTTCTTTTCTACAACCCTATCACTTAAAGAAGCTGTATTTAATGCATTTAAATTTTTATTCAATAGGTTGTTTTGATGATAAAAAATAACATAAAACGCAATCATCAATAAAAACATGATCACATACTTAAATAGATGCTGATGCTGAATCAACCATACCAATGGATAATGAATGTTTCTTACATATTTTGGTGCAATACCAGATGTTATTATCGGCAGTACAAATCGAGTTACTAATGAGGCAACCAAAATTCCTGTCATCGCAAAAATACTAATTTGAACTAAGCCTGGAAAGCTAGAGCCCAATAACGTTAAAAATCCAGCTAATGAAGTTAATACGCCTAAACGAATGGTCGACCAGAATATTGTTTGTTGCGATAAACTGTTTTGTTGGTGCCGAGACTGCATAAAATAATAAATCGCATAATCAACCCCTTCGCCAATCAACGCAATACCAAAACCCAAGGTAATGGTATAAACCACATCAAAAGACAGTCCAACCACAGCAGTTGCAACAATGACACCAGTTGCAACAGGCAGCAACCCCGTTAGTAATAAACGAAAAGAACGATAGAAAAACAACAACAAAGCCACAATTAACATGCTACTCACGATTGATAGCATTTCTATTTCTGACTTAATTAAATGACGAGATTTTAATGCACTAACGGGTGCCCCAACAATCGACAACGTTAATCCGTCTTGAATAGTGTTTGAAGCAACGATCTGAAACAGATGATTAATTGTCTTTAGATCTTTTTCTAATCCATCCAAATCACTCCCAGAAGCACGAGACTCGGCGACAATGAGGAGTTGTGTCTCATCCTGAGATGCCCAAGCTGATCCTACTTGGTGAATGGAGCCTTCTCCGATTAGCTGCCTTAAAATATGTAAGGTTTCGCCTGTGGGATCTGCTAAAAAATACGGTTTAAGCAAAGCATCAGAATCCGTTGTTAAACGCTGAATGGAATCTTCAATGTCGTGATGAAGTTGCGTAACACCAAAACTGTTTTCATCTAAACGATCACTGAGCAAATAGCGATACTGATGAATAAACGCAAGAATCTCATTCGACTGTTGCTGATTGCCATTACGAACAGACAGGAAGTCTTGTGTTTTACTTAATGCTTTAGTTAGTTCGTGCGAAGCTTGTATTCGCTGTTCTAAACTACCACCTTCAATAGACAACAAAAACGTCCGCAAAGCAGAGCCTTTTTTTATTTGCTCTACTAGCAATTGATCTTCTGCTGTCGCTTGCTTTGGCAAAAAAGCTGAAAAGTCAGAACTGAAGCGTGATTGAGCAATAACATAAATAGACGCTATGATCAAAAAGAACCACGCAAACAAAATTAAAACTCGAGAATGAATACTCATTTTAGCGGACTTAATTGCATAATTGACCAATCACCATCTGCTTGATCTAGTCTTATGATTTGAACACGATGCGCAGAGCCTTGTATTTCGGCGCGACGCATGATTGCTTTCAATTGCTCATTTTTAGGCAGCATAACTAAGTGCCAACTTTCTTCAGTTCCCGTCAACTCAAGCTCAAAGTCTGCAATTAATACATCTTTTTTGCCAGACAATAAATTCAAAATACTTTCTAAATAACGTGAAACCTCAGGCATGGTAGACGCGTCAATGAGATAAGACTTATCCCCCTCTGTCATGCTCAGTTGCTGGCGATTAAAACGCATGATTTGAGAAAGAGGCAATTCAACACGCTTTTCAAGCTGATTAGGAGCGATATAAAGCAATTTCCCCGAAGACTTTACCGCTTCATCTAGTAATGTAAGATGCTTTTCTTCTAAGTATAAAACTTCAACTCGATCTTGCTGCGCCATTAGCCGACACAATCCCTCTATGTCCCATGCCGCGTGTGCAGACAGGGAGATAAAAAGGAAAAATACACTGCTTAACCATAAATAATTAGGATTCATCTTGACCCTTCCAAAACGGATAAAAGTTAAACCAGTTATAGGGGGATTGCCGACAAAAACCAGACAAAATAGCTTGATATTTTAACATTGCCTGTTGAATGCATGCGTTACGCTCTGTTCGCTCCACATAAGAAAAGTCTTGAATAGGGACGAAATGCAACTCATAACGATTGCCGCCCATATAAAGTCCCGTCATGAATACGACAGGAACACGCAAAGCTACAGCCAGACGAAAAGGGCCAATTGGAAAGCTTGCCTGTTCGCCTAAGAAGTCAGTGGTCATGACATCGTCGTTGTGAATACTACGATCAACCAACATGCCAACAACATCACCATCAGTTAGCTTTTCTTGTACTTTTAGCATGGTATCTGGCAAGCCTAATGGAATAATTTGTTGACCCACTTCTGGATTAATCTGTGTAAGCACCTGACCGATCTTAACCGCATTATCGGCATGCATGAGCATTGAAACACTAAGGTCTGGATATTGCTCCGCAACCGATCGCAATGCTTCAAAACTACCTAAATGGGCACCCATTAAAATGACACCTTTACCTTGCGAGCGTGCTGACTCTAGTGCTTCTACACCAACAATAGAATACGAAAAAGCATCATAACGCTGCGATAACCAGTAGATACGATCATGTAACACGGAAGCAAAACTTAAAAAATGTCGATAAGCATCGACCCATGTTGGTTTTCTATTCAATACTTTCGATAAATAATAGCGTGAGTAGCCCACCTCTTTCTTTGCAGCCAGCAGATAAAATACAACAATGCCCGATAACACAACACGACTGAATCGCCTTCCTAAAAATAACGATAAGAAAACCATTAACCTAATGAGTAAGGCGTGCCCTTTCTCGGATTTTAACTTCCATTGATCGGCACTCATGACAATTGATGCTCTACAGGCAATGCAACCAAACACTTCAAAACCAAGTGTTCTCCCTCGCGCAAACTGATATTTACTTGATTATTTTGATTAAATTGAAAGCTGAAAACAACTTCTGAAGCAGGAAGGAGTGGGCGAAAAAACTTTGCATTTTTAATCACGAAAGAAGCATAGGGTTGAGCAAGTGCTCGAGATAGCAAATTAATCGCCTTATCCAAAATTACAACACCAGGCAAAATAGGTGCATTAGGAAAATGCCCTAAAAAAGAAGGATGATTATCAGGTATTGTCCACGAAACATCATTCATGTTGAGTCTCTGTATAACGATAAAAAAGTTGCTCTAAAGCCAGCCGAGGTAGTTTCCCCGTCTCATTTCTAGGTAGCTTCTCGACAAAAATAATGGGGCGTGGTAGAAAAACGGCATCTATTTTTTGCTTTAATTGGCTTATTAAAATAGATTTCGAGTGATTACTCGATACAACAAAAAGGCATAAGCGCATAATTTTTTGTTCCTCGTAACCATTGTCAGGCATGAAAAAACAAGCGTCTGATACACCATCTATCTGCATCACTAACTGGTTAAGATAGTTAATGGATGTTCTCTTACCCGCAACCTTAATTAGGTCGGCATTTCTACCTAAAAACCGAAATTCGATTTCATTCATCGCTTCCAATGCATCTGTAATCATGACTGGGCTTAGCAAGTGTCCACCACTTACTAAAGCACCGTCAGTCGTTACAGATAGCTTAATACTATTAAGCAATTGCCAATAATCACTGGAAGCCGTCTCTCGAGTCGCAATCATGCCTGTTTCAGAACTACCATAGACTTCTTTGACCTTTGTTGAAAAATATCGCTCGATACCCTCTGCACTTGCCCGAGACAAAGGCGCTGTTGCACAAACAACATAATCTACCTTTGGCATAACACAACTTGATGCCACCATATTATTAAGATGGTACGGCGTTGAAACTAATATTTTTGACTGAGAAATGTGTTCTAACGTTTGTTGTACATCTGACGGATAGAATGGTTTATCGTTCCAAACACTGCAGTCATTGTGCATTACCCATAAAATACTGGTCTCTAGCCCATACATATGCTGAGAAGGCACTGTTGAAACCAGACAAAAATCATTTGATTCGAATGGTAAAAAGTGATTTGCTACTCTAGCGCCTAATACCAGTTCTTGCCACGTTTTTACCTGAATACTGGGGCTTCCAGTCGAACCTGACGTAAGCAGATACACGGCAATCTGTTTACCATCAATCATTGGCATAGCGTTAATAAATTGGGCATTATCAGATAACAAATCGACAGGAAAAACAAAAGTTGGCAAGTCAATATTTAAAGCATCATCAACTAAGCAGACAACATCATTGTCTAATTTTTCAGATAGTAAACAGAGGGACTCAGGTGCTTCATTAGCTGGCAACACCATTATTTTTTTTGTTAGTAAACATGCCATAAACACCACCATAAAATGGTGACGACTGCGACATAAATTAAATATATGGTCTGTTTTCGGAAACCTATCTGCAAGCTGCATCGCCGACACTAACAGGTCACCAACAGTAACTAATTTGTCTGGATAGATGATTACGGGCGAACGTCTGTCAGCCAAGGCTAATGGAAAGAATAAAGCCTTATTAGATTTACTATTCATGTAAATGCGCCTGAGCATACAACTGATAAGCACGGATAGCACTCATGAAATCTAATGCTTCCGATGCTGGTAACATCTGTTTACGAATAATGTACTCGCCTAAGAACATTAACCCAACAAAAGGTGCCGTTAGAAAATAAGTAAAAAAAGACCATGCTTCAATTGAAACAGCTGTATATAAAACAAAAGAAGTTACTAACATCAGTAAAAAAAACACTGTCCAACCAACGGTTACTGAATAGGTGTAACGCGCCAGTCTTTCAGAAACAATATCATGAATATGGGTAGAAAACTGCGTACACAATGCTTGTTTATTTGGTAGCAAACTCTGACCAAACCATGTCATAAATGCCACCATAATTGCGCTGTATTGAAGTAAATAGAGACAGCTAAAGCATTTCTGATTAATACTAATAAACCAAATAGTACAGCCTACAATCAGTGCAAATAATACTTTTACTGACACCGACAATGATTTTGTAACGACCAAAAATAACAGTCCAGACGGCACTAATGGTAACAAATGAACCCACAACGCATCTTGTTCAGTCGAAGTAACGTGGTAAGATGCGAAAGCGTAAAACAAAAGAAAGGCAAAAACTAATAGTTTAATAACCTGCTTTTTTTCCAACATGACGTATTATTTCGTTCTGGCTTTTTCAACGTATAACGCAAGATTTTTCAACGAAGCGAAGATATGGACATTATCTTCGTGATCGCTACGCAATTGGCAACCATATTGTTTAGAAATAGCTAATGATATTTCTAAAATATCAATTGAATCCAAGCCTAACCCGTCACCAAATAAGGGAACATCAATATCCAACTCATCAGGTGTTACTTCCATGTTTAAGGTCACAATAACCAGCGCAACGATGTCACTCATTAGAGAATCAAAAGGTTGCTTTTCAGTACTCATAATAAACTTCTTTACCTAAAATTAAACGTTACGAAACGCCAGAACAGCGTTACTTCCACCAAACGCAAAAGAGTTCGACAGCGCTATCTTTGCTCCTGAACGACTTAAAGCATCATTTCTGATATGCATCACACCATCACAGCTAGGATCTAATTTTTCCAAGTGCGCCGTTGGGGGTAATCGGTCATTCATTAGCGCCATAACCGTTAACACAGACTCCACTGCTCCTGTTGCACCCATCATATGCCCGTGCATAGATTTAGTTGCACTTACAGGTAAACTTTTAGCTCGCTCACCAAACAAAGTCTTGATTGCAAGAATTTCTGATGGATCGCCTTCTTTCGTTGCTGTGCCATGCATATTGATGTAATCGACATCATCAGCTGAAATACGCGCATCAGTTAATGCTCTTTGCATTGCATAAACCTGACCTGAAGCATCGGGTCTAATGAGGTGTGAATGATCGGAGCTAAAACCATAACCAATGATTTCTGCCAAAATAGTTGCACCTCGATTAACCGCATGATCCCAGTCTTCTAATACCAAGGCAGCTGCGCCTTCTCCAAGAACGAAACCTTTACGATTGACATCAAAAGGCTTGCATGCTGAAAATGCTGTTTGCTCATTACCAGGCGCAAGCACTCGCATTGCATCCCAAGCACGAACAACACCATAAGACAGAGGTGTGTCTGAACCACCTGCAATCATCAGTTGCGATTGTCCCAGCTTAATTTTCGTATATGCCTCACCAATCGCATGAGCAGCTGAAGCACATGCTACAGTATAGGTAAGACTACTACTTCCTAAACCTAGCTGAATTGAAATGTGTGCTGCTGTCGAGTTATTCATTCCCAACACAACAGACAATGGAGAAACCCGCTCTTTACCTTCTTGCCATAGTTTTTTATAGCCTTCAGCAAATGTCTGGATTCCGCCCAAAGCAGTTCCCCAAGCAACACCATACCCCATATTGCTTGAAACAACTGAACGATCGAACCCTGCTTGTTCCCATGCATCAAATGCGGCAGAAACACCCAGCTGAGCATGACGATCCATACTATTAGTCAATGGTTTACCTAGCTTAGCTATAGAATCGAATTGATCACAAAGCACAGCAGGCATATTAATCGGAGTTGGTTTATCGTCAGTTACATAATGCTGTATACAAGAAACACCCTTACACAACTTATCGAAGAAGTTGTCCAACCCAATGCCAAAGGGATCGACTATGCCTAGTCCAGTAATGGCGACACGACGCACCATAGTTTAAGACTTTTCTAATACAGATTGATAGAGCGCATTAACTGTGGTCATTAACTCACCAACAGTCTTTGGCTGAGGAATGTCATCTGAAAAATT
>JAEMQD010000003.1 GCA_022759035.1 Thiotrichales bacterium
TTAATCCCTAAACCCCATTCCAAAAGAATGGGGTTTTTTATCGCCTAAAGAAAATATTTGTTTGTATTAATAAATACCAACAAGCCAAAATACAGTGAATTTAACGGCATTGAAAATAGGTGCAATGATCGGGGTTAACCAATTCATTAACATTAAACCGATGAGTATAAAAAAACCATAAGGTTCTAGTTTGTCATATTGATAAGCTAAAGGTTTAGACAAAAAGGCGGCGACAACACGGCTGCCGTCGAGCGGCGGAATAGGGAGTATATTTAAAGCAATCAGTACAAGGTTGATACTCAGGCCAGCTAAGGCAATGCTTTGAATCGCATCGGTAAAGCCATCAAAATTAATGCGAAGCAATAATACCCATGCCAGTGCTTGCAGAAAGTTACTAGCGGGCCCTGCTAGTGCAATCCAAGCCATATTGACACGTGGGTTGGGCAAGTTGTTTATGTTAATTGGAACGGCTTTTGCCCATCCAAATACCAAAGGAGACATGCCTGCCAAACTACTGGATATTACTAACAGTAGGGGTACAGCAATGGTACCAATTGGATCAATATGTTTCAGGGGATTTAACGAAAGTCTGCCAAGCATTTGTGCCGTACGGTCGCCAAAGGCGAGCGCGGCCCAGCCGTGTGCAACTTCATGTAGTGTAATTGCCAGTAATACGGGGATGCCCCATGTGGCAATACCAAGTAGTATTTCTTGCATTTAGAACGCCTTTAACATGGGAGTGAAGTGTGTTTTAACTTTGTCTATTTTGGGTTGAACAACAAGCTGGCAATAAGCTTTGTCTGGGTGCTTTTTGAAATAATCTTGATGATATGTTTCTGCTGGATAAAATTGTGTTAATGGTGTGACTTCCGTGACGATGGGATTGCTAAACTTGTGCTTTGCGGTTAGGTCTGCAATGATCGCTTGCGCTGTTTGACGTTGTGTTTCGTCTTGCGTCAGGATAATGCTTCGATATTGGCTGCCAATGTCATTACCTTGTCTGTTTTCAGTTGTTGGATCGTGGATAGTAAAAAACACGGTTAATAGCTGCTCGTAACTAATTTTTTGTGGATCAAACTCAATTTGAACGACTTCAGCATGTCCAGTTTTACCGCTACTGACAGCTTCGTAAGTTGGATTGGGATAGCTGCTGCCTGCGTAGCCAGAGGTCACTTGTTCGACGCCATTGAGTTGCTCAAAGGCGGCTTCTAAACACCAAAAACAGCCGCCGCCTAGGGTGGCTAATGCCAAACTGATTGCCATTTTGTTTTCTCCATTAGGTTTTGCGTGACCTGAGTATAACATTAGCCGATAATGGTTGGTATGTTGGCGACAATTAAAAAATTAGAGTAATTTGCATGGAAATAAAAAAAGTAGTACAACCTTGGTGGGAAGCGGTTGATTTAACGGATATGACCGAAACGCAATGGGAAAGTTTGTGTGACGGTTGTGGTAAATGTTGTTTGGTTAAAATTCAAGATGCGCAAACAGAACGTATTTTCTTTACTGATGTTGCTTGCCAACTGTTAGATTGCGCGACGGGAAAATGTCGAGATTATGCGCATCGACAACAGCATGTGCCCGATTGTGTTAAGTTGAGCAAGGATAATTTAGACGATTTAGAATGGATGCCGCCAGATTGTGCTTATCGTCGCTTGTATGAGCATAAACCATTATTATCATGGCATCCACTCGTTACAGGCGATGTGAATAGCACGAACACTTGTGGTGCAGGGATTGCGGGGATGCCGTTGGTTTGCGAAACAGAAGTTACAGATGAGGAGCTAGAAGACCATGTTGTGACATGGCCTTTAGACAGAGTTGGTTAAAGGCAAACTAAGCTTAGTTCATTTTTTTAGTTGTGACTGGTTTTTTCGCTGTTTGACCGCTTTTATTTACTGGCGCTTTTACAGGGCTGTTTGGTGTTTTCGTTGTTGTTTTTGTCACTGGATGTGTTACAACAGCTTTGCGTTGAGCAATGAGTTGACGCTCTACTTCATCAATACGTGAACGCAGGCGAGCGCTAGTTTCTTCAGCAACTTCGACACGACGTAACAGTAGCTGCTCATTTTCTTGTTGTGCTTTAATTAGCGTAGCGTTTTCGCGTTGTTGCGTTTCAAGGGCGTTAAGGCGATCTTGTGCTGTCGCTAGTCCCTGAGCAAGTTGTTGACGCTCTTCTTTTCCTGGATCACCAGAGGCGAGAAATAATCCGAGCAGTACGAGTATCCCCGCGCCGATTAGTAGCGGTTTTGGAAGGTGAATGCCGCCAGTGCTTTGTGTCATCTTTATTATCCTTTTAACATGTCATTTTTGGTAATGATAGCCGGTTTTACTGGCGCTGAAAAGCAACAGCCCACAATTTTAGTTGTGGGCTGTTTGCTAAGATTGTCAGACTAATTACGCTGTCTTAAATCGGCTCATATCACTATGCAAGGTGTTAGATTGCGCATTAATAGTATTAGCAATGTGGTTAAGTTGCTCAACCTGTTGGCGCAAAATGCTTTCTTGCGTTGATACTTCAGTTAACGCAGCACTTGTTTGTGAAACTGCATTCTGCACTGCATCGGCACCTGATTTTACCGATTCGATGGTTTGGCGCATTTTTTGGGTTTCTTTATCCATAATGCTTAGTGCAGTCGCTGATTTTTCGATTAAGCTAGCACCTTCATTGACTTGGTTGACCGATGTGTCAATTAAAGCACGAATGTCTTTTGCGGCATCGGCCGATTTTCCTGCTAATGCACGGACTTCACTGGCAACCACTGCAAAACCTCGTCCATGCTCTCCTGCTCGTGCCGCTTCTACAGCAGCATTAAGGGCGAGCAAGTTAGTTTGAAAAGAAATGGAATCAACTAAGCTAATGATCTCACTAATTTGGCTAGACGTTTCTTGAATGTGTCGAATAGCGGTTACAGATTCGTCCATTGCTTGTGTTGTTTCTGCGAGTACACGCATGTTTTCATCTGCGATATGGTTAGCCGTTGCAAGGTGTTGATTCATATGCGACACCTGTTCAACCATTTGTTTGCGATTGTGATCGGCGATGGATAAACTCTGATTGACCTGCGCGTTAGCATGTTGGAGCATAGAAGCGGTGTCTGTTAATTCGATAGATTGGTTGGCAAACTGTGACGCTTGTTGCTGCACGGTAGTGAGTGCTGTTGCTAAGGTGTTAAGCGCATGGTTTATGTTGTCTGCAAGTTCTCCTAAATAGCCAGGATGTGCTTCAACGCGTTGTGTTAAGTCACCTTGTGCGAGGGCATTAATGCAGGCACCAACGTCTTCTAGTGATTGTTGTAAGGTATTCATGGATTGCATAAATTGCATTGCAATTTCACCGAAGTCACCAACGCCTTCAACTTTAGCTGAAAAATCGCCCTGAGCCATGCGTGCTACGGCACTATTCATTTGTTGGTTGAAGTGATTAATTTGTGATACGGCTTGTCGGACATCATTTGGTGTTTGTGTTTCGATACTCAGTTGACCTTGGCTAATGCGATTCATCGTGGCGCGCAACGCCTCGTCTTTTGCAGTCAGGGCTTCGGCGGTAGAGGTAACACTTTGTGCAAGTGTCGCCAAGCCGCCTTTATAGCTACCTTGCATGCGCGAGCTATAGTTGCCGTTAGCAAGCGCAGTCAGTGTATTACCTGCCTCTGTAATGGCATCACACATGTTTTGTGATAGGTTATTAAATTCTCGAGCTAGCATAACTAATTCAATGTCCCCTGTTTCGGGTGCCTTGCGTTTTAATTCGCCAGTATCAGCAATGTTGCGCATGGTTTGTGCTAGTACATCCAGTGGGCGCAGCATATAACTGATAACTAAGTAAATGAGTATGGCAACAATTGCACCCAAAACGGCGAGTACAGCAAGCCCGTTAATAATGAGTCCACCCATTTCATCTTGGATATGCGCATTAATTTCACTTACCCGATTCTTTAGTGCGTCTTCATTAATGGTTTGAGTTAACGTTGATAGCTGCGACTTGAAATCGTTTCGAACATCGATAGATTGTTGGTTAATAACCACACCGTATAAGCTGACGCAAGCTACGAATAGCACGCAAATGAAGGCGAATAGCTTTAATTTTAAGTTCATCGTCTTGGTTCCTCGTTTTACTTAGCCTGCGCAGTTTTTTGTTTAAGTATGCGTTATGATGCCATAACTTTTTTGGTTTTAGATAAAAAATAAAAAATACGTAACTATTTTTTAGTATTTATGGGCGCATTACTCTAAACTTGGTAGGGGTTTATTTGGTTTGACTCCTAGCCCCGCAAGGGTATGTGCTTGAGACAACAATCCACCTTTACCAGCAAATTTGGTCTTTGCATCTTGCCATGTTTTATGTGTTGCTTCAATTTGTGTGCCCATTTTATCTAAATCGGCAGCAAAGCCATTAAGTTTATCTAATAATTTTTCGCCACGATCAATAATCTCTTGCACGTTGTGCTGTTGTTGCACATTGCGCCATAGTTGGCTAACCATGCGCAGTACAAATAAGAGCGTGCTCGCGGAGGTAAGCAGGACATTATGTTGCCATGCTAATTCGTACAGATTGCTGTCGGTACGCGCTGCGGCGAGTAGTGCAGGTTCAATGGGCATAAATAAGATGACAAAATCTGGGCTGTTGATGCCTTTTCCTGTAGGGTAGTTTTTTCTTCCTAAGCTCGTAATATGATTACGAACGCTCGTTAAGTGTTCATTAAGTGCTTGTTGTATCTCGGCCTCATTGGTTGCGTTAACATAACGCGTATAGGCTGTTAGTGAGACTTTGCTGTCGATAATAAGGTGTTTGTTTTCTGGAAGTAATAACAGGACATCTGGACGTTGGCGCATGCCTTCTTGGTCGGTAGTGTGGTGTTGGGTGCGGTATTGCAGCCCTTCTTGCAGTCCAGCAAGTTCTAGCAAGCGTTCAAGCACCAGTTCACCCCAGTCGCCTTGGCTTTTTGCTTGTCCGCTGAGTGCACGCGTTAGGGCGTTAGTTTGATCACTTACTTGGGCACTGGTTTGCATGAGTAGGTTGACTTGTTCCGATAGTCGCGTGCGTTCGGTGGTATCTAGTCGGTGTAACTCTTCGACACGGGCTTTAAACTCGCCCAGTTTTTCTTTGAACGGATCAATAAGCTGGCTAAGATGAATTTGTTGTTGTTGATTAAGTTGTTCGCCAGTTTTGTTTAGAATGTCGGCGGCAAGCGCTTGGAATTGATGTGATAATGCCGTTTTAGCTTGCTCTAACAGGGCTAGCTTTTCTTCACTTTGTTGGCGTTCACTTTGTAGCAAGGTATTACTTTCAGCTAATTCTATTTTTAGCGCCGTAATTTGCTGTTGTAATTGACTAGTTTGTTGTTCATATTTATGCTGCCACTCGTGTATTTGCTGTGTTAATAGCTTGTTTTGCTCTGTTTGTTGTTGTAGCTTTTGTTCAGCTAAACTACGTTGGTGGTTAACGTTGAGGGTATAACGCCACTGCCATAACAGCAAGGCGGCAAAAGTGCTGGTGCTCAGGGTAAGCCAGAAAGTTGTTGTATAAAAAAGCATGGTGGTGTTATCCGATAAGGCACTATTTTTTATCTAGGCATTAAAAATTTTATGGTTAATTAGCTAAAGAACGCGGTTAATTTGCAGTAATATAACAGACGGATAACAATTGTAATGGCGAATGGAGTGTATTGTGTCAATTAAAAATCGTATTTTGTTGTTGGGCTTTATTGCTGCGGCCTCTTTTTTAATATTAGGTGCCTATAATTTGGTGCAAGAGCGAGCAATGAAAAACGCATTGCAAACTGTGTATGAAGATCGGGTTGTTCCAGCAGTTGATCAATTGGGTCCTGTTATTCGCTATATTAATCGTGCGCGATTAGATTTACAGTTTGGTGCTCAGCATGATCCAGCAGGAAGCTTGGCGAAGCTTCATGCTAGCCATAGTGTTGAGCTTCATATCAAGTCATTGCAAGAGACTATTCCGCTTATTGAAGCGGACTGGGATCGTTATATGCATTCTTCTTTTGTTCCAGAGGAAGCTGCTTTGGCAAAAGAAATCGAGCCAAACTTGAGAAAAGTGGTGGTTGCTTTAAAAGTGGGTTTGGCTGCTTTAGAAGCAGGTGATTTTGAAAAGGCAGCGTATAGCGGTACAGCAAGCTTTGAACCTGCTAACGATACGACGCCTAAAATGCTGGATGAGCTTAATCATCTGCAGTTAAAAATTGCGGGTCAAGCGTACGAAAAAGCGCTTTCCGCTTACCAACTTTCATTGATATTAAATATTACTTTAATTGTTTTTGGCTTGTTGCTGTTGAGTTTTGTCGCTTATCGCTTGTTGCGCGCTGTGTTGTTGCCAATGAATCAACTGGTGTCGGCAGCGCAAAGCGCTAGTCAGGGTTGTTTTGATGGTCGGGTAAAGACCTTAAATGCAGATGAAGTGGGTGAAGCATCTCGTGCCTTTAATAGCTTAATGGATGCTTTACAGTCGGCAATTAGAGAAGTGAATGTCGTGATGGGGGCGGTGGCACAGGGCGACTTTGCACCACGTGTTGTTTCCCAATTGCCAGGTGACTTGGGCGTTATGAAGCAGGGTGTCAACAATAGTGCAGAAAGCGTTGCCTTTACCATGAACGAATTACGTAAGGTGATGGATGGTTTAAGTGCGGGGGACTTTAGTGTCCGCATGGATAATCGCGTGGCTGAAGCCTTCCGTAAACAAGTCGATGGCGTAATGCAACAGCTGCAACAAGTGTTTGATGAAACTAATGCGGTCATGGCGAAAGTGGCGCAGGGCGATTTTAGCTCGCATATTCAGGTCTCGGCTGCTGGTGCAATACAACAGCTGAAACAAAGTATTAACGGCACTGTTGCTGAATTAGAAAAGGTTATTGTTAATATTATCGAAGCGGTTTCACAGCAAGCGCATGGTGATTTAACAGCGCGTGTGACTGTGCAAACCTTTGGTCAGTTGCATAAGTTAAAAGAAGCGATTAATGGCAGTGCTGCGCAAATGGAGCAAGCGGTTGCTGCTGCGATTACAACAGCTAGTGCAGTAACCCAGGCTGCGAGTGAAGTTGCCCAAGGTAGCCATGATTTATCGCATCGTACGCAAGAACAAGCGGCAAGTTTAGAAACGACTGCTTCGGCAATGGAGCAGACGCTTGCTTCGGTGAATACAACGCGTTCGGGTATTTTAGAAGCAGAGCGTGTTTCTGCGGCACAGCAACAACATCGCGAAACCAGTCAAGCAGTCATGGTGAAAACGGTTGCTGCCATGCAAGCGATTACGAAGTCGAGCGAGCAAATTGGTAGCATTGTAAGCTTAATTGACAGTATTGCTTTCCAAACGAATCTACTCGCGCTTAATGCCGCTGTTGAAGCAGCGCGTGCGGGCGAGCATGGTCGTGGTTTTGCTGTTGTTGCTAGTGAGGTTCGTACTTTGGCAGGCAAGTCTGCTGATGCTGCGAAGGAGATTAGGACCTTAATTGATACGAGTGTTGCCCAAGTGCGAGAGGGCTCGGCATTGATTAATCAAGTGTCAGATGCCTTAGATGAAATGGGGCAAGGCTCGGCTTTAATTCAAACAAACATTGAAGCCATTGCCAGTGCGGCTTCTGAGCAAATGCAGGCCATTGAGCAAGTCAATGCTTCGTTGAGTACCATTGATAGTGTTACCCAGCAGAACGCCGCCTTGGTTGAGCAAACATCGGCTGCGGCAAGTAGTATGCAACATCAGGCGGAGGATTTAACGCGCTTAATGGGGAACTTTAAGGTGAGTGCCAGCACGGCTAGCACCCTAACTGCAAAGCCAAAATCAGCAGCTTTGCCGCAACCTGCTAAAGGGGTTGTTTCCTCTGCACCGACCCAGTCGGCAAACCATTCGGAAGAGTGGAATGAATTTTAACTTGATGTTAAATTCTCGTCTTGTTTGATAATTGCGCCCTTCGGGGCGTTTTTTATGGCACAATAATTTTACTTTGAATATATGAGTTGGTATTAGCGCATGTGCGGATTTGCTGGATTTATTGATCCTCGTTTGGCCTCATCTGATGATCGCTTGCAACAGGTTGCAGCACAAATGAATGCACGCATTGCCCATCGTGGCCCAGATGCGGCAGGTGCATGGAGTGATGCGCAGTTTGGTGTTGCTTTGGGGCATCGACGCTTGGCGATTATGGACTTGTCTCCTGCGGGTCAGCAGCCGATGTGTTCTCATTGTGGTCGGTATGTGATGATTTTTAATGGCGAGGTTTATAACCACCATCAATTGCGCACGCGTTTAGCGGCAGAAGGGGTAACCCCTGTGTGGCGAGGCCATTCGGATACCGAGGTTATGCTCGAAGCGATTGCGCATTGGGGGGTTGAGGCTGCGATTACCCACTTCAATGGTATGTTTGCTTTTGCTTTGTGGGATAGAAAACTAAATTGTCTCACTTTGGCAAGAGATAGACTAGGCGAAAAACCCTTAAGTTACGGTTGGGTGCAGGGCGTGTTCTTTTTTGCTTCGACAGTTGATGCTTGTCGAGCGCATCCTGATTTTATCGCAGAGATTGATCCATCGGTACAGGCTTTGTTTTTACGCTATGGCAGTGTGCCAGCACCTTACAATATTTTTAAAGGGATGCATAAGCTCTTACCTGGTCAATTGTTAACGCTATCTTATGAAGATATTCAGCTTAAGCGTGCGCCTAATGCGCATTATTATTGGCATCCTCGTTTGCGCGTTGAACAGGCGTTACAGCAGCCCTTTGTAGGAAGTGATGCGCAAGCAATTGATGCGTTAGATACTTTATTGAAGGATGCTGTTGCTTTACGCATGGAAGCAGATGTTCCTTTGGGCGCGTTTTTGTCGGGTGGTTTTGACTCTTCATTGGTTGCTGCACTCATGCAGGGAGCGTCCGCTCAACAGGTACAAACCTTTTCTATTGGTTTTGATGCTGCTAAGTTTGATGAAACAGTGCATGCTCGTGCCGTAGCAAAGCATTTACAAACGGCGCATACCGAGTTGTTTGTCACCGCGCAGGATGCGCTGGAAGTTATTCCTAAATTAGTTGATATTTATGATGAGCCTTTTGCTGACGCTTCTGCCATGCCGACTTACTTGGTATCTAAACTGACTAGGCAGCATGTGACAGTGGCCTTGTCAGGGGATGGTGGGGATGAGTTGTTTGGTGGTTATGGTCATTATGCAACGGGCGAAAAGCTTTGGAATTTAGTCGGCGGCAATTTGCCATCGTTACTATCGCTTGGTGCTGGCGCGTTGCATAGTTTACCACCCAGTCTATTGAACCGATTTGGTGGATTAGTCGGTAAGCCAAATGTGGGCGATCAGTTAGCGAAATTGGGTGATTTACTGCCTTATTTTGATACCCATAGTAACGCTTATCGCGGGTTGGTATCACATTGGCGCGATATGAAAGCATTGATGCCAGAAGTGCAGGAACCCATTACGTTACTAACTGGGCTAGAAGCATTGCCTAGTGGTGATTGGACGATGGATGCGTTGATGCAATATTTAGATATGCGTACTTATATGAGTGACGATATCTTAACTAAAGTTGATCGTGCCAGTATGGCGGTGAGTTTGGAAGGACGTATTCCTTTGCTTGATCATCGCGTGGCGGAGTTTGCTTGGTCGCTACCACAACATATGAAGCGACGTGCTGGCGTAGGTAAATGGATTCTTAAAGAATTAACTTATCGCTATATTCCTCGCGCGATTATGGATAGACCTAAACAAGGTTTTGCGGTGCCTTTAGCGCAATGGTTGCGTGGTGACTTGCGTGATTGGGCAGAGTCCTTACTCACAGTTGAGCGTTTGGAAGCATTGGGATTGAATGCGGTATTGGTACGCAGGGCGTGGCAAGCGCATTTGTCGGGACAGCGCGATTTCAAAACGCCTTTGTGGACGGTGTTGATGTTGTTACAATTTCAACAACATAATGTATCATGAAAATCGCCCTACTTCTCCAAACCCTCGGCAAAGGTGGTGCGGAGCGCGTTGCTTCGTTGCTGTCGCAACAGTTCGAGCGAGACGGGCATGAAGTGTATGTGTTATTGTGGGAAGGTGTTCAGCATTATCCGCATGGTGGCACACTCACGGTATTGAACACCCCAGCCACGCCTTCGCTGGTTGGTAAGTTGCTGAATTTATTCAAGCGTGCTTGGCTGCTGCGAAAGTGGCATAAGCAACATAAGCCAGATTTACTCATTAGCCTGATGGAAACCGCCAATATTCCCGCTGCTTTGTCGGGTGTGCCTGTGGTGGTTTCGGTGCATCTCGACCCACGTTTTGAGCTAGCGAGTTATCAACGATTACTGATGAAATGGCTGTATCCACTGCCGAATGTGAAAGCCCGCGTTGCGGTATCACATGGCATTGCTAAGGTGCTCGAAACGGATTTCGGCATTAAAAACTGGCAGGTGATTGCCAACCCCGTCGATTTGGTCGATATTGCCCAGCAAAAAACCTTACCAAGACTGCCAGAAGTGCTGACGTTGCAAGGTGACTATGTTCTCGGTATCGGACGCTTGCACCCACAAAAAGGCTTTGATTTACTCATTGATGCTTATGCACAAAGCACCTTATGTCGCGTTAAACCCTTGGTCATTTTAGGTGAGGGCGATAGTCGCGCTGATTTGGAAGCACAAATTGCATCGCACGGTTTGCAAGACTGGGTGTATTTGCCTGGTTGGGCCAATAATCCGTTTCCTTGGTTTGCTGGCGCATGGACTTTTGTGATGAGTTCTCGGTCAGAGGGCTTAGGCAATACGCTCATCGAGGCTATGGCGTGTGGTTGTACTTGTATTGCAGCAGACTGCGATTTTGGTCCGCGTGATATCATTCTAAATGAAGAGAATGGCTTACTGGTTGCGCCAGAATCGAAAACAGCATTAAGCGAAGCACTCGATAAGCTGTATCGGCAACCAAGTCTCCATGCGTCGCTCTCTGCACAAGCAATGTTGCGCGCGGCAGATTACGATTTGCCACACCTTGCTAAACATTGGTTGGACATACTTGCTTAACCGCCCCGAATAGGCTATATTTACTGGCCTTACGTATTCATTTACCCCTAGTTTGGACTGGAATACCTTGTTTAGTTGAGATTATTGCATGCCTAAAGTCCATGCTGGTGGTTCATTCCGACCAGTATATCGTCCTAATTATGCTAATGCACTGTTGTCGGTGTGGCAAAATGCCGAGTTGCAGCCTGGGCAAGAGTCGCTTGCCTATGCGCGCATTATTGAAGTGGCGCAGCATATGCTACATGTTGATCATGCGAGTATTTGGGTACTGCAACCAAATGAAAACCGCCAAACGTGTTTGGTTCTGGTTAAACAGTCTCCCGATGCGGCAGAAGCCAGTTCTATTGATATTGCACAGATGCCGCTTTATGTGGCGCAATTGTGGCAAGACCCTATTGTTGCTTGCGATCAGGTGGATGCTTGTGTTTGTAATCATGAACCGATATGGGAAGAGGTTTATCCTTATTTAACGAAAGATGCTACTTCAGTAATGCACGTGCGCTTAATGGCTGACGGTCAGTTATTAGGCGTGCTACGCCTTGAAATGAAGAAAGCGCATCGTTGGGCAGAAGATGAAAAAATCTTTGCCAAGTTGTTAGCCGAGCAAGTGGTTCATTTATTGCAACATGAAGATCGTGCGAGGATTCAGCAAGAATTAGAACTCATTTCTTGTGTATTTAAAGCCAGTCGAGATGCCATTGTCGTCATTTCTAATGTTGGTATTGTGCAGCAGGTTAATCCAGCTTTTACCCATATTACGGGATTTTTACCCGAAGAGGTGGTGGGTAAGCATTATCCTTCTTGGGTAAACCAAGGTGGGCAAACAGAGGTTAATTTCGATGATATTTGTGCCTTGGTGACGGTAGATGGATATTGGCACGGTGAACTCATGCAGCGTCGTAAAGATGGTGATGTGCAGGCAGTGTGGCAGACCATGTTATCGGTGCGCGATGCGCAAGGTCAAATTATCAACTATATTTCTATTGAAACCGATTTAAGTGCCCATAAAACAGCGCAAGCGCGCGTGCATTATTTATCACACTTCGACAGCTTAACAGGGATGGCGAACCGTCAATTATTACATTTGCGTTTGGCGGAACTGTTTGACAAGGTGAATGTCGAATCAAGCTGTGTTGCGGTTATCTATATTGATATTGACGACTTTAAGAAAGTTAATTTAAGTATGGGGCACGCCCTAGGTGATCAACTCTTGATTACCATTGCGAAACGCTTACAACATGTGCAATTTGGTGAAGGCACTTGGGCTAGGTTGAGCGCCGATGAGTTTGTGTATGCGGGATTAAGCACCTGCAAGCAAAGCATTACGCAAGAAGTGGAGACGATTATCGCCCGCCTGAGTGAGCCTTTTGCGGTGGGTGGACAACATGTGCGTTTAACCGCGTCAGTTGGTGTTGCTTTTTATCCAGATGATGCCATGGATTGCGAATCTATTCTAAAGGCGGCACAAAGCGCTATGCGTGCAGCGAAAGCGGCTGGCGGTAACGATGTGCGCCATTATGTGTCGCTAATGACACAACAGGCCGAGGCGCGATTGCATTTAGAAGTGCAATTGGCTCGCGCGATTAAAGAAAACCAATTAATGCTGCATTATCAGCCCAAATATGCGCTTGCTGATGCACAGTTGATTGGTGTTGAAGCCCTGTTACGTTGGCATCACCCCGAGCTAGGATGGGTTGCGCCGAGTATTTTTATTCCTTTGGCAGAAGAAACAGGGTTAATTGAAGAAATTGGCGATTGGGTTTTAGAAGAAGCTTGCCGACAACTGGCTGCATGGCAACAGGCGGGACTTCCCTTGGTGCCTGTAGCAATTAATGTCTCTGCATCGCAATTTATTCGCCAACCTATTTGTGACCGTATTCGTTATTTATTAGGGCAATATCAGGTTAGTCCCACTTTGCTGGAGCTTGAATTGACTGAGCGCGTTGTCATGCATGATCCAATGCAAGTAAAAGAGATTATGCAGCGGTTGTCTGAGCTTGGCGTGCAGCTTTCTATTGATGATTTTGGTACGGGTTATTCGAGCCTAAGCTATTTGCAAAAATTTCCTTTAGATAAATTGAAAATAGACATGTCGTTTGTGCACAACATGTTGGAGTCGAAAGATAGTGCAGCGATTGCCAGAGCGATTGTGCAGCTGGGTAAGAGCATGGAGTTGACAGTGATTGCTGAGGGGATTGAAACGCAAGCGCAACAAGCCATGTTGGCTGAAATGGGGTGTGAGCAAGGGCAGGGATACCACTTTTCTCGGCCGCTATCGGCAGATGCGCTAGTCGCTTTTATGACGACTAGCCAAATGTCTGCGCAATTATCGGTATTGCGTTAGTGCATTAATCGTTGTTGCCATAAAGCGACCTGCTTTCGTACTTGGTTTGGTGCTGTGCCACCGAGGTGGTCGCGTGCAGCCACAGAGCCTTCTAGCGTTAACACCTGAAAGACATCTTCGTTGGCATTTGGTGCAAATTGACGAATTTCAGCAAGCGTCATTTCACTTAAATCTTTGTTATTTGCTACACCATAGCCAACCGCTTTGCCAACCATTTCATGGGCATCGCGGAAAGGCGTGCCTTGTTTGACTAAATAGTCTGCTAAGTCGGTCGCCGTGGCAAAGCCGCGCTGAGCCGCTTCGCGTGTAATCTCGCTACGTACAATAACCGCTGGCATCATATCAGCGAAAGCGCGCAGACTACCGAGTAGTGTATCGATGGTGTCAAAAAGCGGTTCTTTATCTTCTTGGTTGTCTTTGTTGTAGGCTAAAGGTTGGCCTTTCATTAAAGTAAGCAGTGCCATTAAATGACCGAATACACGTCCAGACTTGCCGCGAACAAGCTCGGGTACATCTGGGTTTTTCTTTTGTGGCATAATGCTCGACCCGGTGCAGAAACGATCGGGCAGGTGGATAAACTGAAACTGTGCTGAGGTCCATAAAATGAGCTCTTCGCTAAAACGTGACAGATGCATCATAATAATGCTAGCAGCACTGGTAAACTCAATGGCAAAATCGCGGTCAGAAACTGCGTCTAACGAATTTTGGCAGACGCGTTCAAAGCCGAGCAAGCTGGCAGTATATTCGCGGTCAATCGGGTAAGTGGTGCCAGCCAGCGCTGCAGAACCAAGCGGCAAGCTATTGGTGCGCTTACGACAATCGGTTAGTCGCTCATGGTCGCGCTCAAGCATTTCTGTCCAAGCGAGCATGTGATGACCAAAAGTAATCGGTTGTGCTGTTTGTAGGTGGGTGAAGCCAGGCATAATAGTACTAGCTTCTTTCTCGGCTAAGCCGACAAGTCCGTGTTGTAAACGACGAAGTTCTGCTTGGATGTGGTCAATAGCATCACGTAAGTACAGACGGATATCGGTAGCAACTTGGTCGTTGCGACTGCGGCCAGTATGGAGTTTTTTGCCAACATAGCCAATCGCGTCAGTCAACTCCGACTCAATGTTCATATGCACGTCTTCACGGGCGATCTGCCAGTCGAATTGACCTGTTTCGATATTGTTTTTGACAGTAGATAGCCCAGCGATAATTAAATCACGCTCATCCTGCGTGAGGACACCTACTTTGGCTAACATGGTCGCATGGGCAATAGAACCCGCGATATCTTGAGCGTACATGCGTTGATCGAAGGTAACAGAGGCCGTAAATGCTTGAACAAAAGCATCAACGGCTTCATCAAAGCGTCCGCCCCATAGGGCATTGGTAGATTGTGTGCTTTTCATAAGGGCTACTCGATATCGATAAGACATGTAACAACAAAAAAGGCTTAGATTACTCTAAGCCTTTTTGATAATTTGGTGCCGATTGAGAGACTCGAACTCCCGACCCACTGATTACAAATCAGTAGCTCTACCAACTGAGCTAAATCGGCGACGAGA
>JAEMQD010000061.1 GCA_022759035.1 Thiotrichales bacterium
TACATCATCGAACGTGACAGCTACACAGGCCCTTACTTCCACCAAGAATGGTACGGCATGAAGCCAACAACACCAATTATCTCTGGTGGTATGAATGCGTTACGTCTACCTGCGTTCTTCGCGAACTTAGGTCACGGTAACGTGATCAACACTGCTGGTGGTGGTTCTTACGGTCATATCGACAGCCCAGCTGCTGGTGCTAAGTCGTTACGTCAAGCGTACGATTGCTGGAAAGCAGGTGCTGATCCTATCGAATGGGCGAAAGAGCACAAAGAGTTCGCTCGTGCGTTCGAATCTTTCCCGAAAGATGCGGACAAAATTTATCCAGGTTGGCGCGAAAAGTTGGGCGTTCACAAGTAATTTGTGATGTTCAACTAAACGATAACCCTGTGCGAAAGCACGGGGTTATTTCTTAATGGTTTAACCCATTCAAATTATTTAGAAATAACCCCCCATTCCTATCCATAAAGGAAGTAGCATCATGAGTAATGATTTCGACATTAATCAATACAAAATCGACAAAGAACCCTTCTACCAAGCACAAGGCAACGAAATTGCTTTATACGAAACCGCTTATAAAAGCCGCATGCCTGTTATGGTCAAAGGCCCTACTGGGTGCGGTAAGTCTCGCTTTGTGGAACACATGGCATGGAAGCTAGGAAAGCCGATTATCACTGTCGCCTGTAACGAAGACATGACCGCTTCCGATTTAGTTGGACGCTATTTATTAGACGCCAACGGCACACGTTGGGTAGATGGCCCACTCACGCTAGCTGCTCGTTATGGCGCCATTTGTTACCTCGATGAAATCGTCGAAGCCCGTCAAGACACCACTGTGGTTATTCACCCTTTGACAGATCACCGTCGTAACTTGCCATTAGATAAAAAAGGAGAGCTTGTCGAAGCTCACCCCGATTTTCAACTCGTGATTTCATACAACCCAGGTTACCAAAGCCTAATGAAAGACCTAAAGCAATCGACCAAGCAGCGGTTTGCTGGCATGACGTTTGACTATGCACCAGCTGAATTAGAAACCAGCATCTTAGCGCGAGAAGCATCGGTCAGCACCGAAATCGCTTCTGGCTTAGTCCAAATTGCGGTGACTGCTCGTAACCTCAAAGGTCACGGCCTAACAGAAGGTATTTCAACGCGTCTGCTCGTTTATGCAGCAAGTCTCATTCGAGATGGTGCCGATACGCGTGAAGCTTGTCGCATGGCACTCGTAGAGCCAATTACTGACGACGCAGACATTCGTGATACCTTACTTCACGCGATTGATGCCATTTTTGGCTAAGGAATAGCGCATGGCCGAGTTTGCAGACTACCGCGCACGCTTCAAGTGCAGTTTTCCCCAAGCAAGAGAAGTGTTTGATGCGTGTATTGTGCGCGCAACGCAAACACTCAGCAAGCAAGGTATTGATGAATACCTACATGCTGCCAGCCTAATCTGCATGATGGGGCGCGGCGTAGAGCCTGTTTTGGTTTATTTAGAAGAAGCACCCGAAGTCGCCAAAGCCGTTGGTGAAACAATTTTGGCCGATCTGACCAACTTCACGTTCAAATTAAATAAGTCGCCTAACAGCAAAGCGATTGTCCCGTTTTTGCAAAGTCTCGCCCCAGTAGCGCACCGATTGGAATGTCCAGAGTCAATGCGTGCGTATTTGCAACTGGTCATCGATACCATGCAAGCAACAACACCATCTATCCATGGCTTTCACGCCATTATTAATAGCCCCTGTTTGGTCGAGTTTTTAGAAAGCGTACCGCGTGTACTCCAAACGCTATCGCTTTCTGGCCTAAAAAATTGGGTAGCCTATGGTGTCAAAGCCCATGCAGGGAGTCCAGACACACAGCGTGATTACTTCGCGCTAAATACGCCAGACAGCCTAACCATTCTGCAACGAGAACGACACGGCACTTTGCTTGTCGATAACGCTCGCCAACTTGATGCGATTCTGAAAGCCATGTGGGATACCGATGCTATGATCGTACCCTACCCAACGGCTCTGGAAGAAGGTGTTGCACAACGCCCCTACTTCGATGAGTTTGGTTTGCGTGCGCCTGATATTTACGATGACGTCAATGGTGTTTCAGGCATCAACCGCTACCGCGCGCTCATTGCCCATATGGCGGCACACAAACGCTACTCGACACGCATTGTTGCCGACAACTACAGCCCCATGCAGCGTTTTGCCATTGAGCTATTCGAGGATTGTCGTGTCGAAGCGCTTACCATGCGAAAATACCCTGGGTTACGTCGCCTATGGTTAAGCTTACATCCTGTACCCATAGAACATGCCTGCAACGAAAGTAACGAATCTTGCTTACGGCATCGTGCAGCTATGCTTTCTTATGCCATATTAAATCCGAATCATGGCTATACCAATCCTGATATTTTAGCCTTTGTAGCGCAATTCAACGAAATGATGGCAAAAGATGCAACGACAACCCAAGATGCTGCCGATCTTGCCATTCGCTTTGTTGCACGCACCCGTCGTCAGTCCGACGCTTTGCCTAACATTTATTTTGATGACACCGAAATCGATTATCGCGACGATAATCGCCATTTATGGTTGTTTATTGAGGAAGGTGACGAAGAAGAAGTATTTGACCTATCCAAAAAACAACCAGATGACAAAGAACCTGAACTAAATGGCCTGCCGCCACGTCACTACCCAGAATGGGACTACCACAGCGAAAGCTTCAAGCCTGACTGGGTCAGCTTATTTGAAACCTTGCATCCTTCAGGGCAAGCAAGCACCATTGATAAGCTACTTGAAAAACATGCAGGCATTGCAAGACAGCTCAAACAGTTAATCGATATGATTAAACCGCAAAATAAAGTACGCATTCGCTATCAAGAAGATGGCAGCGAACTGGACTTAGACGTAGCGATTCGTTCATTAATTGATTATAAAGGCGGCGCTAGCCCCGATCCTCGCATCAACATGAGTCATCGCACAGACGGAAGAGACTTTGCCGTGCTCTTACTGATCGACTTATCTGCCTCAGTTGGTAATAAAGCCACAGGCAGCACACAAACCATTTTAGAACTCAGTCAAGAAGCTGTTAGCTTGCTAGCTTGGGCTGTGGATAAAATGGGTGACCCGCTAGCCATTGCAGGTTTTGATTCAAATACGCGCCACGAAGTGCGTTATCGTCACATCAAGGGCTTTAACGAAGCATGGGATGATGGGGTTAAAGCACGATTGGCTGCTATGCAACCTGGGCAATCTACCCGTATGGGCGCTGCCTTACGGCATGCAGGACATTATCTAGCGCACCGAAAAGCAGATAAACGACTTTTGTTAGTCTTAACTGACGGCGAACCAGCAGATATTGATAGTAAAGACCCCAAAGCATTAATTGCCGATAGTCGTGAAGCCGTTAAATCGTTAACACAACAAGGCATTGCCACCTATTGTATTAATCTCGACCCCAACGCGGACAGTTATGTAGCCGACATTTTTGGTAAACACTACACCGTCATCGACCACGTAGACCGTTTGCCAGAGCGATTACCACAACTGTTTATTTCATTAACCAAATAACGCTAAGTTGTCGCTTTTTAAGTCGACACTATTGACACGGGCGGGCAAAAATTAATATAATGCCGCCTTTGTCATTTTAGACGATAAAGGAATTCATTATGGCACGTGTATGTCAAATTACTGGTAAAAGCACAGTAACTGGGAACAAAGTGTCTCACTCTAACATCAAAACTAAACGTCGTTTTTTGCCTAACCTGCATAACAAGCGTTTTTGGTTAGAGTCTGAGCAACGTTTTGTGCGTTTACGCATTTCTGCAAATGGCTTACGTACTGTTGATAAACTCGGTATTGAAGCAGTTGTTGGTGCTTTGCGCGCTAACGGCGAAAACATCTAAGGAGCTTGGTAAACCATGGCTAAGTCAATTCGCGAAAAGATCAAATTAGTTTCTACTGCTGAAACTGGTTTTTTCTATACTACTACTAAAAACAAACGCACTACGCCTGAAAAGCTCGAAATGATGAAGTTCGATCCAAAAGCACGTAAACACGTTTTGTTTAAGGAAGCAAAGATCAAGTAATTTGCTTGCTCATTGCCGCCGCTTAAAAACCCGCCTATGCGGGTTTTTGTGTTTTTACCGCTTTAAAAACTGATAGAATAAACTGGCAATTTTTACCATAACCTACGGACACGTCAACAATGCCTGAACTGCCCGAAGTCGAAACAACCTGCCGTGGTATTGCACCACATATCCTAGGAAAAACATTAACGCAAGTTAGCGTAATGCAGCCAAAATTACGTTACCCAGTACCCGAAACCGCTCTAACCGCTTATACCAACACACCACTACTTAATGTCGCACGCCGTGCTAAATACCTTTTATTCACTTTTGAACAAGGAACTCTGCTTGTACACTTGGGTATGTCCGGAAGTTTACGCATTACCGATTCAACAAGTGAATGGCGAAAACATGATCATTGGCAGCTTAGTTTCGCTCACTTGGCGTTGCGTTACCATGACCCAAGAAGATTTGGCTTTTTACTGATTAATCCACCTTCCGAAACACATCCTTTACTTGCACACCTTGGTGTTGAACCCTTAAGCGACGACTTCACGCCACATTATTTATATGCAAAACTAAATGCTAGAAAAGTCGCCATCAAAACAGCGCTAATGCGTAGCGACATCGTTGTTGGCATTGGCAATATTTATGCTTGTGAATCCCTTTTTTTAGCGCGCATTCACCCACAGCAAATTGCCAACACACTCACCTTTGCCGAAGTAGAAAAACTGCATCAACATATTCAACAAACACTTGAACGTGCCATTGCTCAAGGTGGCAGCACCCTAAAAGATTTCGTTAACCCCGATGGACAACCAGGCTATTTTGCACAAACCTTACAAGTTTATGGGCGAACAGAACAAGCCTGTTATACTTGCGGTACACCTATTCAGAATATCAAATTAACGGGCAGATCCAGTTTTTTCTGTCCGCGATGTCAACAATGCAAGGAAACCTTGTCATGAAGTTTATTTATTTAGTGCTTATTCCGCTCATTGCCCTCGGAACAGGGCTAGCCATCTGGTGGAAGCAACAAACCCCACAAACCAACGTACACATTCTTCCTTTAGCCGAGCAGTGTCAGCTTCACCAGCAAGCATGTACAATCCATGCCCAAGGTTTAACGGTAACCTTAGATGTCACACCTAAACCCATACCCATCGCAAAACAACTCTCAATTAAAGCAAACATTACTGGGGCGATGCCAAGCAAAGTCCAGCTAGATATCAATGGCAGTAATATGTATATGGGTTATAACCGCATTCCCTTGGTACAGCAAGAGGACGGCAGCTGGGCAGGCAAATCTTTACTCGCATTTTGTACCATTGACAAAATGCAGTGGCAACTCACCTTGATCATCGATTTAAATGATGGCACACAAATTCAAGCGCCCTTTCCTTTAACAACACCCTATGTTAACAAGGGCGAATAGGCAAACAACCCCCACCATCAAGTGTTAACACGCTTGATGTGGTGTAAGTATTGTTCAGTAAAAACAACAAGGCATCCACCGCGGCACCAAAACCAGGTTCAATGCCAAGCAACGATTGTGATAAGCGCATCGTCTTATAACTTGCCGTATCAGTTTCATGAAATGCCAACAAACCAGGCGCAATCGCATTCACTTTAATATGTGGCGCAAATGTCTGTGCCTGTGTATGCATAATACTTTCCATCGCCGCTTTCGAGGCTAAATACAAAGCGTGCCCCGACTTGCCTTTGTGCGCACTCGCATCCGAAATAAACACAATATCTTTATTACCCGAGCAAGCCATTAATAAAGGTGCCAACGCCTGATTAATCGCGTATGGACTAAAGACATGCAGCGCAAATGTCGCCTCTCGCAATGTTAATGTAGACATGAGCGTTTCGTCATGGTGCCACACAGAGGCATTATGAATAATGGCACGAATACTCTTTACTTGCGCTTGTACAGCAGATACAAATGCTTTTGTACCCGCATCTGTCGACAAGTCGGCCTGCCACATCACTGCACCGAGTGCTTGCAACTCAAGCACTTCTGGCGTTTGCTGACGATAAGTCCCGAGCACGGCATAACCTTTTTCTAACAAAGTGCGCGTCATCGCCGCACCCAAGCGACGCCCCGCCCCTGTCACAATCACCATGGCTTCATATTTTGTTTGCACTAAGACACCCTTAATTACACAATGGTGCTTCCATTTTAACGCAAGATACCGTATAAATAGCACATCTCCTTTTCATTTAGGGTATATATGCATCCTTATCAGCATGATTTTATAGATTTTATTTTATCTACTAATGTATTACGCTTCGGCGAGTTCACTTTAAAATCTGGCAGAACAAGTCCTTATTTTTTTAATGCCGGTTTATTTAATTCTGGGTCAAGCTTAGCCAAACTTGGGCAATTTTATGCACAAGCGATTGCACAATGTGGCGTCGATTATGACATTCTTTTTGGTCCAGCGTATAAAGGCATTCCCTTAGTCTCTGCTGCCAGCATTGCCTTAGCAGAACATCACCAACAAGACCGTCCGTTTGCCTTCAATCGCAAAGAAGCTAAAACGCATGGCGAAGGCGGCAGCATCGTTGGCACACCATTGAGCGGCAAAATCCTTATCGTAGACGATGTCATTACGGCAGGCACAGCAATTCGTGAATCTATCGAAATCATTCGCACTGCTGGTGCCACACCTGCTGGCGTGGTTATCGCGCTTGATCGTATGGAAAAAGGCACGGGAGAAAAGTCGAGCGTGCAAGAAGTAGAGGATAGTTTTGGTATTCCCGTTATTCCTATCGTGACTATGGCGCATCTTATTCGCCATATAGAAGCACATCCGGTATTACACACGCACCTAAAAGCGATGGAGCAATACCGTCATACCTACGGGGTGTGAGTATGCCGAACCTATTGCGTGAATTATTGATTTTGCGCCATGCTAAATCGGATCATAGCGATCCCAGTTTAGTCGATTTTGATCGCCCACTAAGCGAGCGCGGGCGAGAAGACGCGCTTAAGATGGGTGCATGGATTGCGCGCCAACATCTCACGCCAGATTATGTCTTATCTTCACCAGCGCGCCGCACAATGCAAACTTTACGACGCGTTAGCACGCATTTTAATGAAGAATCGGATATTGCATGCGTAACCGATGAACGCATTTATGAGGCCGAATTGGACACTTTATTGTCTGTACTTGCTCAAGCACCCGTAAGCAAACGTCTGCTGTTAATTGGCCACAATCCTGGCTTAGAGTCACTGCTCACTTACTTAACAAATGAGTCACTTACCGAAACACAAGTAAAACTTTTCCCTACTTGTGCGCTTGCGCATTTCGTCTTACCGACCAATTGGCAAAATTTAGAAGCTGGCTGCGGCAAACTCATTCACTTATGGCATGTTAAAACATTGCCCGAATAAGCAAGCTCGCTCCTGTTAATATCGTCACAACTTCGAATGCCCGCTTAACCCACAAGTTCCCTTTGAGTAACGCCCAATGCGCGCCTAAATACCCACCCAACATCGACGCAACCAACAAGACAGGCAACCAGTCCCAGCGTACCTCCCCTACCATTGCTAGGGTTAAACCGCCCAATCCATTCCAAAAAAAGCCCACTAACACCAAAGTGTAAGCGACAGCTTGTTTATAATCTAATCCAAACCAACGAACCAGCCACAAGGTAACGAAAAGGCCCGTACCCGACGTAAGCGAGCCATTTAACACACCAACAACAAATAGCCCTAAGCCACCCACCAGCCAACCCAAAAAACGATGCGACATTGGCACAGCAACCAATCCTAATTGCGCTTGTGCAATAGAGTAAGCGCCCATCCCGATCGTCAACAACCCTAAAGCGATTAATAGAACTTGTTCAGAAATCGCCAAGACACTAATGGCACCAAGCCATACCCCTGGCAAACCAGTCAACAAAATAAAAGCAGCAAAACGCCAGGATAATACGTCGTGTTGTAAATAGCGTATCGTCGCCCCGACACCCAAGGCAACACTCGCCACCTTATGTGTCGCTAAGGCAACAGCGAAAGGCAAGCCTAGCCAAAGCAAAGCAGGAAACTGCAATAACCCAGCACCACCACCTGCCAAAGCTGAAAAAGCATTAGCCGACAGGGAAACAATAAATAAAATAACTTGTTGCAATAAAAAGTCAAACATGAAAAGCAACCATAAAAAACAATATTGTCACTATACCACGCGCATATCGTAGACGAAAAAAAACCGCTCTTCATGACGAGCGGTTTAATACTGAGGAGCATTCAATAACAAGAGGAAATTGTTATCTACTGGTAACTATATTAATCTAAGCCCCAACAAAATACGATGTGACAAATTGTCGCACCCCCAAAACAAATTTAAGCCGTAATGAGCGTACCGACCCCTTCATCAGTAAACACTTCGAGCAACACAGCGTGCTGTACACGACCATCGACGATATGTGCCGATTTCACACCCGCTGTCACACTATCTAAAGCGCAGCGAATTTTAGGCAACATGCCACCATAAATTGTACCGTCAGCAATTAACCCTTCAACCATCGCATGCGTTAAACCAGTCAGCAGATTGCCTTGTTTATCTTGTAGGCCAGCAATATTGGTCAATAGCATTAATTTTTCTGCTTTAAGTGCCCCCGCTACAGCGCCAGCAACAAAATCAGCGTTAATATTGTAGCTATGCCCTTCATCGTCATAACCAACTGGGGCAATCACAGGAATAATGTCACTTTTAATCATCAACTCAAGAATATGCGTGTCGACATGCGCTACTTCACCCACGTGGCCTAAATCAATAATTTCTGGTTCATTCAATGCAGGATTTTGCTTAGTCAACGTCATTTTACGTGCTTTAATTAACCCAGCATCTTTGCCAGTCAAGCCAACACAACGCCCACCTGCTTTTTGAATCATCCCCACAATCGCTTTATTTACCTGACCACCCAATACCATTTCGACAACATCCATCGTTTCACGGTCAGTAACACGCATCCCTTCAATAAATTGTGATTCTTTGCCAATTTGTGCCAGCAATTTACCAATTTGTGGGCCACCACCATGAACCACGACAGGATTCATACCAATTTGCTTCATTAAGACGATATCGCGCGCAAAGCTCTGCTCTAACGCATCATCGACCATGGCATTACCACCATACTTCACAACAATGGTTTTGCCGACAAAACGGCGAATATAAGGAAGTGCTTGCGTTAGCACTTGCGCAATTTCAGTTGCACGCGTTGTATCCATTTGTTTCCTCTGCATTTTTATCTCCTAACAAACCCAAAAGGTTAAAAAGGAATCGTTAAACCTTGTGCGACTTTAGCAATTTGACTCCGGAAATTCGCTTTAATGCGTTCCAAACCAGCTTCACTATCCGCATCAAAGCGAATCACCAAAATAGGCGTGGTGTTCGATGCACGAATTAACCCCCAGCCGTCGGCAAAATCCACACGGATACCGTCCAAATCGAATAACTTGCCATCTGGAAACTCTGCAACTGCTTTCAATTTTTCCATGAAAGCAAAATGTTCGCCTTCTGCAAATTCCCAATCCATTTCTGGTGTGGAAAAACTATCCGGTAACTCATTAAAAATAGCTGACGCAGCGCGCTGATCTGCCGCTAAAATTTCAAGCATACGACAAGCGGCGTAAATACCATCATCAAAACCATACCAGCGGTCTTTAAAGAAAATATGTCCCGACATTTCTCCTGCCAAAGGCGCACCAGTTTCTTTTAGTTTGGCCTTAATAAATGAATGTCCCGTCCGCCACATAAGCGGCGCGCCACCTTTGGCTTCAATATGCCTTGCCAAAGTACTAGAACATTTCACATCATAAATAATTTGCGCACCTGCATTGCGACTAAGCACATCTGCTGCATAAAGCATCATTTGGCGGTCAGCAAAAATAAGCTTGCCCGTTTCATCAACAACACCAACGCGGTCACCATCACCGTCAAAAGCCAGGCCAACATCTGCACCAACAGCTTTCACTTTGGCAATCATGTCTTTTAAGTTTTTGGGCTTAGAGGGATCGGGATGATGATTCGGGAAAGTACCATCCACGTCGCAGTACAACTCAATAACTTCAGCACCAATAGCGCGCAATATTTCTGGTGCATAAGCGCCAGCAACACCATTACCAGCATCGACAACCACTTTAAGTGGACGTTTAAGTTGAATGTCACTGGCAATACGTGCTTTATAAGCTGGAAAAATATTCTGAGTTGTTATTGAGCCAGCACCCGCGCTATAAGCTTGTTTCTCAATACAAGCGCGCAGTCCTTGAATGGCATCTCCCGATAAAGTATGCCCGTCAACCACCATTTTGATACCGTTATAATCAGGTGGATTATGGCTACCTGTAATCGCTGCACAAGAAGTAACATTATCAAGTGTTGCCGCTGCAAAATAGACCATGGGCGTTGTTACCATACCCACATCCACAACATTAACACCGCCTTCTGTCGCACCTTTCATTAGCGCATTCATTAAGCGTGGACCAGACAAGCGACCATCACGACCAACAGCAATGGCTTTACCGCCTTTGGCTAAAATTTCAGTTGCTAAAGCACGACCAACGCCGTAAGCAGCGTCTTCTGTTAGTGCTTTATCAACAATGCCACGAATGTCATAGGCACGAAAAATACTTGGGTCAATCATGTTTATTCCTCTTTAAAGTAATGCCTATTATTGTAGCTGAAATGCCCTGCCATTTTTTCGACATTAACACCAATAGGTTAAATTATTTCCCAATAGAACAGACGGCAATTATGGTGATGCGCGCACGACATCTGGTGCAAAAACACGACGGCTTGGGTGTATTGGCACAATTCGCTCCCGTCAGCAAACTGCTACTTTCTGCTAATGCCATGATTGGTAACACATTTGATTCTAACATAGCCCTCGAAAACGAGGGCTTTTTTATTTGACAACCTGGCACGCTGTCATTAAAGCATCCCAATCGACCGTTTCTTGCTGATGCAACACTTCTAATCGACTGTTCCCTGCATAGGTACTTTCTTGCCACTGCCAACCGCCATGTTCTGTCCAATCAACTTGATACCAATGCTGTGGTCCAGTACGCAACATTCCTTTAACCCGCTTTACAAACTGCATTGGCTGTACTGAAAAGCTGTTTATCAAACATAACCGAGACCACTGCCATAAATCAGGATAAACCAAGCCCATTTGCGATAAGCCATGTTGTACACTCATGTCCGAAAATTTAATCGGCTGCGTAATAGCATGATCCATAAAGGCTGTTGCTTGATGCGCACACGATTCACCTTGCGCATCAGGCGCTTTAGCCAATCCTAAATGGGGCAACCAATCAGGTGGCACCAAATTAGGATTACCAACAGCCCAAGCGAGCTTAGCGGGATATAACGATGCCAACACCTCGTTAATACGGTCTTGCTGCGCCACTGCCAAATTTTCGGCATGACTGACTAAAACATAGTTTGCTAAAGCAAGCTGCGCACGTAATATAGGACTATATTGCTTCGCCAATAATGTCTTTGCAGGCAATACCGCAATCATGGGCAACAAACGAATAAAAGGCAATTTACGCAAAGCTAAATATAAGGCACGCACATCAGCAACCCCAGATGGCTCTAGCCACAATTGTGTGGCCCCCGCTTCAACCAAAGACACCAAAGCCTGCTGCACTCGGCTTTGTAACGAACAACACACACAACCACCCTGCAGTGCAGCGATTAGTAGATTATCATCTTGTAATCTGTGTTTATCTACTTCTATCTGACCAAAATCATTCACTAACACCCCATGTATTTCATTATGACCGCGGTGTATTAATAACTGTTTTAATAATGTCGTTTTTCCTGACCCTAATGGGCCAACAATCACACGCAGGGGGATGGTATTCATGCTATTGTCCGTGCTAATCTAATAATATGTTTACATTATCGCACGAGGTTAATGCATGACCAATACAGCACATCAGGAACATCACTATCACTTTGGACGAGGTGGCCGTGATGCAGAACACCAGAAACATCAGGCAGACATTCAAGCCTTGCTTGACCAACATCACCTGATAGATCGTGTGGTAGAGATATTACCAAATGGTTTTAATGCAATAACAACCAGCACAGACAAACACATAGCAACCATACTACAAACCCATGTCACCGATATGAAAGCACGCTTTGCCAAAGGACGCGCTATTCGTAGCTGGGATAAGGTTTACGCCTTACTATTTGCTTACCGCGAACAAGTCCACGTCGAATATCAGCTGCTCTCTAATGGGGTCCAGAGCCAGGTTACAACAGACAACCCAAATTTAGTAGCCGTGTTGCATGCACATGCACATGCTGTAAGCAGCTTCGTAGCTGAAGGAAGAAAAGCGGCGAGCGAAAGTTATCCTTTATCACCAGAAACACTAGAAAAACTACCTCTTCACCCCCATAACTGATCTTATTGTTTTTCATGTTAGGAGCATCACCTCATGCCACATATCGTCTGTCCACACTGCAATGCAACCAATCGTATCCCAGAAGACAAACTTTCTGCTCATAGCGGCGCAATATGTGGGAAATGTAAGCAAGCGCTATTTGCTGGTAAAGTAATAGAAGCCGATTCGGCCAGCTTTGCCAAGCAGCTTAACAATAATGAATTGCCGTTAGTTGTCGACTTTTGGGCGCCTTGGTGCGGTCCTTGCAAAATGTTTGCGCCAACTTTTACCCAGGTAGCACAACAATTCGCTGGCAAAGCGCAATTTATTAAAGTGAATACAGAGCAACAGCAACAACTTGCCGCACAGTTTGCGATTCGTTCGATACCGACATTGATGGTCTTTAAAAACGGTAAAAAAGTAGCCGAAATGTCGGGCGCACTCTCTGCGCCGCAGCTACACCAATGGCTTAGCCAACAACTGTGATCCATGAATTAGCAAAACGACTTATTTTATTGCGCGCTGGCGGCATCGCACTTCTTGCCATTTTACTGTCCGCAGCGCTTGCATTAAAACTACCGCTCGCTTATCCCAATCTGTTTATGATTGGTATCGAATGGCTTGCTTTGCATGGCATGGTATTGCTTAGCCAACGTAAATGGCAAATTACGACAACTGGCCTCACGTTGCAATTGATGGCGGACGTCATTGTCGTTGCCAGTTTACTCGCCTTTTCTGGCGGTGCGCACAATCCTTTCTTCGCCTTGTTACTGCTACCTTTATTGCTTACGGTAGGCATTTTGCCTTTGCTGTCACAATATTTATTGCTTAGTGTTATTTTAACGGCGGCAACCCTACTGATTCTGGTCCCTGCACCCATTAGCAATACCATTCCGCAACTTCCTAATGCACTCTACGCCCTGTTGTTTACCCTAGATGGTGGTATTGTTCGAGATGCACCGTTTAATCCTTTAGATGTGCTCGCAAAGTTAGGGCTATGGTTGAATCTCATTTTAATTGCGACCATTACCGCCTTTTTTCTATCTCGATTGCACCAACGTTTGCAAAATCAACAAGTTGCACTAAAACAAGCGGAAATCAATAGCAGAGAGCATCAATACCTACTCAATATGAGTTTAGCTGCCGCAGCCACAGCACATGAGCTTTCTACACCACTCGCTAGTATCAGCCTGCTCGCTTCAGAAGCACAAGATGCCTATCAACACAACGAAAGCGAGTTTGCACAACAAGCCTTAATGCAAATACAACAACTGGTACAACAATGTAAGAAACAAATCAGTCATAGTCTACGTCAGCACCAATTAGAGCGAAGCGATCAATTAGGCTTTCTCCCTTGGAACAGTTATTTAGACAATATTTTATTGCATTGGCAAGCATTAAGGCCTACAGCACAGGTAACCCTAAACATTGCTAGCACACAAAGCAACATGCCTGACGCGATTGATTTGCCTGCATTAACGCAAAGTATTGTTAGTTTATTAAACAATGCCTGTGATGCGAGCACACAGCCCGTGCAGATTAACTTTACTTGGAATAGTGATACCATCCATTTATGTATTTATAACGAAGGAGCCGGCTTTCCTGATGGACTGCTTGCGACATTCCCACAGCCACAATTAAGTGAAAAAACTGACGGTCACGGCATGGGTTTAGCTTTAGCATACGCAAGCGTGCTACAACTGGGTGGTCAGCTTGCGTTATCTAATCCGAAAACAGGCGGCGCACAAGCTTGCATCACTTTACCCAATAACCCACTTGATTGGCAGCTGCGACAAAATGCCGCGCAAAAAATAAACCAAAGCGTGTCATAATAACGCGATGAAATTACTGATTACCGATGATGATGCACTCTTTGCACAAACCTTAGCCCGTCAACTTAATCGACGAGGTCATCGCTGCGAAATTGCACATAGCAGCGAAGAAGCACACACGGCTGTTGAAAACGCTGTGTTTGATGCTGCGATCACCGATCTTGTCATGCCAGGAAATTCTGGTTTAACACTCGTGCAACGATTACATGCGCTAGATCCAGAACTGCCCATTCTCGTATTGACTGGTTACGCCAGCATCACAACCGCTGTTGAAGCCATTAAACTGGGCGCACGCCAATACCTAGCCAAGCCAGCCACCATTGACGAAATTCTTGTTGCGCTAGAACAAGCACAAGGTAATCCGCATTTAGATGTCAGTGCTAAGCCCCTTTCTATTGAGCAGCTTGAATGGGAACACATTCAAAAGGTGTTGAGCGAACATGAAGGCAATATTTCAGCAACCGCACGCGCATTAAACATGCATCGTCGTACACTACAGCGCAAATTAGATAAATTTGCACCGCACTAATGCGGCTCTGGCAGTAATGTCGAGACTGAAAC
>JAEMQD010000024.1:0-9048 GCA_022759035.1 Thiotrichales bacterium
GTGCCCATTATTAGGTATTAGTATGACTAGATGATAATTTTTGGTAAACGGATAGGATGATTGTTATGCAACTGATTGCTGAAAATTTGGCGTCGCCCTTGCAAGCATTTGTTACTAGCATGGCAATAGGCTTGCTTTAGGGTTATTTTTTGTAAGTTAGCTGTATTCCTACACGTATAAGCTGTTTTTAGCTGCCCGAAGTGTAACGGTTTTTGTTAAAATTCTGCTTATTATCTATTTTACCTGAATTGGGAGCGCCCTAATTATGCTAACTGCCTATCGTCAACATGCTGCTGAACGAGCTACCCAAGGTGTCCCACCTTTACCTTTAACTGCTGAACAAACGGCGCAACTGGTCGAGCTATTAAAAAGCCCGCCTGCTGGCGAAGCCGAATTTTTAATGCATTTGCTTGTTGATTGCGTACCACCAGGTGTTGATAAGGCGGCCTATGTTAAAGCTGCTTTTCTAGCGGATGTTGCCCATGGTCATGTTGCTTGTCCGCTTATTAATCCAGTAAAAGCAACAGAAATACTGGGTACAATGATCGGTGGTTACAACGTTTCACCTTTAATTAGTTTGTTAGATCAAGCGGATACTGCCGAAGCAGCGTGTGCTGCATTAAGTAAAACTTTGCTTATTTATGATGCTTACCATGACGTTATTGAAAAAGCGAAAACAAACACTTGGGCACAAAAAGTGTTACAAGCATGGGCAGACGCACAATGGTTTACAGATAAGCCAGCGCTACCTGAATCACTTACGGTAACTGTTTTTAAAGTGGCAGGCGAAACGAATACCGATGACTTGTCGCCAGCAACAGAAGCATGGAGTCGTCCAGATATTCCTGTGCATGCTAAAGCAATGTTACGCGATCGCTTTCCAAATTTACCTGAAGTAGTGGCTGAGCTAAAAGCAAAAGGTCACCCCGTTGCTTATGTTGGTGATGTTGTTGGCACTGGGTCATCTCGCAAGTCGGCAATGAATTCAGTCATGTGGTGGTTTGGTGACGATATTCCCCACGTACCAAACAAGCGTCAAGGTGGCGTTGTTTTGGGCGGAAAAATAGCACCGATTTTTTTCAATACAGCGGAAGATTCTGGTAGTTTGCCGATTGAATGTGATGTAAGCCAAATGGAAATGGGTGATGTCATTACGATTTATCCCTATAAAGGTGAAATCCACAAAAATGAAAAGGTTATTGCTACCTTTTCTTTAACACCAGAAACCTTGGCTGATGAAGTTCGCGCGGGTGGACGCGTTCCCCTGATTATTGGTCGAGCCTTAACAGAACGCGCGCGTCGTAGCTTAAACTTACCAGCTTCTGACTTGTTCTTGCGCCAGTCTGTGCCGAATGATACAGGGAAAGGTTACACCTTGGCGCAGAAAATGGTTGGCAAGGCTTGTGGTCTAACTGGGGTTCGAGCGGGACAATATTGTGAGCCCCATATGACAACAGTGGGTTCGCAAGATACAACGGGCGCAATGACGCGAGATGAGTTAACCGAGCTAGCCTGTTTAGGGTTTAGTGCCGACTTGGTGATGCAGTCTTTTTGTCATACTGCCGCTTATCCGAAGCCAGTCGATATTAAACTACAACACAGCTTGCCCGAATTCATTACCAGTCGTGGCGGTGTCTCGTTGCGCCCTGGTGATGGCGTCATTCACTCATGGTTAAACCGTTTGTTGTTACCCGATACTGTTGGTACAGGGGGTGATTCTCATACCCGTTTCCCAATTGGCATTTCTTTTCCTGCGGGCTCTGGTTTGGTTGCCTTCGCAGCGACATTAGGCGTGATGCCTTTGAATATGCCTGAATCGGTACTGGTGCGTTTCAAAGGAAAAATGCAACCAGGAATTACGTTGCGTGATTTAGTTAATGCGATTCCTTATGTGGCCATTCAGCGCGGCCTGCTGACTTTAGATAAGAAGGGTAAGAAAAACGTTTTCAATGGCCGCATTTTAGAAATTGAAGGTTTGCCAGATTTAAAAGTTGAACAAGCTTTTGAGTTGTCTGATGCTTCGGCAGAACGCTCAGCGAATGGTTGCACCATCGCCTTGGGACAAGCGTCGGTAGCGGAATATTTGCGCAGCAATATTACCCTAATGCGTTGGATGATTGCGAATGGCTATGCTGATGTACGTACATTAGAGCGTCGCATTAAAGGCATGGAAGACTGGTTAGCCAATCCAAGTTTGCTTCAGGCTGATGCCGATGCTGAATATGCAGAAATCATTGAAATTGATTTAGCAACGATTACCGAACCGTTGGTCGCTTGTCCAAACGATCCAGATGATGTGCGTCCTTTATCAGCCATTGCTGGAAACAAAATCGATGAGGTGTTTATTGGTTCGTGTATGACGAATATTGGCCACTACCGTGCTGCGGGTAAGGTATTGGAAGGTATGGGTAATTTACCGACCACATTATGGATTGCGCCGCCAACTAAAATGGATCAACATCAGTTGATGGAAGAGGGTTATTATGGTGTCTTTGGCCGCGCGGGCGCACGTATGGAGATGCCTGGTTGTTCGTTGTGTATGGGGAATCAAGCGCGCGTTCGAGATGGTTCTCATGTCTTTTCTACTTCTACGCGCAACTTTCCTAATCGTTTAGGACAGGATGCACAAGTTTATTTAGGTTCTGCAGAGTTATCGGCAGTTGTCGCTAAATTGGGTTACATTCCAACAACAGCAGAATATTTGAGCTATGTTGGCAAATTAGACACGATGGCACAAGACATTTATCGCTATTTGCAATTCGATCAATTACCTGATTATCAGGTGTCGGCAAATAGTTTGGCTGAAATTGGTGTTGTGGCTATTTAGTGTTAACACTAAATAATTCAGCATTTTTAAACTTAAGTTTTTTCTGTGCTGGTCGATACAACGTGTATAGAACGTATAAGTATCTGCCAACACAGGGAGTAATTAGGAATGAATGCAATGGTTCGTAATCGTTATTTGCAACAATATACGCAAACCAACTTGCAAACAGGTGTTGAAAATGCAACGCCACATCGCTTAGTGCAAATGTTGTATGAGGGCGCTTTGGACGTGTTAGCGCAGGCTAAAGGCGCCATTCAACGTCGAGATCTTGAACTGAAAGCGAAAAAAACAAACCATTTAATTACCATTATTAATGGCTTGCGTTCTGGTTTAGATCACGATTTAAACGGAGAAATCGTCGAAAATTTGGATTCGTTGTATGAGTTTTTAGCAAGACGCGTGTTTGCAGCAAGCAGAGACAATTCGGTTGAAATTTTAGATGAAGTTGCTGACATCCTAAGAACTTTGAAAACGGCATGGGACGAAATGCCAGAAGACGTGCGTAAGCTGCCTAAAGAAGCGCTAGAAAAAAAATTCGCTTCTTAGTCTTTTCGAATTAACCAATTATAAAAACACCAGCCAAGTTGCTGGTGTTTTTATTTGTGACAAAATTTTGACACAGACCGATCTTTGGTGTATAAACAAGCACATCTCAATAATTTTACGGTAAAAGTAGGGTTTTTCTAGTCAAAACCGACTTTTTGGGGGTGTGATGGATCCACTAGCGCAATTAATTGGTATTAGCCCTGCAATGTTGCAGGTAAAAGACCTGATTACACAGGTTGCGCAAACCGATGCCAGTGTGTTGATTTTAGGCGAGTCAGGAACAGGCAAAGAGGTTGTTGCGCAATGTATTCATCAATGCTCTTTACGTAATGCTTACGGCTTTGTGCCGCTTAATTGTGGCGCCATTCCTGCTGAACTACTAGAAAGTGAATTATTTGGCCACGAAAAAGGTGCGTTTACTGGGGCAATCACAGCGCGTAAAGGGCGTTTTGAGCTAGCAGAAGGTGGAACACTCTTTTTAGATGAAATTGGTGACATGCCGCTACCTATGCAAGTTAAGTTACTCCGGGTACTGCAAGAGCGTGTTTATGAACGAGTTGGCGGTAATAAAAGTTTAAGTGCCGATGTGCGTATTATTGCGGCTACGCATCGAGATTTGCCGATTCGTATTGACGAAGGCTCTTTTCGGGAAGACTTATACTATCGCCTAAATGTTTTTCCTATCGAGCTTCCAGCTTTGCGTGCCCGTACGGAGGATGTGCCATTATTGCTTGAAGCGAAGCTTAAAAAGCTTTCTGAAAATGGACGCGCTGCACCTGAATTAACGCCAGAAACAATGGATGCTTTACGCAGTTATGACTGGCCGGGTAATGTGCGCGAGCTTGGTAATTTAGCTGAACGCTTATCTATTTTGTATGCAGGAAAAACGGTAACGGTTGATATGTTGCCACAACAATATCAGCCGATTGAAACGACCCATACCAAGCTTGATATGAGTGAGCAAGTTGACATGCCTGGTTTTGATGGTAGCTTAGACTTAAAGCAATATTTGCACGAGATGGAAAAGCAAATTATTCAGCGAGCATTACAACAGTCAGATGGTGTGGTCAGTCAAGCTGCTAGGTTATTGCGCATGAATCGCACCACCTTAATTGAAAAAATGCGCAAGTTGCGCATTCGTGGTGAGGACGAATAGATGAGCGCTGCAGAAGTTGAAAATCAAAGACTGCGCGAATTAGAAGAAGCCTTCGCGCTATTTAATACAACTTCTGAGCAGTTAGCAACCGCCTATGATGCTTTGCAGCTTCATGTCATCGAATTAACTCAAGAACTAGCTCAAGCGCGTAGCGAGCGACTATTGCAATTGGCAGAGAAAGAGCGGGTTGCTGATCGCCTCGCTAGGCTATTAACTTTGTTACCAGCAGCTGTATTGGTGCTTGATCAAATGGGTAAAATTACAGAAGTGAATGCTACGGCAATTCAATGGTTAAATAATGCTTTGGTCGGGCAATCTTGGCAATCGCTGTTGCCCAAATTTGCTACTGCAGGTGAAGTTGCTGGCGATTGGGTATTGCCAGATAATCGTATTTTGAATGTTTCTGAAACCGTTTTAGATAAGGCGTTAGGAAAAATTGTATTACTAATGGATGTGACAGAGCAGCGCAGCTTGTCACGTCAGTTAAGTCAACATCAACGCTTGCGCAGTATGGGTGAAATGGCAGCGTCTTTGGCACATCAAATTAGAACGCCTTTGGCTGCTGCATTGCTTTACGCTTCACAGCTATCTTTGCCTCAGCTAACTGATGATAAACGTCAGCATATGAATGAGAAGATTTTAGCGCGTTTACGGCACTTAGAAAATCTTGTAACAGATATGTTGCAATATGCAAAAGGCGGCCAGAGTGGCAACAGTTGCATCGCTGTTTCCGACTTGTTGCAGCAAGTACAACAAGTCGTTGAAGAACCAGTTCACGCAAGTAACAGCCGTTTATTTGTTGAAACATCCATCCCCGATGCACAGTTGCGAGGCGATTTGGCTGCGTTGATTACCGCAGTACAAAGTTTGGTTATTAATGCGATTGATGTTGTTAAAGAAGGTGCAGAAATCCGTATTAGTGCGTCACTTGAACAGCAATGGATTAAGTTGTGTGTGCAAGACAAAGGACCAGGTGTTCCGCTAGCCTTGCAAGAAAAAATTTTTGAACCTTTTTACACCAGTAGAGCGCAAGGCACGGGATTGGGGTTAGCGGTGACGCGCGCGGTTGCTCAAGCGCATCATGGGCATGTGTCCTTACACTCGGTGGAAGGACAAGGAAGTGAGTTTTGTATTTGGTTGCCGAAACAGGAGGAATCGCTGTGAGTTTAGGACGTATTTTAATCGTTGAAGATGACGTTTCATTGAGAGAGGCGATTGTAGATACGCTGCAGTTAGGCGATTTTGAAGTTTTGTCGGTAGATAATGGGCTCAGTGCATTAGCTGTATTGAATGAAGATGATGATATCAGTCTCGTTTTTAGTGATGTCCGAATGGATAGTATGGATGGCTATGCATTATTGCAACGATTGCGCGCATTGAAACCGCATTTACCCGTCATATTAATGACTGCCTATGGCACCATTGAACAAGCTGTATCGGCTATGAAAGACGGTGCAGTCGATTATCTGGTTAAGCCTTTTGAAGCAAGTTTGTTGTTAGAAAAAGCACGTCGCTATTTAAACTCGGATGCTTCGAGTGAAGATGATTTTGTAGCGGTTGATCCGAATACGCAAAAAATAAAACGATTGGCGCAAAAAGTAGCACAGTCCGATGCGAGTGTGATGATTACGGGCGAAAGTGGTACGGGTAAAGAAGTCTTAGCACGTTATTTACATCAGCACTCGCCTAGAGCCAAAGGACCGTTCATCGCAATTAACTGCGCAGCTATTCCTGAAACCATGTTAGAAGCAACCTTGTTCGGCTATGAAAAAGGTGCTTTTACTGGCGCGGTAAAAGCAATGCCTGGTAAGTTTGAACAAGCACAACAAGGTACGCTTTTTCTCGATGAAATTGGTGAAATGAGTGTCGACTTACAAAGTAAGTTATTGCGCGTTTTGCAAGAACGTGAAGTAGAACGATTAGGCGGTGATGCACCTATTGCCTTAGATGTGCGGGTTTTGTCAGCAACGAATATCGATTTTAACGAAGCCATTAAAAGCCACAAATTTCGAGAAGATTTGTTTTATCGTTTAAACGTATTCCCTATACATTTATCGCCATTGCGTGAGCGTCCTTTGGATATTATTCCGATAGCAGAACGTTTGATTACACGACATGCTGACGGCAGAAACGCATTGCCGATTTTAGATGAAGCGGCAAAAAAAATGTTAACTAGCTATCATTGGCAGGGTAACATACGCGAATTAGATAATGTTATTCAACGCGCCTTAGTATTATCTTCTGGAGAAACGATTACATCGGCCGATATACTGATTGATGCACGAAGTTTATGGCATGAAGAAAATGCTGAAACTGTCGATAACATGATGTCAGATAGCGATCAGAATCCTGTTGTGATGCAAGATTTGAAGCAACAAGAAATAAAATTGATTTTAAAGACGTTGAAGTTGCAGGCGGGCAATAGAGCAAGAACGGCGGAAGTTCTGCAAATGAGCCCGAGAACATTGCGCTACAAATTAGCGAAATTGAGAGAAGAAGGTTACGATGTGGAATAAAGCGGCATAGTATTTGCTGGTTGTTTTGCAGAGATAGGGAGGTACATATGAGTGGCATTGATACGCAGCGTTTGCTGATGGAAATGCGTGCTGTTGCTCAACAGGCTCAAATTGGGCCGACTTCTGGCGTGGTAGATGATGCCGCAGGTGTGGCGTCGACGGATGGTGCGTCTGGTCCTAGTACGGATTTTGCTGGTTTAATGCGTCAGGCGATTGATAAAGTTAATGCGCAAAATAAAACCGCAGACGATTTAAAAGAAAAGTTAGAGTTAGGGGATCCTAATGTGGAGTTGTCTGAAGTAATGATTCAGGCGCAGAAGGCATCTTTAGCTTTTCAAGCCATGACTCAAGTGCGTAATAAGCTTGTCGAAGCTTATAAAGATGTTATGAATATGCCGATTTAACGGTGTTTTTATATGATTAATGGCAAAAATTAGCCTAACAAGCCGTTATAATAGTGACAACAAGATACAATCGTTAGGGCGGTAAAGATTGGGAGCTAGGGAACATGGCTGAATTGCAGCGAACGGCTGCTGGTGCAGAAACCGCTACGGGCGCTTCAGCTTTATACCAAAATTTAAGTGCAATGCCTGTCATCAAGCAGGTTAGCTTAATTATTGCTCTAGCGGCAACCATTGCCATTGGTGTTGCATTGGTTTTATGGTCACAATCGCCTAATTATTCTCTGCTTTTTGGCGGATTGGATGCGAGGCAGGCTGCCGACATTGTTAAATCGCTTGAAGCACAAGCTGTTCCCTACCAGTATGATGCTAACTCTGGAAACCTAACTGTTCCTGCTGCTAAGGTGCATGAGTTGCGCCTTAAATTAGCCGCAGAAGGCTTGCCAAAAACGGCAGAAACAGGTTACCAGCTGCTTGATAAAGAGCAGGGTTTTGGTGTCAGCCAATTTAAAGAAAATATTCAGTACTTGCGTGCCTTAGAAGGGGAGCTCGCTCAGTCTATTTCAGCAATTTCTGCAGTCAAATCTGCACGTGTGCATCTGGCAATTCCTAAAAGAACTGTATTCGTGCGTAAAGAGCAAGAGGCAACCGCATCTGTGGTCGTGAATTTGCATGGTAGCTTATCTGAGCAACAAGTTAATGCGATTATGCATTTAGTTGCTTCTAGTGTACCGAATATGAAGCCTGCGAATGTGTCGGTTGTAGACCAAAGTGGTAATTTGTTATCACAACAACAGGGTAATTTAGGCATGAATATGAGCCTAAAACAGTTGGAATATACCCGTAATATTGAACAAACACTGGCAGCGCGTGTGCAAGATTTACTTTCACCTTTAGTGGGTGCTAAGGGTGTGCGCGCACAAGTTACCGCAGAAATGGATTTTAGTGTTCAAGAACAAACACGTGAGAATTATAATCCAGATCCAGAAGCAGTCCGTAGCTCACAAGAAATTAGAGAGCGTAATAAAGCTGCTGGGCCAGAAGGAATTCCTGGTGCATTGACGAACCAACCGCCACGTGCAGGGATTGCGCCAGAAGAAGATTATCCTGGTAAGGATAAAAATAGCGGCTTAGCTAAAGATTTACAAAGTGAAAAAGTTACAAAAAACTACGAGTTAGACAGAACCATTACCCATCTGCAATCTCAAGTGGGAAGTGTTAAGCGATTGTCGGTTGCAGTGGTGGTTGATGATCGTGTTAAAGTTGGCGATGACGGGCAAGTACAACGCACACCACTAACGGATGAAGAATTAACGCGCTTTAAAAATTTAGTGAGAGATGCGGTTGGTGTTGATGAAGCGCGTGGCGACAACATTAGCGTTGTTAATATTTCATTCCAGCCCGAAAATGAGCCAGATGAGACAATTCCGTTGTGGCAACAACCTTGGTTTTGGGATGTTATTAAGCAAGTGGCGGGTGGTTTAGCTGTACTACTAATTGTTTTTGGTGTGTTGCGTCCCTTGCTTCGCGATTTAACGGGTGTTAAGGAACGCGAAAAAGAAGATATTCCCGATGAAGATGAAGATGAAGAAGAGGCGGCGC
>JAEMQD010000024.1:9148-13546 GCA_022759035.1 Thiotrichales bacterium
GATGAGCAGCAAAGAGAGCAAATTGATGAATTAGCCAAAGAGGATGCTGATTTGGTTGAGCGCTTGCGCACGCAAATTGACGCTGATCCTAAAGTCGCTGCTAAGGTATTGCGCGAGTGGATGTCTGATAAGGATAAGTGAGAGTAATCAGTCATGGCGAATGAAGTAGAATTAGAAGAAGCAGTCGACTTGTCTGACTTGAATCAAACGCAGCGGGTGGCTGTATTGATGATGGCATTAGGGAAAGAAACGGCTTCCAAATTGTTAAAGCAGCTGAATCCTAGAGAAATTCAGGCAATTGGTAGTGCAATGACGAGCTTGCCGCATGTGAATCGGCAGCAAGTGGATGCTATTTTGCGTATGTATGCCAATGAGTTTGGAAAAGATGCGCTAGGTGTTGACCCTACAAGCTATGCTCAAGGTCTGTTGATGGATGCTTTGGGTGGTAATAGTAGTCACGTTTTAGATGTGTCTATGTTGTCTGATCAATTGAAAGGGTTGGAAACATTAAAATGGATGCATCCAGGTGCGGTAGCAAATATGCTAAAGAATGAGCATCCTCAGGTAATGGCAATTGTATTGTCTTATTTCGATCCAGATCAAGCTGCCGTTGTATTACAAGGTATTCCAGAGCGCTTTCGCTCCGAAGTCATTTATCGTATCGCTACATTAAATACCATTCAACCTCAAGCGTTGTTTGATTTGAATACGATTTTTGAAAACCAGGCGTCAGATTCAAGTGGTGGGAAAATGGCGACGATTGGTGGCGTTAAGCGTGCTGCCGAAATTCTGAATTTAGTTGGCGGCGGCGCAGATGGTAAAATCTTGGATGATATTGCCATTGAACATACGGATATTAGCCAAGCTATTCAAGATAATATGTTCACCTTTGATAATATTATTGACATTGATGGTCGTGGTATTCAAGCGGTATTGGCTGAAATTCCGGCCGATGTCTTGCTGTTGGCTTTAAAGGGTGCAGAGAAAAAAATGCAGTCTCACTTTTTGGACAATATGTCTAAACGTCAGGCGCTTATACTTAAAGATGACTTGGAAAGTTCAGGACCTGTCAAATTGAGCGATGTAGAGTCAGCTCAACGTCAAATTATTACGACTGTTCGCCGATTAGCTAATGAAGGTAAGTTGCTGATGCCTGGTGGCGGTGAAGATATGGTTGGATAACAAAGTATGGCAGATAATCGCTTTCAACCAGATAATGGGACAGGCAGTGAAGGCGTAAAACTAACGCCGTTAATGCGTGCTAAAGATTTATCTGAGCATGGCCAAGCTTGGCAAGTTCCTGACTTGCAAATTGAGATGGCGAAAGAAGCGAACATGGCTTTTGAGCGTATGCTGGCTGCTGCACGTGAAGATGTTGCTCAAGCATTAGCTAAAATAAAAGAGGCAGAGCTTGCGCAGGCGCGTACAGAAGGCCTAGCAGAAGGTCGTGCTCAGGGTTATGAAGCGGGCTATGCACAAGGTTATCAGGAAGCTAAAGCGGTTGTGGATGCAGATTTTAAGGTTCAGCTAGCGTCTTGGCACCAAGAACAGACGCAGTGGCTGGAAGAAACTAAAAATAAAACAACGTTATTATTGTCTGGTTTAACGCAGTCGCTAGGTAGCGTTGAAGATGCGCTGTTGCAAGATATGATTTGGTTGGCTGGCGAAATGGCACAACGTCTTGTGATTGATGCATTAACGATCGCACCAGAGCGAGTGCAAGCTTTGGTTCAATCCGTTGTTGCTTCATTGCCACAGATCGTTTATCCGCTGCATATTCGTTTGCATCCTGAGGATGTTGTTTTAGTTGATCCGTTATTGGTCGCTCACGAAGGTCGAGTTGAGCTGCATGCAGATGCACAGCTAACACGCGGTGAATGTGTTGTGCGTTCTGGACATAGTGAAGTATCGTTAAATTGGAAACAACAAACCAGCAAAATGATTGATGCAGCTTTGCAGTCACTTACCACAGAGTCAGTTTCTACTCCTAATGTTGTTGCGTAATGCTTATGGCAATACATCCACCAGAACGATTGCAAAAATGGCACAATCAACTAACTTTTGTAGGTAGTCAGCTACCAGCGCAATTACCCTTATCTGTGTCTGGTAAATTAACGCGTATGGTTGGTTTAACTTTAGAAGCTGAAGGCTTTTATGCGCCATTAGGTGCGCGTTGCCGTATTGTACAAGGTAGACAAGAGAGCGAGGCGGAAGTTGTCGGTTTCCATCGTGATAAGTTGTTTTTAATGCCTGTTGCCGATGTGCAAGGGCTTGCGCCTAATGCACAAGTGTTTCCACTAGAGCAAGCGGCGCAAGTTTCTGTAGGTTTTGAACTACTCGGACGCGTTATTGATGGCGCAGGTCAGCCTTTAGATGGTGCGCCTTTGCCAGAGCTAGCTCATCGAGTGCCACTGCATGGTCGAAGAATTAATCCGTTGAATCGCGATCCCATTGCATTTTCATTAGATGTTGGTGTTCGCGCGATTAATAGTTTATTGACCGTTGGGCGAGGACAGCGTTTGGGGTTGTTTGCAGGGACAGGGGTAGGTAAGTCTGTATTGCTTGGTATGATGGCGAAGTACACAAAAGCCGATATCGTTGTTGTTGGCTTGATTGGTGAGCGTGGTCGAGAGGTTAATGAATTTATTCGTCAAATTTTAGGTGCTGAAGGATTGGCACGCGCTGTTGTTGTGGCAGCACCTGCAGATGATCCACCATTACGACGTTTGCATGGTGCATTACGTGCGACGGCCATTGCGGAGTTTTTTCGTGATCAGGGATTAAATGTACTTTTGCTGATGGACTCGCTAACGCGTTATGCGCAAGCACAGCGTGAAATTGCACTCGCAGTTGGTGAACCGCCAGCAAGTAAAGGTTATCCGCCTTCTGTTTTTGCACGATTGCCGCAGCTTATTGAACGTGCTGGAAACGGTGAACCTGGTAAGGGTTCCATTACGGCGTTTTATACGGTATTGACAGAAGGCGATGATACAAACGATCCTGTGTCTGATGCTTCGCGCGGAGTACTAGATGGTCATTTTGTCTTATCGCGACGGATCGCCGAGTCGGGGCGTTATCCTGCCATCGATATTGAGGCCTCAATTAGTCGTGTTATGCAAGAGGTTGTTTCGCAAGAGCAGATGGATTTAGCCATTCGTATTAAACGAATCATGTCTTTATATCAACAAAATCAAGATCTTATTAATGTTGGTGCTTACTCGAGAGGAACGAATAGTCTTATTGATGAAGCGATTGAATTACAGCCCGCATTGCAGCAATTTTTATCGCAAAAGCCGCATGAATCGGTGTCTATGCAGCAAAGTCTGTTGGATATGATCGCACTATTTAAGCGTTAAAACTAGGAGCGCCTCTAAAAACCCAATGGGTAGGCGGTCTGGAGGAAGGGGTTGCTAGAAACAGCATGTAACCCATTGATTAAACCCCTTCCACCAGCTAATAAATAAACCTGGAAAGTCTAAAAACAAGCAACGCGCAGTTTTTAGAGGTTCCCCTAGCTATTCATAAAGAGGTTTTATGGCAGATCAATTGGCAACCGTGTTGCAATTAAGAGTGCGTGAGGAAGAAAAGGCAGCAGAAAAAAAACTGGTTCTTGAGCGCAATCTGTCATCTTTGCAACAGCAATTGACGTCGTTAGAGGATTACGCGCTAGATTATCAAGCAAGGTTGTCCGCTACAGGAACCATTTCTATTCAACAAAGACAGCTTTTATCGGCTTATTTGCATCAAGTGCAAACGGCTATTTTAGGTCAACTTGAAAAAATAGCTGCGGCAGAAACACAGTTAGAACAAGCACGCTCATTATGGTTAAAAGCGCGTTTAAATAAACAAGCGATTGAAAAATTAATGGAAAAACGCTTAGCATCGCAAGAAAAAATTGAAGCGCAACGCGAGCAAAAAGAAACAGATGCATTGAATCAAGTAAGATTTGTTGCTAGTAATCGATTGGACTGATAGTTAGGCATGTTATTTGCTTTATCTTGAGAAATCGTTCAGTGCGTAGAGGTAAATATGGCCCAATTAAGCATTAATACAGGTGCGACAGTTTCACCTTTGCAAGGTTTCCCTGGTATTGCGCAGGCATCGTCTTCGACAGATTCTTCTTTTTTTGGTGCATTAATGGATGGCTTTTCAGTAGAAACAGCTAGTGCAGCTGGTGCAGCTGGTGCAGAAAGTCCATCAATGGCAGAGGTTTCCAATGCCTTGCCAGAAGTAACGCAAGATGCGCAATCGTTATTGGAAAGTAATGGGTTGTTGGTAACAGCACAAGCGCCTGCTAGTATTATGCCAGTATCGCCGGTATCAACTGTTGTGACGACCGTTGCTACCTCTGGGCAAAATAATTTGCCAAGCGCGACTACAGAAGACAGTAATCAGGTT
>JAEMQD010000170.1 GCA_022759035.1 Thiotrichales bacterium
CAGCAGCGAGGTTTTTATCAGAAAATGCGATAACAATTATTCTAAAAAGTAAGCTTTCGCTTTGTTTAAATCGTAAGTCCATGGCAAGTTTGCATTTTTCCAACCATTGACAGTACGCTTACCTTTTGTATCACCGCTGCTGGCTTTATCACCTTCAAAGCCTTCAATTTGGCTCCAAACATTCGTGTAACCTGCTTTGGCCAACAGGTCTGCTGCACGCGCAGAACGATCACCACTACGGCACATCAAAATAATACGCGCATCTTTATTATTGCCCATTGCCTTTTTAACCAAAGCATCTTCAACTTGGTTTACAAAAGCAGAATTAAATGAACGCTTGTACTCCTTGGTTTTGTCATCCCAAGCCGAGTAGTCGTAAGTTAAATAGGGAATGTTTGCATCCATCATTTCTGTATGACCAACAAACTGCACTTCATAAGGTGTACGAATATCTATGAACAGCGTATTCGCTGCATCATTTGTCATAAAATCGTACGTTTCTTTTGGTGTTAAATAATGGTGCGTTTCTGTGCGTTTAGACTCTGGCACTTTATCTTGTGCAATATCTAAGGCATAAGCGCCGTTTAAAAAACCAGCGATTAACACGCCCATTACCATTTTCTTCATCATTTATCGCTCCTAATTTATTATTGCCATTAAAAAACAACATCGCCAACAATATATCAGAACCACCTAATAAGCAAGAGATGTAATCGTTATTTTTTTAGGACATCACTAGTAATAAAAAGCACTTATAGGTCTATAAAAATAACCAGTGTTTTTAAAATTGCCAGTGCCGTTTTCGCATCCCAAAAAGGAGCAAACTACCAAGATAAGTTAAACCGCCAACAAGGACTAACACGGTTAAAGCGCCTGCTCTTGTCTGTGCATCGGCCATTTGCCAATTAACCAAAAGCACACTGGGCAACCACCATAACACAGCACTCATCACCCCGGCAGCCAGCCCGCTCTGTAAGCTTAAGCGCCACCAACCTGCTGCCGGCTGGTAAAACCCTTTACGATGCAAAACCCACCATAAAAGCCCCGCATTCACCAAAGCAGCAACACTAACCGCTAAGGCCAAGCCAATATGGGTTAACGGGCCAATTAACAACAAAGCCAATAGCAAGTTTACCAATAACGCAACAATTGAAATCTTCACGGGCCAACGCATTTCTTCGCGCGCATAAAAAGCAGGCGCCAACACTTTAACAGCTAAAAACCCCAATAAACCGACACCATAAGCCGTTAGCGCTTGACCAGCAAAGCGCGCATCATCGACTGTAAAAGCACCATAAGCAAATAGTGTCAACATTAAAGGCTGTGCCAATAAAGCTAAGGCAAGTGTCGATGGCAAGCCAATAACAACAATTAAACGCAATGCAATATCAAGTGTATGGTTATAAGCAGTCCAATCCTCAGCGGCACGCGCTTTAGACAATCCAGGCAAAACCACCGTTGCCAAAGCAACACCCAAAATACCAACAGGAAACTCCATCAATCGATCGGCATAATATAGCCACGACACACTGCCAGCCATTAAAAATGAGGCCAATAAGGTCGAGACCAATAAATTAATTTGTGCCACGCTTACCCCAAGCAACGCAGGCGCCATATTGCGCAAAACACGTCCAACACCTTCATGCTTTGCTAGTGACCAACGCGGACGCCAACCTACCGGGGTTAACGCCCACCATACCCAAGCCAACTGAATCATACCTGCAATCAAAACACCCCACGCTAAGCTCATTGCTGGAATCGCTAATAACGGCGATAACACAATGGCAGCAATAATCATCACGACATTAAGCCATACAGGATTAAACGCAGGCTCCCAATAACGTTCATAAGTATTAAGTACCGAAGCGAGCATTGCCGTCAGTGAAATAAATAACAAATAAGGAAAAGTAATCCGCAACATGTCTATCGCCATCGGCAAACGAACATCATGGGCAAAACCTGGGGCAAACAACCACATTAAGGGTTCGGCAAACAGCATACCCAACAGCGTTAACACCAGTAGAAATAAGGCTAGCCTTGTCCATACTGCGTCTAATAACCGATGCGCTGCTTCATCACCTTCTTTATGACGAACATCCGTTAACACAGGGACAAAAGCTTGCGAAAAAGCACCTTCTGCCGTTAGCCGACGAAAGAAATTAGGGATTTTAAAGGCAACAAAAAAGGCGTCGGCTTCAGCCGAAGCACCAAAGAAGCGCGCAATAACCATATCACGAACAAAGCCAAGCACGCGCGAAATTAACGTCATACTGCCCACCGTAGCAGTACCTTTAATTATTTTTTTTAGCAAGAAATTTCCCTAGGTTCGATCATACCCATAACCTCAATAAAAAAAGCGGTCAAATGACCGCCTTCTTACAATGCAACGACAATTAAGCCTTGTCTGAGTTTGCTTTACAGCCGGTATTCAAGCCAACCAATGAATACAAAGGACAAAAGCCAATAAACGCTGTCACTAATGGGATAAGACCAATCCACCCCCAAGTAAAGCCAAATAAGGCGGCGATAATTAAACCAAAGCCCAACACACCACGAAAAATACGATCAAACAAACCAGCATTGCACATGCACATAACCCTCAGTATTTATAATTACGCTGACCATTCTAGCATCAAAAATCATCTACATGCATCTTTTTTATTAAGAATAACACCAACTTCTATATGATGCGTGTACGGAAACTGATCAAAAACCGCTGCTTCTATAATGGAATGTGTTGCTTGCCAAGCGCCAAGATCGCGCGCCAAGGTTTCTGGATTACAAGAAATATACAAAATGGTCTCAAATCGCTGTGCTAAGGCACGGGTTGCTTCATCCAAACCAGCACGCGGTGGATCCACCAAAATCGCGCCAAAATGATAGCATTTACCTTGCCACTCAAGCATGGTGCCGCTATCTGAATTTACTGACAAGGCAACAGATACTTGTGCGCTATCCATTGCTGCAATGGATACATTATTAATCGTCGCTTCAGCAAATGCAGATTGCGCCGCTGCAACCGCTTGGTTAGACAATTCAGTCATGACAACAGCATCGGCATGTTGTGCTAACACCCAGGTAAAGTTACCCGCACCGCCATACAACTCCAGAATTGCTTGCTGTCTGGGCTGTGTTGAAAAATAACGATCCACCCAGTTGAGCATCTGTCTGTTAATGGCTGCATTCGGTTGACTAAATGCATTTTCAACATGACGCAAACAAATGCGCGCACCAGAATCTAGCTGCAAGCACTCTTGAACATAGTCTCGCTGTAATACGCGTTTTTTACCCCGCGAGCGTCCCATCAACATCACCTGATCAGGCAAAATCAAAGCAGCTACGGCTTCTTGCCATGCGTCAGTTAATGGTGTCTTATAAATCAGCGTAACCAATACTTCGCCTTGCGAACTCGCCATAAAGTCGATGGCATAAAGCTTATGAGACAAAAGTGGATTAGCGAGTAGTTGCGTGCGTAGTGGTTGCAGTAAGTCGGCAATCGCCTTATCTACCATCGGGCATACATCAATAAAAATGGGACATTTTTTAACCGCATCGAACATCGCGTAGTACCACACGTCTCCCTTGTGCCAAACACGAAATTCAGCGCGCATACGATAATGCGTTGTCGGTGACTGAGCAATCGTTAATGGCAAGCTTTCTGGTAAAGACAGCAGTGTTTTGACGCGTGCTACTTTTTCTGCTAATTGCGACGCGTAGGCGTCGGGAAAAACTTGGCAACTCAAATTTTGCCACTCCGCATCCATAAAAGGGCATAATAATACGACGTTAACACAATTTCACCAAGCATAATGAAGCAAAACAACCACAACAATTCAGCACTTGTAGCGGTGTATAGCGCACAATTTTTATCTGCCTTTGCCGACAATGCCCTACTCATTTGTGCCATTGCTTTATTAAAAAGCTTAGAACAAAGCGCAGCTATTCCTTGGCTACAATCGGTATTTGTTTTACCTTTTGTATTACTTGCGCCATTTGTTGGCGTCTTTGCTGATAGTCTGCCCAAAGGCCGAGTCATGATGATTGGCAATGCGTTAAAGCTTGTTGGCGCAATTGCCTTCATTTTTAATGCTTCCCCGTTATTTGCTTACGCCTTAGTAGGGATTGGTGCTGCCATTTACTCCCCAGCAAAGTATGGCATTTTGTCGCAATTGGTCACGAATAATCAGTTAGTCACTGCTAATGCTTGGATGGAAGGCAGTACCTTAGTCGCCATTTTACTTGGCGTCGTGCTAGGTGGCCTGCTAGCAGATTGGTCAATAACCAACAGTTTCATCCTTCTCGTGATCGTTTATTGCTTGGCTGCATTAATCAATCGTTTTATTCCAACGCAACCCGTAGAACACCCCTACCAAGGTGAAAGTATGTGGTTTTTGGTTCGTGCTTTTATCCGCCAAGTTAACGCTTTGTGGCAACATCCCGTTGCACGTACCACACTCATCGGTACAAGTGCTTTCTGGGCAACGGGTAGTACGCTCAGATTAATGCTATTTGCGTGGGTACCTGTTGCGCTTCTCGTCAGCGATAATCAATTGCCAGCAACACTGATGGGTATGGTGTCGATTGGCATTATGCTTGGCGCAGGCCTTGCCGCGTGGCGACTAGCTCCGCAACAATTGGGCAAAGCCTTACTAGGTGGCATGATCATTGGTCCATTATTAATCCTACTTGCCTATACGAATGACTTAACAATTGCAATCGCGTTACTGATTGCTGTTGGAGCTGCAGGCGGCTGGTTTATTGTGCCACTCAATGCCGCGCTTCAACAGCATGGGCAAGCAAGCATTGGCACAGGGCGCGCACTCGCAGTACAAAATCTCTGGGAAAACATTGCGATGTTTGCCGCGGTGAGTTTCTATGGACTGGTCATTAACCGTATCGACATCATCACCCTCATTATTGGGTTGGCTGTTGCTTTTACGAGCATATTGCTTCTGCTAAAACGGAGAAGTCGTAACTAAACTATCCGCATTACACACGGCATGGCGCTTATCCTTTATAATGACTAACCTTTTCAGACTCTTTAAGACAATAACGCGCTATGAACACGACTAACGCTCGCCGCCAATCATTTCAACAGGCCCTTAATGCTGGCACGCTCATTTTAGACGGTGCAATGGGCACAATGATTCAAGGCTATGGCTTGCAAGAAAGCGATTTTCGTGGCACGCGCTTTACCGAGCATCCTATCGACTTAAAAGGCAATAACGACTTACTCACGCTCACTCGCCCCGATGTCATTAGCAACATTCACCGCGCTTATTTAGATGCGGGTGCGCAAGTGCTCGAAACAAACACTTTTAACAGCACAAGCATCGCGCAAGAAGATTATGACATGGCGCACCTCGTTAGCGAGTTGAACCGTGCGGGCGCTGCGTTAGCACGAAATGTTGCCGATCAATTTAGTAACGAAACAGGAAAAATGGCATGGGTCGCAGGGGTACTTGGTCCAACCAGCAAAACCTTGTCGCTCTCGCCCGATGTCAATGACCCTGGTTATCGTGCAACCAACTTCATGGCCGTTAAAAACGCCTATCGCGAAGCAGCCATCGCCCTCCTAGAAGGTGGTGCTGACTTTTTAATGATCGAAACCATTTTTGATACACTTAATGCGAAAGCGGCGATTTACGCCATCAAAGAACTCATGGATGAGCGCAACGAAACGATTCCTATTTGGATTTCAGGCACCATTACTGACGCTTCTGGCCGCACTTTGTCGGGACAAACACTCGAAGCTTTCTATAACTCGGTACGCCATGCCAAACCCATTGCTATTGGTTTAAACTGCGCCTTAGGACCAAGTGAGTTACGTCCTTATGTAGAAGAATTAGCACGTATTGCCGAATGCCCCGTTTCCGTTCACCCCAATGCAGGTCTACCCAACGAGTTTGGCGAATACGATTTATCGCCAACAGACATGGCTAAAGAAGTCGGCGAATGGGCAGCAAACGGTTGGCTCAACATTGCTGGTGGCTGCTGTGGTTCAACCCCTGCGCACATCGCCGCAATCGCGCAAGCGGTGACTGCACACCCACCCAGAAGGGTACCTGTTATCCCCATTTACACACGCTTATCGGGCTTAGAACCACTAACACTCGACGAACGCATCATCTTTGCCAATGTCGGCGAGCGCACCAACGTCACAGGGTCAGCATTATTTCGTCGTTTAATTAAAGAAGGCAACTACAACGAAGCCTTAAGCATTGCCCTAAAGCAAGTCGAAAACGGCGCTCAAATCATCGACATCAACATGGATGAAGGCATGTTGGATGCCGTTAAAGAAATGACGACTTTCGTTAACCTCATTGCTGCCGAGCCAGATATTGCCCGCGTCCCTGTGATGGTCGATTCATCTAAGTGGGAAGCGGTTGTTGCGGGACTATCGTGCTTACAAGGTAAAGGTATTGTCAACTCGATTTCGATGAAAGAAGGCGAAGCGAAATTTTTAGAACAGGCCAAAATATTACGCTACTTTGGTGCAGCCGCAGTGGTCATGGCATTCGATGAGATTGGGCAAGCAGACACCTACGCAAGAAAAGTAGAAATTTGTACGCGTGCTTATAACCTACTGGTCGCCAATGATTTCCCGCCAGAAGATATTATTTTTGACCCTAACGTTTTTGCTATTGGTACAGGCATCGAAGAGCATAATAACTATGCCGTCGATTTTATCGAAGCCACACGCACCATTAAACAAACCCTACCCCATTGCCATATTTCGGGCGGTGTGAGTAACGTCTCTTTCTCGTTTCGTGGCAATAACCCTGTACGAGAAGCCATTCACAGTGTCTTTTTATACTATGCGATTCAAGCAGGTATGGACATGGGCATCGTCAATGCTGGCGCAATGGTCATTTTTGATGATATCCCTGAGAAACTGCGTACTGCCATTGAAGACATGGTTCTGAACAAAGATCCAGAAGCATCGGAACGCTTACTCGCCATTGCTCAGGAGTTTTCACACTCAGGTGCAGAGGCCGAAACAGAAGTCTTGGCATGGCGTGAACTACCAATCGAAAAACGCTTAGAACACGCCTTGGTCAAAGGCATAGATGCCTTTATCGATGCCGACACCGAAGAAGCTTTAGCCAAAATCGGTAGCCCATTACACGTTATTGAAGGGCCACTCATGGACGGCATGAACGTTGTAGGCGATCTGTTTGGCGCGGGCAAAATGTTCTTGCCTCAAGTTGTGAAGTCGGCACGTGTCATGAAAAAAGCCGTCGCTTGGTTGCAGCCTGCGCTGCTTGCCGAAAAAGAAAAAAATGGCGGTGGCAGTTCCCAAGGAAAAATTGTCATGGCAACGGTGAAGGGCGACGTTCACGACATCGGTAAAAACATCGTCGGCGTAGTGCTACAGTGTAACAACTTTGAGGTGCTCGATTTAGGCGTGATGGTTTCTAGCGAAAAAATTTTACAGTCCGCCAAAGACTGGGGCGCAGATATGATCGGCCTTTCTGGCTTAATTACGCCTAGCCTAGACGAAATGGTTCACGTCGCTAAAGAAATGCAGCGCCAAGGCTTCACCATGCCCCTCCTTATTGGTGGCGCAACAACCAGCCGCGCACACACTGCCGTCAAAATTGACCCTGCTTATGAAGGCGCGGTGGTTTATGTCAAAGATGCTTCCCGAGCTGTCGGTGTCGCACAATCACTCCTTTCGCAAGAACTACGCGATGCCTTCAAAGCACAAACCAAAGCAGAGTACACCCAAGTACGCGAAGAACGTAAAAAACGGGGCGAAGGTGCAGCGCGTATTCCATTATCACAAGCCCGCGCTAACGCCATCCAACTCGATTGGGATAACTATACGCCACCGAAACCATCTTTTTTAGGGGTCAAGGTACTGAAAGATTATCCGCTAACCAATCTTATATCACGTATCGACTGGCTGCCTTTCTTCAATGCGTGGGGCTTAGCGGGGACATTCCCCGCTATTCTTAACGATAAAGTTGTTGGTGAAGAGGCAAGTAAACTCTACGCCGACGCACAAGCCATGCTGGAAAAGATCGTGTCCGAAAAATGGCTCACAGCCAGTGGCGTTTTGGGTTTCTTCCCCGCCAATCAAGCCGAAAATCAAGATGATATTATCCTGTATACCGATGACACACGTAGCCAACCATTGATGCAGTTACATCATCTTCGTCAGCAAATGGATAAAAAACGGGGCGGCTACAATCAGTGCCTGTCAGACTACATCGCCCCCGTATCGACAAAAAAAGCCGACTATATTGGTGGCTTTGCCGTCACAGCAGGGATTGGTATCGACGAACACATCGCCCGCTTCGAAGCTGATCATGACGATTACCATAGCATTATGCTCAAAGCCTTGGCCGATCGCCTTGCTGAGGCCTTTGCTGAACATCTGCATGAGCGTGTCCGCAAAGAATATTGGGGCTATGCTCAAGATGAAAATTTAGACAACGAAGCCTTAATTGCAGAAAAATATCGCGGCATTCGCCCTGCCCCTGGCTACCCTGCCAACCCAGAACACACCGAGAAAGGCTTATTGTGGGAACTACTCAAGCCCACCGAAAACATCGGCTTGGCGATTACCGAAAGCTATGCCATGTACCCGACTGCAGCCGTTTCTGGTTGGTATTTTTCGCATCCAGACGCTAAGTATTTTGGTGTCGGTGCCATTGGTCGTGACCAAGTTGAAGACTACGCACACAGAAAAGGCATGAGCATTGGTGAAGCCGAACGTTGGTTAGCCCCGAACTTAGGCTATGATCCAGAGGAGTTTGATTAAGCAACAGCCACGATATTAGGCAAGGCCTCTCGCTCAACCACTTCTGCCAATTGCAAAAAGTCGCTTCTTGGGTAACTACGTCCTGCCGTTTCCTTAAACGCCAGCTGTGGCGAACTGCCTTCAATAATATGGTAGCCCCAATACAACAGACTATTACTGTGACGAATTTTCGCTTCTTCTGGATGAATTAACATCGCACGCCCATCTGCTTCAAAATAAGCGGCTAATGAACTTTGCAAATAAGCGAACAACACCGCATTACGCTTCTGCGCATCCGCACTGGCATCATAATTATTAATCACCGCCATTAAACGTGCAGTCGCATTCAAGGTACGAATATGGGCAAAGGTGCGGGTCATCACATCGGCATGTTTGGCGATTCCCAACGGATTTAACGTCGTCGGCATCACACACACATCAAAGCGTTTAATCAGTTTTGCTGGGTTTTCTGATAACACAGGCGAACAATCAGCAATCACAATGTTAACATCGGGAAACTTTCTGGCACGCCACTGCTCTGGCGCTAACACACGAATCGTTGCCGCAGTCTCTCCTTTACGGGTAGCGGGCACCTGCATCATCGCCACGTCGTCCTGACTCGTATTGTCATCGGCAAATAACTTTCGTAGATTACGATCTGGGTCTAAATCGAGCAACACTACCGACTGCCCCATTAACGCAAAAGCACCCGCTAAATGCGCCGCAATGGTTGTTTTACCCACACCGCCTTTTGCCGTAAATACGCCAATATACAGCGGTTCTGCCGAAGATGCCTTCGCCTGAAAACTATCTGCCACCGTTTGGTGATAAGGATAAACAGGTGTTAATTTATGTTTATGCCAACGCAATAACAACAATTGCTCAGAAGCATCACGCTCGGCTTGGGTTAAAGCCGCCTTACTAAAATCCGCAGCAATGAAACACGCCGACAAATGATCGTCCGATTGTTGCTCAACACTTTGTACAAACTGCTCTAACTGCGCCGCCGTTACTTTATCTTCAGACCTTAACCAACGCACCCACAAAGACTTAGCTTCACGCGTAAAGGTGTAAGAAATCGCCCGCTTATCTTGCCATGTTTCACTTAGCTGATAACCAGCAACGGCAAAAAAAGTCACCACAGGATCATCTGCCTGCACAGCTACCACTTGCGACATAGTCACCCCCTCTCTAGCACTGTCCGGCTATACGCTTTGCTTTGCTTCCAAAGCGCTCCACAAATTCATCGCTTCATCTATCGCTGCTTCTAATTGCTGTAATCGCTGTTGAATAACTTGCACTTTTGCCGTATCCGCAAAAATACTCGGATCAGACAACTGCTCCCCCAAACTCGCTTGCTCGCTTTCTAGCGCAGCAATTTGATCTGGCAACGCCGCCAACTGCTTTTCTTCTTTAAACGATAATTTCGTTTTTTTAGCAGGTAAAGACGAAACACCCATTGGCACACTATCAACCGCCTTGGTCGGTTTTAAAGCTTCCGCAGCAGCTTGCGGTTCGGGCACATATTGATGCTTAATCATCGCCCAATCCTCATAACCACCAGCAACCTCAACCACGCGACCATCACCCACAAACGCCAAACTTTGCGTTACTACATTATCGACAAAGGTACGATCATGACTGACCAATAGCACCGTCCCTTTATACTCCTGAATCAACGCTTCCAACAACTCCAAAGTTTCTAAGTCTAAGTCATTTGTCGGCTCATCGAGAATCAGCAAGTTCGCAGGCTTAGTAAACAATTTCGCTAACAATAAGCGTGCGCGCTCACCACCAGACAAACTGCCCACTTTAACCCTTGCGCGATGCGGGGGAAATAAGAAGTCTTCTAAGTAGCCCAAAATATGTTTTTTCTGACCATTAATTTCAATAAAGTCGCTGCCTTCACGCACCGCATCAATCAGCATGTCCTCATCGTTCAATACCGCACGCTGTTGATCTAAGTAGGCAACCTGTAATTGTGTCCCTTGCTTTACGGTACCGCTATCTGGCTGAATTTCGCCTAACAACAACTTAATAAAGGTGGTTTTACCAACCCCATTGGGACCAATTAAGCCAACCTTATCACCGCGCTGCACTAAGGTAGAAACATCCTTAAAAATCGTCCAGCCATCGTAAGCCAAATTGACGTTTTCTAACTCAGCAACCAAAGCACCCGACTTCTTACCCACGTCGACATTCAACTTCGCCATGCCTTGGCGCTTACGACGTTCAGCGCGCTCAATACGCAACTGTTCTAACTGGCGCACACGCCCTTCATTACGGGTACGTCTTGCTTTAATACCTTGGCGAATCCATACTTCTTCTTGCGCTAAATGCTTATCGAACAACGCATTGGTGACTTCTTCTGACGCCAACTCGGCCGCCTTACGCTCTTGGTAAACACTAAAACTACCAGGATAGCGACGCAAAATGCCACGATCTAGCTCCAACAAGCCATTCACCGTATTATCTAAAAAGCGACGATCGTGACTAATTAAAATCACCGCGCCAGCAAAATTCTTTAAGGTTTGCTCTAACACTTCAATGCCTGCGACATCTAAGTGGTTGGTTGGCTCATCCAGCAATAATACGTCTGGTTTTGCAATTAATGCTTGGGCAATGGCCAGTCGTTTTTTCCAACCACCAGACAAGTCGGCAACCGAAATATCCCCTGCTAGCCCAAAACCCATAATGGCTTCATCGACGGCAGCATCGATACGCCAACCATCGCGCAAGTCGATTTGATGCTGCAAATGCTGCATTTCTTCCATAAGCGCTTCATTTTCAAAGTCTTCGGCCATGGCAGTAGACACCACATAATAACGCTCGACTAAAGCCGCTACCTCTGCTACGCCTTTTACTAAGGCAGAACGAATCGTTTCCCCCTCGGGAAACACACTTTCTTGCGGTACATAAACCATATTAACGTCTTTCTGCACAATGCGCTGACCGCTGTCTAAATGCTGGGTACCCGCCAAGACTTTTAACATACTCGACTTACCTGCACCATTACGACCAATCACCCCAAGTCGATCACCATTTTCTAGGCTTAAATTTTCTGAATTAAGGAGCGGATTATCACCAAAAGCAAGATGCGCCTCTTGAAGCATTAATAACGGCATTGAACAGAACCACAATAAAAAACGAAACCTCTATTTTATCGGGTATTCCTAAATGGATGGGGATTATTTGTGTGAATTTTAAAGGCGGGACATCACAAACAAAAATCGCCCCGCAAGGGACGCTTTTGCGGGGGGGGGTGTTGACTGACTAGGCACAACTGAACGGATTAATGATTTTCAAATGATTATCAATGACTAAGCCGTGTTGCATGTCTTCGGAATACAGAATGTCACAGCTGTTTTCTAGCGCAGTGGCAATGATGAGGCTGTCGTAGTATTGCAGCTTATAGCGTGATTTAATATCTAATGCCTTTAACTGGGTGTCAGCTAAAAACAACACCACCCTAAAGCTGCGCATCAACTCTGCTACAGCGTAGCCAACCTGTTCATCAGATAGGCTCAATTTTCTGTAACATGTATTAACAAACTCGTTAATTACTTGAGTTGAAATAATGGTATGTTGCTCGAACAAAACACGATTGGCAACATCTGCCTTTAGTGGCTCTGTGATAGAGTAAGCATAAATCAGCACATTGGTGTCACAAAATACCCGCATGACTAACGCTCATTTGCGTCATTACGATCAAACTTGAATCCAGCAGTATCTAACTTCAACGCAGAAAGACGACGCGCAGGAATAACAGCAGCATCTTCCGCCTCAATCACCACCCGCACATGCTTATTTTTGAACTGCTCAAAATTTGGGATTCTTAAAAACTCACTTACAATATCGGCTTCGAATGCGACAGCAACCATAACCCAACCCTCCTAAAATAACCTGTTGGCAATATCTTACCACAAAACAAAAAAGCGCCCCTTTCGGAGCGC
>JAEMQD010000036.1 GCA_022759035.1 Thiotrichales bacterium
TCAAAAGCAAGAAAGCACGAATTTTCATATCATCACATGCCATAATTAAAACTTATGACTACATTATGCTAGAAATTGACATTAATTGGAATAATTATCATTTATTTCTTTCTGTAAGTGCTTTTATTTTACTGTATTTATCTAACGCTTTCTGTCTTGCAACCGAATGATCTACAATAGGTATTGGATAATCAACTCCCAAAGAAAAACCAATTAATTGATGGTAGCTTTCTGGCGCTAACCAAGGGGTATGAATAAAATTTTGCTCAAACTTTTGCAGCTCAGGAATATATTTACAGATAAATTTTCCTTGTGGATCAAACCGCTCAGACTGCAATATCGGGTTAAAAATACGAAAAGGCTGCGCCGCATCACAGCCCGTTGACGCAGCCCATTGCCAGCCACCATTGTTTGCACTTAAATCAAAATCTAACAACTGTTGTGCAAAGTAGCGCTCACCCCATTGCCAATTAATATCTAAATCTTTAACTAAAAAAGCAGCGGCAATCATTCGCAAGCGATTATGCATAAAGCCCGTTTGATTCAATTGTCGCATTGCCGCATCAACAATCGGGTAGCCTGTTTGTCCAGAACACCAAGCATTAAACCATGTCGGGTCATTGCTCCAAGGTTGATCACGCCAAGCAGCCTTATAAGCTTCATGCACAACATTAGGATGATGATACAAAAACTGCATGTAAAACTCGCGCCAAATCAATTCAGACAACCAAGTCATTGCCCCTATCGTCGAATCCATAGAGGCATGCGCAACCAATTGCCTGATAGATATGGTACCGAACCGTAAATGTACCGATAAATAAGAACCCCCTTTTATCGCTGGAAAATCTCTTTTGGCAGCATAATTATGTATTCTATTTTGGAAATCTTGCCAGGCAAGTTGAGCACCTGCTTCCCCTGTTGCCACAACGAGCGTTTGCTCATCAAACCCTATTTGTGACAAGGTTGGCATGGCATAATTAGCTGAAACATCAAGCGATAGCCATTTATTCTGATAATGATCGACGTCATAAAACTGCGTATTAGCATCTGTTAACGCTTTTAGCCAAGCATTTTTATAAGGTGTAAAAACGGTAAACGGCTCACCTTTCTGGGACAATATTTCGTTTTTAGCAAAAATAACTTGATCTTTAACCAACACTAAGTGGCGTCCTTGCTTCGCTAACGCCAAAGCTACTTTTTATCTCGTTCAATGGCTACTGGTTCATAATCTTCACCCGCATAAACCGTATGTACATTAAATTGTTGTGCAATTTCTGGAATGGCAATTTCTGGTCGATCATGCACAACTAGAAGCGTTCCTCCTCGCGCAACAATCGCTTCTTTCAATGATAACAAGCTATTGTAAATAAATGTAACTCTTCGATCATTCCTGGGCAAGTCAGATAAAATAGTGGTATCAAAAACAAACACAGCAACCACATGAGTATGTTGGTTCAACGCCTGATATAGGCTAGCATTATCCGTTAAACGCAAATCTCTACGAAACCACATCAAACCAATATCGTCTATTTTGTCCATCATTTGTCCTTACCGATAACAAAAAGGCCGAAAATACTCTTTCGGCCTTTTAATACGTAACGATGACAATCTACTTGCAATATCATCGCAGCGGGATATCAATTTCAAGCATATCAACGCCATTATGGGTTTCCATTAGCACCTTAACGGCATCTGGATCAACAGGAATATACTTAGCAATTACCGCAATAATTTCTTCTCGCATTTTAGGCAAGAAATTCGGTTTATTTTGCGCACTACGCCCTGCCGCAATAATGACACCCAAGCGATCTTTAGCCAAAGAAGCGCTATTATCTTTCTTACGAAACAGATCTAATAAACTCATTACCAGACACCTATATTAAGAAAAGATACGGGCAAAAAGACCTTTTTTCTCGGCCGTTAAAAAGCGTTGCGGAACATCTTCACCCAAGTAACGTGACACAATATCACCATAGGCCAAAGCAGCGCTCGATTCAGGCGCATTTAAGACCACGGGCATGCCAGCATTGGATGAAGACAGCACTTCTTGACCTTCTGGCACCGCGCCCAAAAACTTAACTGCTAACAACTCAACAATATCTTGATAACCGAGCATTTCTCCTGCCTCAACCCGATTTGGGTTGTAGCGTGTTACCACTAAATACTCATTAATACGTTGGCCCATTTCGCCTTTTTTAGACTTAGCTTGCAAGATACCTAAAATACGATCTGAATCTCGTACAGAAGAGACTTCAGGATTTGTTACAACAAAAGCATCATCTGCAAAACGCAATGCCATTAAAGCACCCGTTTCAATGCCTGCTGGTGAATCGCAAATGATAAAATCAAAACCATCTGCTTTTAGTTCATCAATAACCTTTTCAACACCTGCTTCATGTAGCGCTTCTTTATCGCGCGTTTGAGAGGCTGGTAAAATGTATAAGTTTTCTACGCGCTTGTCACGAATTAACGCCTGCTTTAAAGTTGCTTCACCGTGAATAACATGCACAAAGTCATACACAACACGACGTTCTACGCCCATAATTAAATCTAAATTACGCAAACCCACGTCAAAGTCGATAACCGCAACTTTGTAACCGCGCATTGCGAGTGCCGTTGAAATATTTGCAGACGTCGTTGTTTTACCTACGCCACCCTTTCCCGATGTTACGACAATGACTCGTGCCACAATACTAATCCTCTTAAAGTTAGCTTAATCTAATGATTGAAATTTTAAACTATTTTGCAGTAAATATACTTCTACCCAGCCTTGTTTGGCTAATGCTGGAATATCATCTGCCAGCAAAAAAACACCTGCAATACTGACTAATTCTGGATTAAAGTTTCGTGCAATAATTCTTGCGTCTCTATCACCACCAGCGCCAGCATGAATACGACCACGAACCGAGCCCAAAACAGTAATATTACCGCCAACAAAAAGCTCTGCGCCAGAATTAAGACTGCCCTCAATAATAACGTCACTTTGCATGTGCTTTTCTAATTGACCAGAACGTAAATTAGCAATACGGATTGCTTTAACCGTCGCTGATTCATTTGCTTTTACAGGCTTAGTCGTTACTTCAGCTTCCGGTTTTTCTGACGCAGCGGGCGCTTGTTTTTCTACTGAATTATTAGCACTGCTCGGCTTAAACACAGCCAGTCCACACATTTCTGCATAATCCACCAAATGCGCATCACTTGTGCGCACCCCCACTGGCGTCATTTGATATTGACGTAATAACTCCAATAACTGCGCCAACTGTACACTTGTTAACGTAGCTATTGGATCTACGACCACAGGCGCACCCTTTAAAAACTTACCCGCTTTTGCAAGTTTGCTTTCCAATAATGATCCAACTGCTGTCATGTTCGCGTCATGAACACGCACTAAGGTTAGCGATAATTGCGATGATTTAAATTCTAAAGCTTCAGCCATGGCTATTTTAATTCTATTTTAGAGTTAGCATAACATCATACCGAACTTTAACCGTGAAGAACAACCAACATAACAAAAAATCGCTCGTATTCTTCTTTTTTCACATATTCTGTGGATAAGTTTGTGCGCAAGCAGCAGAACAACTCGCTAACTTACTGATCTCGCATTACAAGCATCAACCCATACGAAGCTGCTTATTTTTTAGGCACATGCGCAACATCGTTTCTTAAATAAATCGGCAAGGCCAAGCCATTGTCCCAAGATAAAAACTCCTCAGATAGGCCATACCGAACAAATGATAATAAATGCGTTATTTGAATATGCGCTTGTTGCGATAGGGTTGCGTTTTTTGTTAACGCGATATCCGCTACATCAAATAAATGTACATCGCCAGAAACCAATTCGGGAAGCCCTGTTAACGAAACCTGCGCAACAGTTGTTAAACAATCAGAAACAATTACTGGCGCCTGTTGAGCAAAACAATATTCGCCCCAATAAATCTGACCCATTCGTGCATCAAGTACCGCCGCGACGTTGCTTTGATGTTGTGTGCTCGCAATGCCTTGCCAAGCAAGTGCCATTAACGTCGAAACCCCCATTGTTGGTATATTCCACGCCATAGATAATCCCTGAACCACAGAAACACCAACGCGTACGCCAGTAAACGAACCAGGACCTTTGGTATAGATAATGCCATTCAGGGATGACAAGGGTAACTGCCTTTGCTGAAGCAGCTGATGGATCATCGGCAAAATTTGTCTCGTATGCGACTGAGGTTGCATATCGCTTAGCTGTTGTAGTTTACCTGCATGATAAAGACCAACATGACACCCTTGCCCCGTTGTATCAATCAATAGCCAATTTTCTTGCATTATGTGTTTTCCATAGTTTGAATAAAGGCGAGCGCTTCAACGTTACTACGCGTTTGCTTCATCGGCGGCAAAGCAGACAAAATTGTTTTACCATAACCACGCTGTGTAATGCGTGGATCACCGATAACCAATACACCTTTATCGGTTTCACTGCGAATTAAACGCCCTGCGCCTTGAATCAATGCCATCGTTGCATCGGGCAATTGCTCACACACGAAAGCAGATAGACCTTTCTCGACCAGCAACGCTTCTCTCGCTTGAGCAACTGGGTCATCTGGTGGAGAAAAAGGGATTTTATCAATCACAACCAATGACAAAGCCGAACCAGAGACATCGACCCCCTCCCAAAAACTTGCGGTTGCAACCAATACAGCATTACCTTTTTCACGAAAAGCAGCGATGAGTTGATGCGCATCTTGTTCGCCTTGCACTAATAATGGAAAAGGCAAATGCGGACGTAACGTATCTGCTGCAAGCTGCATCGCTTTGTAACTGGTAAATAGCAAAAACGCGCGTCCACCATTGGCAATAATAAGTGGCCAAACACGGCGCATTAACGCTAGGGTATAGTCATTGCTATTAGGCTCTGGTAGCTGGGCGGGCAAATACAACATCGCATGATTAGCATAATCATAAGGACTTAACCAACGGTAACTCTGTGCATCCCATAAACCCAATTGACGCTTAAGGTAATCGAAATCATCACCAACAGACAAAGTTGCCGATGTCAAAATGACACTTGCGTAATTTTTTTTAACCGCATTAGCAAAATCATCTGCAATCGATAAAGGCGTATTGTATAAGAACCAATGACCATTCTGTGCTTCAACCCAATGCACGCTTTGCTTCGTTTCTGTTCCCCAGCTTATGGTTGTTTCTGCCAAACGTCCTAATAATGCAGCTTGGGCTTTAATTGTCGGACTTCTATCTGCCGCAATAGCGAGTTGTGGTAATAGCAAGCGCCACTGTTCAATAAAACCAATCAAAGATGCCATATAGGCTTCATTTGTCAGCCACTCTTGGGCTTTCTGCTTTCCTTTTACGCCCTCTGCTGTTAGCTGCCAGTGGTTAAGCGCTACCAGCGCATCTTGCAAGGCTTTATCACAGGCTGGCATATCTCTAATTTCGGCCTGCATTAAATTAGCTAACTCACGCAAACCGTGAAGCCATGAAAGCGTACTCGCTGTTTGTCCAAGTGCTTGAATCAATACTGGCGTTAACTGATGCGCTTCATCAACAATAAGTGCGTCACGATCAGGCAAAATCGGACTTAATCCAGCCGCTCGCAGCGCTAAATCTGCACCCAATAAATGATGATTAATAATTAAAATATCAGCATCTTCAGCATCTTTTCTCAGAGCTGGATAAGCACAAAAGTTTGCGTCACATGAGACTAAAGCACAAAACTCACTACGCGCACAAACTTTATCCCAAACTGGATTACTCCGACTACCTAGAACTTCAGCTAACTCGCCACTAACATGCCTGCCGGCCCATTGTTTAACTTCTTGAATCGCGGCTTGCATCCCTCTTTGGTGACTAATTACCGCTTGTTGACTTGCCTGCTCTAAACGCTGTGCACACACATAGTTTTCGCGACCTTTTAGCACAGCGATTCGTGCCGGCACGCCCAAAGCTTGGCATAAAGCTGGGATATCGCGCTTTGATAATTGATCTTGTAAACTTTTCGTCGCTGTTGTAATAATTACTTTTCGTCCAGAAAGCAAAGCAGCAACACCATACGCAAAGGTTTTACCAATCCCCGTTCCTGCTTCCGCAATCAGGTTGCCACCTTTTCGTATATTTGTAAAACAGGCATCAGCCATTTCTACCTGACCCTGACGAGGTTGGAAGTTAGCAAAATACTGAGCTAAAACACCCTCCGAGGCAAAAGTCTGTTCAATTTCTTTATTCATGCCCTTTATTTTACCTTGTTCATTCGCCCTACTGGACAAAAAAAGCTATACTTTTGCAATGAATAACGAAATAACGATTTTATACGCAGATAACGACTTAATCGTCGTTAATAAACCCCCTCAGCTTCTTAGCGTTCCTGGGCGTGGCGAACACAAACAGGACTGTCTTGTAGCACGCTTACAAACAGACTATCCTGGTGCGCGCATTGTTCATCGCTTAGATTGCGACACCTCAGGCATTATGGTGCTAGCCATGCATGCTGAATCACACCGTCGCTTGTCAAAGCAGTTTGAGCAACGCTTGGTTGATAAGACCTATATTGCGCGCGTCCAAGGACATTTACCCACACCACAGGGAGCAATTGATTTACCTTTAGCGTTAGATTGGCATAACCGCCCTGTCCATAAGGTAGACTTTATTTATGGAAAACATGCGCAAACAGGATGGCAAGTGCTTTCAACAACAGAAAAAACAACCCTCGTGCGACTCTTCCCACATACAGGACGTTCGCACCAGTTACGTGTACACATGTTGATGATGGGCTGCCCGATGGTAGGCGATATGCTCTACCACCCAAATCATGCTGAATATCACAGAATGTGTCTGCATGCAGAAATGCTTGCTTTTACCCATCCACAAACGGGCGAAGCAATGCAATTTAAAAATGAAGCCGATTTTTAAAAAAACAACAGCGAGTCACGCTGGATGATCAATCTCGAATTCTGCTGGTTACTTGTTTAATTAATGTCGGGGCGTGCAAACGACGTGCAAATACGTACAACTGCGCTAACCAACCAAATAGACGACGATCACGCGCAAAAAGAACAGGCAACATCAACAACGTGGGAATGAGCCATTTCAGCCAATAGCTTACCATTTCAATGAACCACAATTTTGGTTGGTAAGTTTCTGCACCGCCATCGTAAACAACGTTATCTTTTGTTTTGAAGAAGTCTTCAACCTTATCGACATCGTAATCACTAAACCCTGCAGCTTCATATACAGCCGCTGCATCTTTTGCGTGCTCTTCTGCATCTGCTAAAGAGAAAGGAACAACAACGCCATAGTCTGGATCAACTAACCACCACTGCCCTTCGTCGACTTCTGCCGTTAAAATCACGTGACCTTGCAATTCGATAAGCTTGGCAGGAATCCCTTTCTCTGCAAGAAAACCTGCGGTAATAATGGCATGTTGTGAGCACAAACCAACGCCCCGAGCTAATGCTCTATGATGGTCTTGAAACTCATACATAGCAAAAAATTTAGGATCGACGTAGGATAAAGCGCGCAAAATAAAGTTTTCAGACCAAGGAAGTCTAATGTTGTATTCAGCGCTATGTTCTGGTTGCCAATAATGCAACACACTCTCGCTGACAAGTTTACTTAATTTTGTCACATATTCTGGTCGATTGCTTGGATCGAGCTGTTCAAGCTGCGCATAAAATTCTGATTCACTTAAACGCAAATCATCCACAAAATATGTCGCTGTTTCTTTAGACAAGCTATTACTGCGGATAGTATCAAACATGCCAATAATATTGAGCATGAGCAGGTAAAAACCTAACACGAAAAATGAATTACGAAACACCGCTAAATACCCACGTATACTAAGGTTTCAAAACAAACTCAGAATAGCAGGAGCGACACTTGCACGATCAACGTACAGTCCACTATTTGCTACGTACATATTAACGTAAACTTATTTATTTTAATAGTGATAACTTACGTATAAATTAACCCAATGAGTAAAGTATCTCTTGATTAAGCGCATCGCACAATGGCGACTAAGGCAATAGACCGATTTACTCTTTTTGGCAAACCAACGCAATTTCATCTAAGCTGCGACGATTGCCATACAGATACTCGAAACCCTTAGCCCTGTTTTACCGATGTAATTGTATTTCATTCAACTTGCTCAGTCGCTACGGGAACGCTAAAAACCTCGCTCCGCTGGTTTTTAGCGTTGCCCCTATATTAATGGTTACACCCGACGCCAGGTAGTTCCTTGTGGCGTATCTAAAATTTCGATACCTTCATCTTTTAATTCATTGCGAATAGCATCAGCACGCGCAAAATCTTTTGCTTGCTTTGCTGCGATACGCGCATCAATTTTTGCTTGGATATCTGCTTCACTTAAATCACTACTTCCTGAACCCAACTGCAAAAAAGTGCTCGGTTCGCTGGTTAACAGACCCAATTGATTCGCCAATGAAACAAGTAACTGCGCAAGCTGTCCCATGCTATTGACATCTTTAGCAGCTTTAGCCTTGTTGAGTTCGGTAACTAAATCAAATAATACGGCAAAAGCTTGCGGCGTATTAAAATCGTCATCCATAGCCGCATTATAGGCATCTGTCCATTGCGCAACCAACGACGCTGAAGGCGGCAATTGTTGCACCCCTTCTAAGGCACCATACAAACGTCGCAACGCAGCACGTGCATTATCCAAATTTTCAGTCGTGTAATTAAGTGGATTACGGTAATGACTGGACAATAAAAAGAAGCGAATTACTTCAGCTGGATATTTTTTTAAGACATCGCGAATGGTAAAAAAATTACCCAAAGATTTAGACATTTTTTCGTTATCAACGTTCACAAAACCGACATGCATCCACGTGTTAACGTAGGTGTGTCCATGTGCACATTCGCTTTGGGCAATTTCATTTTCATGATGCGGAAACTGTAGGTCATGCCCACCGCCATGAATATCAAGATGCTCACCAATGGTGTGCTTTGACATAGCGGAACATTCGATATGCCAACCTGGTCGTCCTTCTCCCCAAGGAGAATGCCAATGTGGTTCGCTCGGCTTAGAAGCTTTCCACAATACAAAGTCTAACGGACTTTCTTTTTGTTCATTGACATCAACGCGTGCACCCGATTGTAAATCTTCAATTTTTTTACCAGACAACTTGCCATAATCGGCAAATTTTTCAACACGAAAATAAACATCACCATTGGCAGCTGGATAGGCATAGCCTTTTTCAACAAGGGTTTGAACCATGTCGGTAATCTGGTGAATGTAATCAGTCGCTTTAGGTTCAACGTTTGGGCGCAATACCTGCAAGGCATCTTCATCTTCATGCATTGCTTTAATAAAGCGTTCTGTTAAGGCTTGTGTGCTTTCACCATTTTCAATCGCACGAGCGATAATTTTATCGTCAATATCAGTAATATTTCTTACATAATTAACATCATAGCCACGAGCACGTAAATGCCGTACAATCACATCAAAACAAACCATAACCCGTGCATGCCCAATATGGCAGTAATCATAAACAGTAATGCCACACACGTACATGCCAACCTTAGGCGCATGAATCGGCTTAAAAACTTCTTTTTGTTTGCTCTGCGAATTATAAATTTGAATCGCCATTATAATTAACCCGCCTTCACCGACATCACTTGACCTAAGCGCGCCAAAATACCTTCACGACCAATAAGTTGCCACATTTTTGCCATCTCTGGTCCGTCATGGCGACCACTCATCAATAAACGCAACGGCATAAATAACCCTTTACCTTTAGCACCACTGGCTAACTTAACAGCCTCAACCATATCGGAATAACTTAAATCGACACTGGTTTCGACTGCCGTTAAAAAGGCATCTCCTGTCGCGGCAACAACCTCTTCCGCTTCTGCAGATAAAGTTAACGGCGTAAATAAAATAGTTGCCCAAGTGAGCGCATCTTGAGGAAACACAGTATTCGGACGAATGGTTTCAATAAATAATGCTTGTTTATCGACTGGCACCATTTGACGCGCCTCTTCGCCAATCCAGTCCCACCATGCAGCATCGTCCATACGCATTACGGCCTCTTTTTGCCAATAATGCAGTTGCGCCTCATCAAATCGCGCTGGTGCAGAACCACAGTTTTCTATCTTAAAAGCCGCGCCCAATTCTGTTGGTGACATATACGCTGGGTTTTCATAATAATGTCCTAATCGTGCCATATAGTTAAGCACGGCATCAGGACGGAATCCTTCTGCTTGCATTTGGCGAATATTACGACTGCCGTTTCGTTTTGAAAGTGGCGCCCCATCCGTTCCCAAAATAAGATTCATGTGACCATAATTCGGTACATTCAATCCTAATGCTTTCAACATCAAAATTTGACGCGGTGTGTTGGTCAAATGATCTTCACCACGCAACACATGCGTGATACCCATTAATGCATCATCAATCGCATTACAAAAAAAGAACGCTGGCGAACCGTCTCCACGAGCGATAATAAAATCACCAATGTCATCCGTTTTGAAGCGTTGTTTGCCTTTTACCATATCATCAAACACCACTTCCTCACCCTTTGGCACACGGAAACGTAGTGTAAAGGGTTGCCCTTCTGCTTTGCGTTCCGCAACTTGCTCTGGTGTTAAATTTGCATGACGACCATCATAACGTGGTGGCAAGCCAGCTTGAGCCTGCATTTTGCGCATCAGCTCTAGCTCAACAGGCGTGCAAAAACAGGGGTAAACCATACCCATTTCTTGCAGTTTTTGATAATACTGAGCATAAATGGCGTCACGTTGCGATTGCCAGTAAGGTCCGTTACCCTTATCCGCATCGGGGCCTTCTTGCCAAGGCAACCCTAACCACAACAAATCTTCACGTAATGCATCCACATATTCCTCGCGAGAACGCTCCGCATCGGTATCTTCAATACGCAAAACAAAGTCACCACCCTGTGCTTGTGCTGCGAGATAACTAAACAAAGCGGTACGCGCATTTCCCATATGGATGTAGCCTGTAGGCGATGGTGCAAAACGTGTTTTCATTTTATTTTTCAATTCTTCTTAGTAGACATAGTAAAAAGTACAGTAGGCACTGAAAGGTAACAGAAGTAACAACTTCGTGACGCATTACAACTCAGCAACACCACCTAAATAAGGGCGCAAGGCAACAGGAATATAAATCTTTCCATTCGCTTGTTGTCCATTTTCAACCAAAGCAACCCATGTACGACCAACTGCTAAACCAGAACCATTCAACGTATGTAATAACTGTGGCTTACCTTCTTTCGTTTTAAATCGTGCTTGTAACCGGCGCGCTTGAAAGTCTTCAAAGTTTGAGCAAGATGAAATCTCACGATACTTATCTTGCGCAGGCAACCACACTTCTAGATCATAGGTTTTAGCTGCAGAAAATCCCATATCGCCAGCACATAGTAGCATTTTGCGATAAGGCAACTCTAATAGCTGTAAAATTTTTTCTGCATGTCCTGTCAGTTCTTCTAGTGCTGAATAAGAAGCTTCAGGATGCGCAAATTGCACCATTTCAACTTTTTCAAACTGGTGCTGACGAATTAACCCTCTCGTATCTCGTCCGGCCGAACCTGCTTCGGAACGAAAACACGGCGTGTGTGCTGTATAACGAATCGGCAAATCCGTTTCATTAACAATTTCATCACGCAGCAAATTCGTTACAGGGACTTCAGCCGTTGGGATCAGATAAAATTGACGACTATCGCCTTCGCCCATGGTAATTTTAAACAAGTCTTCTTCAAACTTAGGAAGTTGCCCTGTACCACGCATTGAGTCGGCATTAACAAGATAAGGCACATAAGTTTCGGTATAGCCATGATGCAACGTATGCTGATCCAACATAAACTGAATTAACGCGCGATGCAAACGTGCACCTGCGCCTTTCATAACAGAAAAGCGCGCACCAGTTACTTTAGTGGCCTCTTCATTATTCAGCCAACCTCTTGTCTCCGCTAGGGCGACATGATCCTGAATGTCACCTTCGAACTGACGTGGCGTCCCCCAACGACTCACTTCTACGTTATCTTCCTCGCCTTTGCCAGCTGGGACACTATCATGCGGAATATTAGGAATGGCAAGCAACAATTCAGTTATTTTGGCATCTACTTCAGCAAAAGCAGCTTCGGCTGTCTTCATCTGTTCACCTAAATGCTCAACATCTGCCAACAAGGGGGCAATATCTTCACCTTTAGCTTTTGCCATACCAATCGCTTTCGATTTACTGTTGCGCTCAGATTGCGCTTCTTGTAAGACTTTTTGCAACGATTTACGTTGTTCTTCTAAAGCAGCAAAAGTTTGTACATCTAACACGACATGGCGTTTTGCCAAGCCCTGAGCAACGCCAGCTAAATCGGCGCGAAAGCGTTTCACATCTAACATAAATTTTCCTTAATAACGAATAGCGTAATTATAGCAAAGGCGATACAGAAACTCGTTATCAAGAAAGAAAAGAAATAAGCAAAAGAAGGCTATTTAGTCGCTCCTGAACAACACCACTTTTTCACACACCCATTTTTATGACTTTTAAGCACTGAAATATGGTTTTGATGTGAAACATAGCATTGCCAGAAAATAGTGCCAAAAATTCCTCAGAAAGTTGAGGATCAGGCGTAGGTTATGACCTGCTGCACAGAGTAAGGCAAACATGGTATCACCAAGTTGTCCTTTGAGGG
>JAEMQD010000029.1 GCA_022759035.1 Thiotrichales bacterium
TCATCATTTAAGCCCATCCAGCCGAGTAGTGCGCGGTAAGCTTCGGGATGATCGAACAAACCGTGTAGGTAAGTGCCGATGATTTTGCCATCGTCGCTGATCGCGCCATCGGTGCTGCCATCATTAAACCTGGCGAAAGGGTTTTGGGTTAATCCGTTGCCGCTACTAATGCCTTGGTGCATTTCGTAGCCTGTGATGCTTTCTCCTGTCCAGAGTTTACCAGTGCGTTGTTGTAAGATTTTGTCGCTTTGCCAGCGGGTAGTAAAGTCGAACACAGCTAATCCTGCCATGGTTGGGCGATCGCCTTCTATTTTTTTAGGGTCGAGTAATTGGCGACCGAGCATTTGAAAGCCACCGCAAATGGCGAGCACTTTGCCGCCATAGCGCAAATGCCGTAACAATTTATTGCGCCAGTCGTGTTCATTCAGCTGCGTTAAGTCATTCATTACCGCTTTGCTGCCAGGAATGATGAGCACATCAGCATTTACTGCGGTGGCATCTAAAGGGAGATAATCGACATCTAACCGCGAATCGTTGAGTAGGGGGGTGAAGTCGCTATGATTGCTAATATGCGCTAAGCGCAGAATACGGATTTTTAATTGTGCAGTTTGTGGTTGGTTGGGTCGGCGCACAGCGTCTTCTTCATCGAGCTTTAGATCGTGTAGATAAGGTAGCACCCCCAGCACGGGTTTGCCTGTTTTCGCTTCTAACCAGTCTAGTCCCGATTGTAATAGCGATACATCGCCACGAAAACGGTTAATGACAAAGCCTTTAATACGCGCTTGCTCACTTTCCGATAGGCAGGCGAGCGTGCCGATAATATGCGCAAAAACACCACCTCGGTCGATGTCGGCAATTAAAATGACAGGAATATCTACCGCTTCAGCAAAGCCCATATTGGCAATGTCGTTTTCACGTAGGTTAATTTCGGCAGGACTGCCAGCACCTTCGACTAAGCAAATATCGTATTGGCTAGTGAGACTGTGCCACGCGTCTAATACCGCCGTTTTGGCGGTGCTTTTATAGTCGTGATAGTCCAAAGCATCCAAATGACCGATTGATTTTCCGCGAATAATGACTTGTGCTTTGCGCTCGGAAGTGGGCTTTAATAGCACAGGGTTCATATCGCTATGCGGTGCTAACCCACAAGCGAGCGCTTGCGTGGCTTGAGCACGACCAATTTCGCCACCATCGACGGTAACGGCAGCCGATAAGGCCATGTTTTGTGGCTTAAAAGGCGCAACCGAATAACCTTGTCGATGAAGTAATCTGCAAAGTGCTGCAACAAGCGTACTTTTACCCGCATCAGAGGTGCAACCTTGGATCATGAGCGCGGGCATGGGTTATGTCTCCTTCCAGCAGAGGTTAGCTAAGGCTTGTAGGTGTTGTGTTAATGCGTTGAGTTCAGTTTCAGGAATGCTGACGAGCATTGATAAGGGTGCTTGATAGTCCACAGTTAACACACTGCCTTGAGCAAGCGCGACCCAATGGCGAACGGATTGTTCTTGTGCATAATCACAACGGATAACCAAGTTTTTCATTGGGATAAAGGTTTGAATCGGCAAGATGCTCATCACCGCTTGTGCGGCTTGACCATAGGCGCGGGTGAGCCCACCTGCACCGAGCTTAATGCCACCAAAATAGCGCACCACAATCAGCATAATATCGCCAATGCCTTTGTGTTGCAGTACATTTAAAATGGGTTTGCCTGCGGTGCCAGACGGTTCGCCGTCATCACCCATACCAGCATTGGTGGCACAGGTAGGGTTGCCAAGTAGGTAAGCCCAGCAATGATGGCGCGCATCTGGATAAGTGGCTTTCACTTCTGCTAACCACTGCATTCCCGCTTCTCGACTGGCAATATGCTTGGCTAAGCCAATAAAACGACTCTTTTTAATTTCAATTTCGGCTTGCGCTGGCGCTTGTGGAATAGGATAACTCATGTCGATGTTACCCTAATAAGCCATTTTTCTAAACGATACCAGTCGCCTTCGGTTTTTGGCAGGCCGAAGCGCAAGCCCTGAAATGCCGGAAAATGGCGCAATAAAATATGGTTAGTACAAGCGCTATGGTAATAATCGGCGCTTTGATTGTGCTGTATGGTAGCAAACAACGACGTTGCGCCAACAATGCTTAGCTGATGGCGGGATAGTAGGTTACACAAGCGTGCGCTTTGTTCGGTCAGTTTTTGCTGTTGTTGTGCTTGCCAAGTCATATCGGCCAAAGCGTGTTTGCCTGCCCAACGTGCTAAGTTGCTCACGCTCCAAGGCGATTGCAATTGGTTTAACGCTTGAATATGTGTTTCGAGTGCCAACACAAAGCCCAAGCGTATTCCTGCTAGGCCAAAAAATTTGCCAACAGAACGTAGTCGCCATGTGTTGGCGCTAAGTGAGAGCGTGGGGTAGGTTTGTTGTTCGCCAAATGCCTCATCTAATACCACAATGCCTTGTTGTAATTCGGCTTTAAGTTGAGTCAACTGGGCTTGTGTTGCGATGTATCCCAACGGGTTATGTGGTTGAATGATAACGGCAGCATCGCAAAAGGCTGCGTTTGCACAAAGCGCGGCTAAATCGTCGAACAATAACACGCTATGCCCCGCACGTTGCCAAGCAGCAGGATGTTCGCTATAGCCGTGCGCTAACATTGCGACACGAAGGCCAGGCGAGTACAGCGTAGGAATCATTTCAATGGCCCATTGACTGCCAGAAACGGCGAGGCACTGGTTTGATGCGACTTGGTAGTGATGACTGGCAATGTCAATTAAACCATCATCGGTTTCTGGTAGTCGCTGCCAAATGCTTTCTGGCACGCTGGGTAATGGATAACACCAAGGTGCAATGCCTGTTGAAAGGTCTAGCCAGTCTGCTGGCTGTCCACCATAGTGCATACAGGCTGCTTGTATTTGCCCACCGTGATGCATCATTGCCATAATGCCGCCAAGACAATAAGCCATATCACAATACTTTTGGTAATTAGGCGCAATGCTTCGTGAATGTGTTGTGTACTCGGCGCATTGCCGATGCCGAATGTAGGACGTTGTTCATTAATGCCGTGGTAGCATGCACTACCCCCTAAGCGAACCGATAAAGCACCTGCACCCGCAGCCATCACCACACCTGCATTGGGGCTATCGTGCTTGGCTGCTTGTCGCCACCAACAAGCAAGCGCTTTTTTAGGTGATGAACTAGCCAAGGCATAACTGAGTGCTGTTAACCTTGCGGGGACATAATTAAATATATCGTCTAGTCGTGCAGCAGCTTTGCCAAAGTATTCATAGCGCGCATTACGGTAACCCCACATGCCATCGAGTGTATTAATCAGTCGATGTGCTAATGCGCCAGGCGCGCCGAGAAGGGCAAACCAAAACAGGGTGGCAAAAATAGCATCGTTGCCATTTTCGAGTAATGATTCTATTGTTGCACGGGCAATGGCTCGCGTGCTTAGTTGCGCGGTATCTCGACTAACAATCATTGCTAAAGCCGTTCGTGCTTGTGGCAGTTGATCTTGTTGCAATGGTTCTACAATGGCTAACACATGCTTGCGTAAGCTTTGCCAACCTAAACAAAAATATACCACGGTAATTTGTAGCGCAATATTAGCCCAGAGCGGCAACACAAAGAGCAAGGTAATCAATACCACTAAGGGAGGCGTGACTAACAACAAGAGTGAAAGCGTGCCGAGTACAAATTTTTTCCACGCCTGTGTGGTTGAGCGATTGAGCCGTTTTTCTAACCCATGAGCCGCCGCGCCAAACCACACGAGCGGATGTAAGCGGTTAGGCAGCTCACCCAATAATCTATCGAACAGTAGTGCTAAGGTAACAATCAGTACAGGCATTAGATTAGGCGTTGGTTTTGAAGGTAGCTAGTGATCAATTCAAACCCAATGCTGCGTGCTTCGTCATTATGCCGTTCGTTAAATAAACGGTGCATTTCTTCATGTAGTGCGGCGCTATCGGGATAAAGTGGCAGTTCTGTATCTAAGCGTTTGTTCCAAGGTTGTGCTTGTCTTGCCTTAAGATGTTGCTGCTCTGTGGGGGATAAGGCAGACAAGATTTTGTTTGCGCTTTTATCTTGAACCAGATGGTCATAAAAGTCAGTAATAATGTGCGTTAGAAGTTCATTATAGTCTTGGGCGAAAGCGAGCATGTTTTTGACCTAGGATCATCGTATCCCACCATTATAAAACATGTCCTAGCTGATGTTTTAATATTCGGGCTGAATATCGATGTACTTCAGCCATGTTTTTAGGTATTCAACATCACGTTCAAATGCTTGACGGTCAGAACGCGTTTGTTTTAGTTGCGCAGTTAGCTGACGGGTGTCTTCTTTTAGTAATTGCGTTAACCGTTTTGGTGTCAGTTGATGATAAGCGGCGATGCCGAGCATGGCTTTGTATCGCATTTGAATATCATTTACTTCGGCCTTGCATTGCTTAATTTGCTGGGTTAGTAATTGCGTATAGTTTTTCAATTGCGCATCGGCAACAGTGGTCATGTCGGGTCGGTTTGTGCTTTCTGCGAGTTGCAGTTCGAGTAGCTTGAACAAGTCTTTTTGCTCATAAGCAACAGTCACTGTTTGCATGAGCTGGGTTTTGCGTTCGCGTTCATGAGCATCTGGTTCTCGATCTGGATGTAAACTCGCAACGAGTTGACGATAAATTTGTTGTAAAGATTGCAAGGCGCTATTTGTTTCTTCAGCGAGTTTCGTTGATTGCTTAGCGGCCTTTTTGGTTTTCTCTTGTTTGTTATGCTGTTGCTTTGTCATAAAGTCATCGGCAAAGTTATCGGCATTATGGTTGTCCGTTCCGAATAATTCGTCCATTTGCGCGCGCATTACGTCCCATTCTGCAGCAGATGACGTGTTTGTTGAACAATAACGAGCGTGTAATGCAGCAAGTTCAGGGTCATCGCTTTGCGTTATTAATGTTTGGCATAACTGTATTAAGCACTCGTTAAGCTTGTTTACTTGTTGTTTGTTAAATTTATGATGTGTTAGGTGGTCGTCTAGTACCAAAGCAAGTTTAATGCGTTCTGCAGTATAGTCGCGCCAAAGCGGTTCGTACTTTGCCATTGTTTCGTTTTGACAATGTTCGTGTGTTTGCTGCCATACAATCAGCGCTTGTTGTTGCTTTTGCAGTTCCGCTAATGTGGCGTTAAACTTTTTTTGTGCTTCAGAAAGATTGGTTTCTGTAGGGTTGGTAATGGTGAGTTGTGTGACCATATTATTCTGCTAAGCCTGCGGCTTCTAGTTCGTCTTTGGATAAATAGCGGTTGCTGTATCCTTTAGAACTGATGCAGCGAGCAATATAAGCTTGTCTTGCATTCTCGTTAGCGTCGATTGTTTCGAAAGCGAGACGAGAATCATAGTGGCTGACAAAGGGTTCGTCACGTCCATCACGCATTCTATGGCCGTAAACGGGAATGCTGACCCAGTAGGGGTGGTTAATAAGTTGTGTTGGATAAATGGGTTGCGCTTCTTGTACACATTTGTTGTAGTCGGCGTTGTATTGTTTGGTGTCGGCAACTTGCCCATCTTTAAAGATGATGGTGCGGCCACAGGCGGTAATTAGTAAGCTGATGGCAATAAGACCAACCAGTTTTGTGCGCATGCCAATTATTCTCCAAGTAACTGTGGATTATCATGCCACAAATGCTGCTAAAAACGAATAATAATCTGATGAAGTGATTGTCATCCGGAACGATCAGTATTGCTTATCGGGTGTGTTAACTGCTGCATGTGAGAATATGTCGCATGCCTAGCGTAACGTAAAATACGTAGAATAGGGCGAGATCAATAGCGCCGAGTGATTAACTGAATAATTTAGCGACAGCCGTTGGGTTGCTGGGGAAATAGCTATGTATATAGCTAGCGGTGATGCTACCCAGTTGATATACCGCTTCGCTTACCCCTTTTCCATGTGGATTACTTCCTTTAGCAATTGGAGAAAGCGAGGTGTTGAGTTTACTGTAATGAAAGGTGTGGCCACGTAATGCGCCATCACCCAAATCGACAGATTGCATACCTAAAGCAACAAACCGCGGTTGCATAATCGCTTCACCTGGTAAAAGCGCCCACATGCTCGCGGTTTTACCATGTTTATCGGTGAGTTTTGCTAATAATGCCAACATGCCACCACACTCTGCGAGTAACGGTTTGCCTAGGGCAACATGGGTACTGAGGGTTTGTTGTGTGTTGCTCGCTGCTGCAAGTGTGTTTAAGTAAAGCTCGGGATAACCGCCAGGCAAATAGACAGCGTCGCAACTGGGCAATGGGTCGTCAGCCAGTGGGGAAAAGTAGCAAAGGGTTGCGCCTAGCTGCTGTAAACAGTCGATATTAGCTTGATAAAGAAACGAAAAGGCGGCATCTTTGGCAATGGCGATGGTTTTTCCTTGTAGCTGTTTTGCTATCGAAGATGCTGGCGTATTTTGAAAATTAACCTTAGGTAATTGATCAAAATCGCTTAATGCCGTCAGTTGAATTTGGTTGCTCATTGCAGCGATACGCTGTTCAATATCGTCAATTTCTGTTGCTTGCACTAAGCCTAAATGACGTTCGGGTAGGTTAGCGGCGACATCGCGTTTAATGATGCCCACTAAAGGCGTATCGACGCGCACGCTATCACGAATCATATCGGCATGAATATCACTGCCGACACGATTCGCCAAAATGCCAAAAAAAGGCAAATCGTCTTGATAGGTTGCCAAGCCATGCGCCAAAGCACCGAAAGTTTGCGCCATCGACGAGGCATCAATAACCACCAAAATGGGTACGCCTAATAAGCGCGCCAAATCGGCCGAAGAGGGGGCACCATCAAACAAGCCCATCACCCCTTCAATCAAGATGATATCTGCATCTTGTGCGGCATCGGCTAAAAGCTGACGGCAATGTGCCTCGCCCCCCATCCATAAATCGAGCTGATAGACGGGGTGTCCAGACGCTAACTGGTGTAGCATGGGGTCGATAAAGTCGGGTCCTGTTTTGAATACCCTTACCCGTTTACCTTGCTGACGATAGTAATAGGCTAAGCCTGCAGTGATGGTGGTTTTCCCTTGCCCAGAAGCAGGCGCAGCAATGAACAGCGCCTGAGTAGGCTTAGGCATGTTGTAACTTTTCTTGACGTTTCGCCCAAGTGCCCAATGCCAAATGGGCAACAGCCGCAATGACCAAATACACGCCAAGTCCTTCCAAATGCCCAGGTAAACGCGCTAAATAATCGCTAAACATGGCAGAAAAGTTAGGTTCAAACTTACCCGAAAGATAATGAAAGCTTGACGCTGATAATAGGTAACCCAATGCCCCTGAAACTGGGGCAATAATGGCAAGTGTCGCTAACGTCTTGAGGTTTTCACCTGCATACAAGCGTGCAAAGAGTTGACCACCCGCCCAATAAGTCGCATAAGATAACAACAAGAATAAATAGCTGTTACTTAAGCAAAAATCGGTATTGCCCGACCAAGTTAACCCCGTGATGTCCATGCTCCAAACCAGCACAAAGGCTAGGGTGAGCACCCATACTTGACGGAAATAAACACCCAATAAAAAGAATAAGCCCATGGTCGAAACGGGAATAATATCCAACGTCATTACACCATGACCACGGGTGGTGGCTAATAATAGCATCAACAAAGCACCTAATAACACTTGGTTACGAATGGATAAGGTTGGCATGTTTTTGTCTCCTAACGAATTAAAGTAACGCAATTGATGCGTATCAGTTGTTACAGCTCAATGCCGTGTTGGGCTTTAATACCTGCTTTATAGGCATGTTTAATTTCTTTAACTTCGCTGACCGTATCAGCAACATCAATTAATGCCTGTGGTGCACCACGACCTGTAATAATCACGTGTTGCATATGGGGGCGCGTAGCCAAGTCGGCAAGCACCTGTTCGGTATCCAAATAACGCATACGTAACACAATATTCAGCTCATCGAGCAAAATCATATCGTAGCTATCATCGGCCAAAAACAGTTTCACTTGTTCCCATGCTTTTTGCGCACTGGCGATGTCTTTTTCAATATTCTGCGTTTCCCAAGTAAAGCCATCACCCATGACATGGTAACTCACTTCTTCAGGAAAACGGCGAAAAAAGGCTTCTTCACCCGTGCTATAGCTGCCTTTAATGAATTGTACCACAGCCACTTTCATGCCATGCCCTAAGGCTCGTGCAACCATACCAAAGCCAGACGAAGACTTGCCTTTGCCATCACCCGTCATCACTAAAATTAAGCCTTTTTCGTCGGTGGCGCGCGCCATGCCCGCATCGACGATTGATTTGTGTTTTTGCATGCGCTTGGCATGGTTTTCTGGGTTGATGTTCAAAACATAGCCTTTATGAATGTCGTTATTGCCACATCCCTTGCATGGCAATGAGTTGATCAATGCCTTCAAGGAGTACGGGGGCAGGGTGTAAAAACTTATCGCCATCGAGCACCACCAGTTGGCTGATTTTAGGCAGTTCAACCAAGGCGCAGGCATCTGCCACTTGACGAGTGAAAACAAAAATTAAATCGGGTTTGAGTGATTCAATCAGTGCTTGGGTTTCGGCGGCGGTTCTGTCTTTTGACAGGTGGCGCACGCCTTGGGTGTCGTCAACCAAGGCAAAGCCAGCGGCGGTGAAGAGTTCTGCTAACCAAGTTTTATTGCCAAAGGAATAAGGTTGACCTGTACAACTAGAAAGGAGAAGAATTTTTTTGCCATTACCCTGCACTTGTTTGATTTTACTTTGCCAGGCGGGCGCAAAATCACGGGCTTTCTGTTCAGCCTCTATTTGATTGCTGGCCTTGGCAATGGCAACAAGATTGTCACTAATTTGTGCCATACCTTGAAAGCTGGCTAGGCGTAAACTGTTTGGAACGCTTTGTTTGATGGTTGCAAAGGTGTCCTCAGGTGTCCATACCGAGGTAATGAATAAATCGGGTTTTAAGGCGGTAATGCTGGCAATGTCGGGGTCGATAATGCCGCCTGTATCCGTCGTTTTTAGCACGCTATCGTAACGGCTTGCCCCCACAATGCACTGCTTTAAGCCTAGGTAATCAAGCTGATGGGTAATGTAAGGCGACTGGCTAATGATGCGGGGGCAGTCGGCAAAAACCGATAAGCTCGCCAGTGATAAGATGAATAACACAAAAATACGAAATGTCATTAGCAAACACCTAAAAATGAATAACGACATTGTAACAAAAAGCCCCAATGGTTGGGGCTTTTTGCGTTGGCTCAGTGGTGCTGGTGACCACAACAGCTTGTGCTGTCGTCTGGGCTATCGATGGCATACTTTTCGCGTAACTGCTGTGTTGCGAGTACCATATTGGCTAAGGCTGCCTTGGTTTCTGGCCATTTGCGCGTTTTTAGACCACAATCGGGATTCACCCAGAGTTTATCAATCGGGAAAACTGTTAAGGCTTTTTCCAGTAAGTTCAGCATTTCGGTGACTGGTGGCACCCGAGGCGAGTGAATGTCATAGACCCCAGGGCCAATATCGTTAGGGTAAGCAAACTCACCAAAGCCGCGCAGTAGTTCCATGTCGGAGCGTGAGGTTTCGATTGTAATGACATCGGCATCCATGCTGGCAATTTCGGGCAAAATGTCGTTAAACTCGCTGTAGCACATATGGGTATGAATTTGTACCCAGTCTTCAACGCCACTGGCATTGATTCTAAATGCCTTGGTTGCCCAAGTTAAGTAGGCTTGCCAGTCTTTTTTGCGTAAAGGTAAGCCTTCACGAATGGCAGGTTCATCAATTTGAATGATACCAATGCCAGCATTGGCTAAATCGATGACCTCATCGCGTAGGGCAAAGGCAATTTGCATGGCGGTAAGCTCACGGGGTTGATCATCGCGCACAAATGCCCACTGTAACATGGTTACAGGCCCTGTTAGCATGCCTTTCATAGGTTTTTTGGTGAGACTTTGCGCATAAACACTCCATGCAACGGTCATCGGTTTGGCACGAGAAACATCACCAAAAATAATGGGCGGTTTGACACAGCGCGAGCCGTAAGACTGTACCCAGCCAAATTGGCTGAAACAGTAACCTTCGAGCTGTTCACCAAAATATTCCACCATATCATTGCGTTCTGGCTCGCCATGCACCAGCACATCGATGCCCAAGGACTCTTGTTCACGTACCACTAGGGCAATTTCCGCCTTCATGGCTGCTTCATAATCGGCTGCGGACAATTTACCTTGCTTAAAAGCGGCACGGGCGGCACGAATTTCAGGGGTTTGTGGAAAAGAGCCGATAGTCGTTGTCGGTAACAAGGGCAGGTGAAAGCGTTCTTGTTGCAGGCGTTTACGCGTTTCAAAATGGCTATGGCGTGCATCAATTCCTGGCACATTGAGTTGTTTTAAGCGTTCGCGCACGACTGGGTTCGTTGTGTGCGGCGATAAGCGACGCGAGTCTATTCTCGCAGCATTCTCAGATAAGCTATGAGAAACCGCTTCATCACCACTTTCTAAGGCAACTTGTAGGCTGCGAATTTCGATGAGTTTTTCCTTAGCAAAGGCAAGCCAGTTAGCAACTTCCTTAGGTAAGGCGGTTTCTGATGCGAGACTGACCGGGACATGTTGTAAAGAGCAAGAGGCGCTGACCCATAAACGATTGCCCAGTTTTTCGTGCAAAGGACGTAACTGTGCCAAGCTGGCTGTTAAATCGTTAATCCAAACATTGCGACCATCGACAATGCCAACCGATAACACTTTGCTTCCTGTGAGCCAATCGGCAAATTGTACCGCTTCTTTGATGCTGCCACGGGTCACATCAACGTGTACGCCAGCGACCGCTAATTCTGCCGCCGTGCGGAAGTTATCTTCTAAGCCACCAAAGTAGGTAGTCAGCAACAACTTAACGCCCGATTGATTCAGGGTAAAATAAGCGCCTTGATAGGCTTGCTTCCACTCGCTAGGTAAATCTAGCACCAAGGCAGGTTCATCGATTTGTACCCAGTCAATGCCTTTCGCTTTGAGCTTAACCAGTAGCTGACTGTAAGCATATACTAGGTCATCGAGTAAGGATAATCGGTTAAAACCAGCGCTTTTCTCCTTGCTTAGCCACAAATAAGTTAAAGGACCAATAATCGCCACTTTAATAGGATGATTCAGCGCTTTGGCTTCATCAATTTGCGCAAAAAGCGGCGCATGGGTGTCTAGGTTAAATTGCGTGTGTGCATCTAGCTCGGGCACTAAATAGTGATAGTTGGTATCGAACCATTTGGTCATTTCCATCGCATGGGCATCATCTGTGCCGCGCGCCATGGCAAAGTATTGTGCCAAAGGGTCGCTGATGTTGGCAAAACGCTCAGGAATGGCACCAAAGAGTTGACTATGGTTGAGCATTTGGTCGTAATAAGCAAAATCGCCTACCGTAATAAATGACAATCCCGCTTGTTGTTGCGCTTGCCAATTGCTAAGACGAATGTTTTGAGCAACTTGGGCAAGGTGTTCTGCCGACTGTTTGCCTGCCCAGAAGGCTTCTAAGGCAAACTTAAGTTCGCGCATGGCGCCGATGCGCGGAAAACCGAGAATATGGCTGTGCATGACTGAGATCCTTATGAAATTAACAGCATGATCATAATGAAACTGCTATCATAATAAAATTGAATTATTGTTATAAAAGGCATAGCTAAAAGTTATGATAGAGTTACAACAACTGCTGATGCTGCAAACCATTGCCGCTTGTGAAGGCAACTTAACGCAAGCGGCAAGGCGATTACATTTAAGTCAGCCTGCCATTTCTAAACAAGTGAAGCAGTTAGAAACCAGCCTGAATATGCCTCTTATCGACCGCGATAAGCGTCCTGCACGCTTTACCCCAGCCGGTAACGCCTTATTGCAGTTGGCCGCACAGGTGTTGCCCTTGGTGGCACAAACCGAGCGCCAACTGGCGCAATTGCAGGAAGCTGATCAGCAACAACTGCGCGTCGCCTTAGAATGCGATATTTGTTACGACTGGTTAATGCCGGCAATGACGGCTTATCAGCCATTGTGGCCAAGGGTGGAAATGGATTTGGTTACAGGTGAGCAAGCCTCGCCACAGCGATTAATTGATGGGGATAGCGCCGATTTTGTCTTAGCAACGCAAGTGCCCGAAGTGGCGCATTTATCGGCGCATGCTTTGTTCGATTATCAACTGCTGGCGGTGATGCCTAAAGTGCATCCTTTAGCAGCAAAAGCTTACGTGGTTGCTGAAGACTTTAGCGAGGTGTGTTTATTGCACTTTCCCCGTCCACGCAAGGAACTGGATATTTTTAGACGGGTACTCATGCCCGCTAAGATCGAGCCAAGCAGCACACGCACCCATCATTTAGCGGCAGGAATTTTACAATTAGTTGCCGCAGGCAAGGGCGTGGCAGCCATGCCCAGTTGGGCGTTGAAACAACTGCCAACGCAGTTTCCTGTGTTGTTAAAGCCAATTGGAGCGCAGGGCACTTGGATTACCATGTACGGCATAACGCAGGCTGCAAAAAGCGGCAAAGCCTGGGTAAGAGATTTTGTGAAACTCATCCGTGAGCAAAACCAACAATGAAAAAAA
>JAEMQD010000069.1 GCA_022759035.1 Thiotrichales bacterium
CTCACCGCGACTCGAACGCAGATCCGAAACTTAGGAGGTTTCTGTTTTATCCTGTTAAACTATGAGCGGTTAATGTTGTCAAGTATGCCTATGTATGTAGCAACGCATTTAGTGTGTTGCTTTACATTCGGCTAACCGATGGCAATGAAGGTGCAAGGGAACTGTTTAAGGTTGTTGTGCTTCAAAATAAGCAGCAACATCAGCAATGTCTGCATCAGATAAACCAGCAGCAAACGGAGACATCATTGGGTTTTTTCTTTCGCCGCTTTTAAAGTCGCGCAATGTTGATTCAATATAAACTGCGTGTTGACCAGCGAGCTTTGGAAAGGTGGGTACTAAACTTTTTCCTTGTGCACCATGGCAGCCAACACAAGCTTGTGCTTTTGTTTCGCCAGCAACTTTATCCCCAGCGAAAGCTGGTAGGGTTAAGCCAATACTGATTAGTGGAATCCAAAATAGCTTCATTACGCACACTCCCATCGAAAATTATCACGACATTAAACCGTTTTTAGGCTGTCGCGTCAAGTTTACCACTAAAAACAAGAAAGGGAGCCGAAGCTCCCTTTCTTACGCAATTAAGCGAATGCAATTATTTTTGCGCAGCTAAGAACGCAGCGATGTTTGCCATGTCAGCGTCAGATAAACCTTTAGCTTGTGGAGACATCATTGGGTTGTTGCGTTTGCCATCTTTGAAAGCATGCAATTGTGCTTCGATGTATGCAGCATCTTTACCTTGTAAAGTAGGGAAAGCTGGAGACATGCTTTTACCATTTTGGCCATGGCAACCAGCACAAGAAGCGTATTTTGCTTTACCAGCAGCTTCATCAGCAGCGTGTGCAGCGCCCATTGCTAGCATAGATAATGCAGCAGCAACGATTAATTTTTTCATGTAGTAAACTCCTGTAAGGATGTCGCGAAAATAACACGGCTTACCGCCGATTGTGGCTAATTACATAGCAATTATTTCTGGCTGTCAAGTGTAGATAAGGAATTAATAATATTTAATATGGTCTAAGTCAATTGCTTAGGGATACATTATTAATAAAAACATAAGGCTACATGGGTGATTTGCTGATTATGACTTGTTAAGGGTATTGGTATCTTGTAAAAGACGAAGGTAGTGTTGATGACGATGTAAGGGGATTTTATTTTGTGCTACAGCAAGTTGTATCGCGCAGCCTGGTTCATGACTATGGGTGCAGTTGTGAAAGCGGCATTGACCGAGGAATGGTTGAAAGTCGCGCCAGTAACGATCGGGCTGTGCAATGGAGAATTCGCTTAGTTCTAAGGTGCGAATGCCTGCTGCATCAATAAGTTGCCCGCCAAAAGGGAGATCATAAAGTGTGGCGTTGTTCGTTGTGTGCTGCCCTAATCCTGTCGAACTGGATAAACTTTGTGTTCGAATAGTGATATCAGGTACCAATGCTTGTGTTAGAGAGGACTTACCAACACCTGAATTACCTAAAAAAACGCTCGTTTTATTATGGCAGATAGCTAACAAGTCGGTCATGCCTTGTTGATTTTTAGTGCTTGTTTCTATCCACGTATAGCCCATGCTGCGATAAGTTTCGGCGAGTGTATTGCAATAATCTCGATAGTTTTCGTGAATTAGGTCGGCTTTGTTGAGAATAATAATAGCGTCGAGTGCTTGCCATTCGCAATAACATAAACTGCGATCCAATAAATCTAAATCGATACCTGGTGTTGGTGCGATGACCACAAGTAATTGGTCGACGTTAGCGGCGACAGGTTTAATAACGCCGCGAAAGCCTGGACGAGACAATAAACTGCGTCTTGGTAATAAGCTTTCAATAACGCTTTCTCCTTGCTCGTTTTGCCACACCATGACGTTATCACCAGCGACAACGTTGGCGAGGTTGGCGCGTTGATGGCATTGGTGAATCGTGTCATCTTTAAGCCGAACCAGTGCTTTTTTGCCAGAGTTCATCACAACGAGTCCTTGTTGTGCCGTTTTGTGATGCAATGCACCTTCACGGCGCTGTTCTATGCGCTGTTGTTGATGCTGGCTTAGTTGGCGTTTACTCATACTTCTGAACGAAGTTGGTTAATGTGTGCGGCCATAATCATATCGTTTAGACTGATACCGTTGATTGTGTGTGTGCTCAATTTGATGTGCACTTTGTTGTATTGATAACAAATTTCGGGGTGATGGTCTTGTTCGTGTACAACGTAAGCAAGTGCGTTTAAAAAAGCTATGAGCTGATAATGGTTTTTGAAAGTAATTGTTCGCTCAATGCTTTTATAGTCGAATGATGCCTGCCAGTGCGGCAGTACACTTAAATAACTTTCAATGGTGGGAATTAGCATGGCGTTTGTTTTTGCTGGTATCGGTTGACACGATTGTTCCAGTAGCGTGTTAATATCTAGCATATTCGCCTCCTATTAATTCGATGATGTTTTCTAACGTGCATTATAGGAGATCAAATGGTTAAAGAGTCAAGGAGTCGTTATGCAGCGTGCTGATAATTTAGTTTGGATGGACTTGGAAATGACAGGATTATCTGTCTATGAAGAGCAAATTATGGAAATTGCAACGGTTATCACAGATGCACAGTTAAATGTCGTAGCAGAAGGCCCTGTTATTGCCATCCATTTGTCCGATGCTGCGTTAGCAAAAATGGACGAATGGTGTCAAAAAACGCATGGTGCGTCAGGGTTAATTCAGCGTTGTAAAGAGAGTGCGATTTCGCTTGAACAGGCAGAAGCGCAAACCTTGGCATTTATTCAACAGTACGTGCCAGCAAAAACCTCTCCTTTGTGTGGTAATAGTATTTGCCAAGATCGCAAGTTTATAGAGCGTTATATGCCTCAATTGGATGCATATTTGCACTATCGCTTGCTCGATGTTAGTAGCTTTAAGGAGGCTGCGCGACGTTGGAATGCCCCCGTTTTTAATGGCGTGCAAAAGAAGGGAGTGCATACTGCTTTGGCGGATATTCAGGAATCAATCGAAGAGATGCGTTACTATCGTCACAATTTTTTAATAACAGCTTGACTTGCTTGCAATACTTGACCAGAATGATAGGGTATTAATGTTTGTATGGTAGCTGGTTTGTAGGCTAATTAATGTGTTACAATAACAAGTTTTACCCCTGCCATTAAGGATGAAGGAGAGGCGCGTGGAGTTGACTGGTGCTCAGATCGTCGTTAAGTTTTTAGAAGACGAAGGCGTTGAACATCTATGGGGCTACCCAGGTGGTGCTGTGCTACCTATTTATGATGCCTTGGATACCACAGCAACGACGCTTAAACATATTTTGGTGCGGCATGAGCAAGCTGCCACGCATGCTGCCGATGCGTATTCTCGTGCGACGGGTAAACCTGGATTGGTTCTTGTTACCTCTGGACCAGGTGCAACCAACGCGATTACTGGCATTGCAACTGCTTACATGGATTCGATTCCGCTTATTGTGATTACCGGCCAAGTGCCGACCAGTATGATTGGCTTGGATGCGTTTCAAGAAGTGGATACGGTTGGCATTAGTCGCCCTATTGTAAAACATAATTTTTTAGTGCGAGACGTAGCTGAGTTAGCGCAAACGTTAAAAAAAGCGTTTTATATTGCGACTACGGGTCGTCCGGGTCCTGTGCTTATTGATATCCCTAAAGATGTTCAAAACGCTAAAACAGATTATGTTTATCCAGAAACGGTAGATATTCGCTCATACAATGTCGTAACCAAAGGCCATTCTGGACAGATTCGCAAAGCGGTAGATTTGATTTTGTCTGCAGAGCGTCCAATGTTTTATACGGGTGGTGGTGTCGTATTAGGCGATGCTTCTAGTCAACTGACTGAGTTTGTCCGTGCTTTAGGTTACCCTATCACGCAAACACTAATGGGGTTGGGTGCTTTCCCAGCTTCAGATGCGCAATCTGTTGGCATGTTAGGCATGCATGGTACTTATGAAGCAAATATGGCTATGCACCACTGCGATGTGCTCATTGCCATTGGCGCGCGCTTTGATGATCGTGTAACGGGAAACATTGAAAAGTTTTGTCCGACCGCAAAAGTCGTCCATGTAGATATTGATCCCGCTTCTATTTCTAAAAATGTTAAGGTTGATGTGCCAATTGTTGGCCCAGTCGCTCAAGTATTAGAAGATATGCTTGAAATGTTGCGTTTAGAAAAACGCAAGCCTAACCAGGAAGCATTGTCTAACTGGTGGAAGCAAATTGATTCGTGGCGTGCCATTAACTGTATGGCTTATCAACCGTCAACAAAAGTTATTAAACCTCAGGCCGTCATTGAAACTTTACACCGTGTTACGCAGGGTGATGCTTATGTTACGTCTGATGTTGGTCAGCACCAGATGTGGGCGGCGCAATACTATCCCTTTGAAAAACCGCGTCGCTGGATTAATTCAGGCGGTTTGGGGACGATGGGGGTTGGCTTGCCCTATGCCATGGGCGTAAAAATGGCACTTCCCGATGCGACGGTTGCTTGTGTAACAGGTGAAGGTAGTATTCAAATGAATATTCAAGAGCTTTCTACTTGTTTGCAGTATGGCTTACCTGTGAAAATTATTTGCTTAAATAATCGTTTTTTAGGCATGGTACGCCAATGGCAAGAGTTCTTCTACGATCGTCGTTACTCTATGTCTTACATGGATTCTTTACCAGATTTTGTAAAACTGGTTGAGTCTTATGGGCATGTTGGTATGAAGGTTACTGATCCAGCCGAACTAGAAAGCAAGATGAAAGAAGCTTTTGCGATGACAGATCGTTTAGTATTTATGGATATTCAGACAGATCATACAGAAAATGTGTATCCGATGATCCCGGCTGGCGCGGGTCAAAATGAAATGATTTTGGTATAAGGGAGCTTGGTAATGCGTCATATCATTTCCATGCTGATGGAAAACGAATCGGGAGCTTTGTCTCGTGTCGCTGGCTTATTCTCAGCGCGCGGTTATAATATTCAAGAGCTAACAGTTGCACCAACAGAAGATCAAACGGTTTCGCGTTTGACATTGGTGACAGAAGGTGATGAGCAGCAAATAGAGCAAATTGTTAAACACCTCAACCGATTAATTGATGTCGTTAAGGTTGTAGACCTTACTAACGGCGAACATATCGAACGCGAGTTGTTGCTGATTAAGCTCATGGCAACAGGTGCGCATCGAGAAGAGTTGAAGCGTTTGGCTGATATTTTTAGGGCACAAATTGTTGATGTTAGTGCAACGACCTATACGGTACAGCTTGTTGGCGACAAAAGCAAAACGGACGCCTTTATTAACGCGCTTGATGCAAGTTTAATTTTAGAAACCGTTCGTTCTGGTGCGCTGGGTATTATGCGCGGTGAAAAGCGGTTACAAATTTAGTAGTCATTGTTAACATATTATTGGGGATATTTAATGCAAGTTTATTACGATAAAGATTGTGATCTTTCTATCATCAAAAGCAAAAAAGTAGCGATTATCGGTTTCGGTTCTCAGGGGCATGCTCATGCTGCCAATCTGAAAGATTCTGGTGTCGATGTTACTGTTGGTTTACGCGCAGGTTCATCTTCTATTAAGAAGGCAGAAGGTTACGGTCTTAAAACTGCAGATGTGGCTACAGCGGTCGCTGCTGCAGATGTTGTGATGATTCTAACCCCTGATGAATTTCAATCTAAATTGTATAAGCAAGAAATTGAGCCAAATATCAAAAAAGGCGCTACGCTTGCATTTGCGCACGGCTTCTCAATCATTTATAACCAAATCGAGCCACGCGAAGATTTAGACGTTATTATGATTGCACCAAAAGCACCTGGTCACACAGTGCGTTCTGAGTTCGTGCGCGGTGGCGGCATTCCTGATCTAATCGCAGTTCACCAAGATGCTTCTGGTAAGGCAAAAGCAACAGCACTTTCTTATGCGATGGGTGTTGGTGGCGGCCGTACAGGTATCATTGAAACGACTTTCCGTGAGGAATGTGAAACTGACTTGTTCGGCGAACAGGCCGTACTGTGCGGTGGTGCAGTTGAGTTGGTTAAAGCTGGTTTTGATACATTGGTTGAAGCAGGCTATGCACCAGAAATGGCTTACTTTGAATGTTTGCATGAATTGAAATTGATTGTTGACTTAATGTTTGAGGGCGGTATCGCTAACATGAATTATTCAATTTCTAATAATGCAGAATATGGTGAGTATGTGACTGGCCCTCGCGTTATTAATGAAGAGTCTCGTAAAGCGATGCGCGAAGCGTTGGCGAATATTCAATCTGGTGAGTACGCTAAACAGTTTATTTTGGAAGGACAGTCTAACTATCCTTCAATGACAGCGCGTCGTCGTCAAAATGCTGAGCATGGTATTGAAGTTGTTGGTAATAAATTGCGTGCCATGATGCCATGGATTGCAGCGAATAAAATCGTAGATAAAACTAAAAATTAATTTTATTTTTTTTGCAAAAAAACGCCAGCAATTGCTGGCGTTTTTTATTTGCTTTATCGTTGTTTTATTAGTTCAGATGGTTTAGAAAGCTATCTTGTACGAGGGTATCAATGTTTAACAAAATCATCATTTCTTCACCAAGGGTGATTAAGCCAGATACAAATTCTTGATCCATGTTTTGCCCATTTTTATGGGTTTGATCTTTTGGTGCTGGTTGAATTGTCCCCATATTAATGGTGTATACATCTGAAACACTATCCACTACGATGCCGATAACACGCTCATTTTTTTGTTGTAGCATGGTGCGAACAATAATGACAACGGTGCTGTCATCATAGGTAGGCTCAGCAATTTCAAAACGCTCACGAAGATCGATAATGGGTACCACGACGCCACGTAAGTTAATTACTCCTTTTACATAGCTAGGAACGTTAGGAATTGGGGTTGGTGTTTCCCAGCCTTTAATTTCTTGCACGCGTAAAATATCTAACCCATAAAGTTCTGTTCCTAATGTGAAGGTTAGCACCTGATCCAACGTTTTATTAGTTGATGTCTCGGTTGTTTCTGCTAGGGCTGTCATTTAGTAATCTCCGAAGGTATGTGGTCTCTTAAGGGGATGATGTAAAATAATCGTGTTCGTGTTTATTAGGTCGTACATGAATCACGAATGATTGTGTTAGGATATCGCTTATTAAAGCCATTTGGAAGGAGAACTGCGTGCAAACAGCCAAAAGAGGAATTTATTGGTTGCCTAATATGCTAACAACCGCTGCATTGTTTTGTGGTTTTTATGCCGTTATTGCGGGTATGAATGGTCATTTTGAACATGGCGCCATTGCGATTTTTGTAGCGATGGTTTTTGATGCGCTTGATGGTCGCGTTGCGCGTTTGGCTAATGCAACAAGCGAATTTGGCGCTGAGTACGATAGTTTGTCTGATATGGTTTCTTTTGGTGTGGCGCCTGCAATGCTTGTTTACAGTTGGGGCTTAAATACGTTAGGCAAGGTAGGCTGGGTTGTCGCCTTTATTTATGTTGCCGCTGCGGCGTTACGTTTGGCGCGGTTTAATACGCAGGTTGGCGTTGCAGATAAACGTTACTTTCAAGGGTTGCCTAGTCCGGCGGCAGCAGGGTTGTTGGCATCTTTTGTTTGGGTTATCGGTGAAACGGATGTTAGTCAGTTTATTTTGTTATTTGCTTTGATTTTAACGGTTACCTCAGGCTTGTTGATGGTAAGTAACTTTCGTTACCACAGCTTTAAAGAGTTTCGTTTAAAAGACCGCGTTCCTTTTCTAACCATGTTAGCATTGGTTGGTGTTGCGGTTGTTGTTTTGATTGATCCAGCTACGTTGTTGTTGGTTTCTTTGTTTGCTTATGCTGTATCTGGTTTTGTGATGACATTGCAGGGATTAAGAGAGCGTCGTGCGGCACGCCAACGTGCTAAGTCCACGAATGAGCAAGATGAAAATACAGCAGATTCAACTAAAAATGTCGCAGCTCAGGTTACTGAGCTTAAGTAATGAGAAATAGAATGAAAGAATCACTAATTATTTTTGATACCACTTTGCGTGATGGTGAACAAAGCCCAGGCGCTTCAATGACAAAAGAAGAAAAGATTAAAATTGCTAAAGTGTTGGAGAAATTGCGCGTTGACGTTATTGAAGCTGGATTTCCCGCTGCGAGTCAAGGAGATTTTGAGTCAGTTCAAGCAGTAGCTAGAGCGGTGCAAGATTCGATTGTGTGCGGTTTATCGCGCGCAATGGATCGTGATATTGATCTGGCTGGTGAAGCGGTTAAACCAGCAAATCGTGGTCGTATTCACACGTTTATTGCAACCTCTCCTATTCATATGGAAAAGAAGCTACGCATGACGCCAGATGAAGTGGTAGCACGCGCAGTTTATGCCGTCAAACGCGCTAGACAATATACCGACGATGTCGAGTTTTCGGCTGAGGATGCAGGGCGTTCTGATCCAGAGTTTTTGTGTCGTGTCTTCGATGCGGTTATTCAAGCGGGTGCAAAAACAATTAATATCCCAGATACGGTCGGTTACAATTTACCAGAGCAGTTCGGCGCGTTGTTCAAATACATTATTGCTAACACCGCTAACTCGGATAAAGCCATCTTCTCTGCGCATTGTCATAACGACCTAGGGCTTGCTGTTGCTAACTCATTAGCTGCCATACAGAATGGTGCGCGCCAGATCGAATGTACCATTAATGGCTTGGGTGAACGTGCTGGTAACACCGCATTAGAAGAAATTGTTATGGCTATTCGTACTCGCCAAGATTTTTTTGCGTTTGATACCCGAATTAATGCTAAAGAAATTGTTCCTGCATCAAGAATGGTGTCTGCCATTACTGGTTTTGCAGTGCAGCCTAATAAAGCAATTGTTGGGGCTAATGCTTTTGCGCATGAATCGGGTATTCATCAAGATGGCGTATTAAAACATCGTGAAACTTATGAAATTATGTCTGCTGAAGATGTTGGTTGGTCGGCTAATAAAATGGTGTTGGGCAAGCACTCTGGTCGTAATGCATTGCGTGCTCGCTTAGAGTCTATAGGTGTCGCGCCTGCCAGTGAAGAAATGCTAAATCGGATATTTTTACGATTTAAAGAATTGGCAGATTTAAAGCACGATATTTATGACGAAGATTTATTGGCGTTGGTTGCTGATGATTCCGTAGAGTTAGAAAGTGACCAATATCGATTGGTGGCGTTGAAAGTCACTTCCGAAACGGGTGAATTGCCAAAAGCAGAAGTAACCTTATGGATAAATGGTGTTGAGCATAAAGCAGTATCAACGGGAGCAGGGGCAGTAGACGCGACATTTAAGGCGATTGAACTGATGGTCAACTCTGGTGCAAGTTTGTCGCTTTATGCTGTTAGCAATGTCACTAATGGTACTGATGCGCAAGGTGAGACCGCTGTGCGTTTAGAAAAAGGTGGGCGCATTGTCAATGGGCAAGGAACAGACACCGATATTATGACGTCGTCTGCGAAAGCTTATATTAATGCATTAAACAAATTGGCAGTACGTGCAAAACGTTCGCACCCACAATATCAAGGTGATGTGTGAATTTAGCAGAAGCAATTGGTGTCACATCATGGCAAGACATTCGCCATGAAACGGAACAAGCTGATGTGATCGAGGATTTTTGTGCGGTAGAAATAGCGAACCAAGATGAGGTGTGGTGTTGGGATGCCGACCTTGCATCTTTTTGGGATGATGACTCGGATGGTCGTTGGGTATTGTTGGTTGCTATTGTTCGTGCAATGGGACACAACCAAGAAATGCTATTTCCCCTGGATTCACTTGATGAAGCACCACAAGGTGCGAAAGTTTTGGTCTTTGGTGGCGCTAATCAGCAAATGGCATTGCCAACCTTGTCCGACATACTGCTAGATGCGCGTTTAAAAAAACAGGTTTGGCATGCGCTGTGCGCGCATGATTATCTTATTGCTTCATGAGATTAGCGTCGGTTGTCATTATTGGTGCAGGCCCAGCAGGGTTGATGGCAGCAGAGGTGCTTTCTCGAGAAGGTGTTTTAGTTAATGTGTATGATGCCATGCCTTCTGCGGGTAGAAAATTTTTGCAAGCAGGGCGTGGCGGTTTAAATATTACACACATAAACGATTTCTCTGTTTTTATGTCGGCTTATGCCGAACAGCAGTCATGGCTTAGCCCAATGATTGCTGCTTTTGACAATCAAGCGATCCAACTTTGGATGAAAGACTTAGGTGTGGCGAGTTTTGTAGGTTCATCTGGCCGAGTTTTTCCTGATGATAAAAAAGCCGCACCCTTGTTGAGAGCATGGTTACATCGGCTGCGTAAGCAAGGTGTTGTTTTTCATATGAAGCATCGTTTCGTGGGCTGGCATGAGACGGAAGTGCAATTTGAAACACCCATAGAAAAAATCTCGGTTGCCGCAGATGCGGTCGTTTTAGCGCTAGGCGGCGCCAGTTGGCCTGCTTTGGGGTCAGATGGTCGCTGGGTTGAGTTGCTTTCCCGTCAGGGCATTACTGTTTCACCGTTAAAGCCCGCAAATTGCAGCTTTGTTGTTCCTTGGAGCGAATATTTAGTTGCGCATTATGCTGGACACCCTATTAAACCAGTTGTACTGAGTTATCAAAATTTAGCAGGAGAAGTTTGTTCGCATAAAGGCGAGTTAATGCTATCCGCTTCTGGATTGGAAGGCGGGCTGATTTATCAGGTATCTGCACCGTTGCGAGAAGCGATATTGTCGCGTGGTGAACAAATCATTTATCTTGATTTAATGCCGGATTGGTCGAACGTTAAAATTACACAACAGTTAAGTAAACAGTCAAAAAGCCTTTCATTAGTTAATCAATTGAAACGAGGATTGAAGTTGACTGGTGTGAAAGTAGCCTTACTTAATGAATATTTAATCAATATGAATACGTCTCCTGATATAACGTTATTACCTTTTTTGATAAAGAAGTTACCCATTAAATTAATTTCAGTGGGGAGTTTAGCTGAGGCGATTAGTACGGCAGGCGGTGTTTCACGGTCAGAGTTCGACGTTAATTTAATGCTGCAACGTAAACCGGGCGTTTTTTGTGCAGGAGAAATGTTAGATTGGGAAGCGCCTACTGGTGGTTATTTGTTGACTGCTGTTTTAGCGACAGGGCGTCATGCAGCTTATGGAGTCTTGAAGTGGTTGAAATCAAAGCGCTAGCCCATTCTATCGTTTTATTAGAGCGTGCGGTTGGTTCATGTCACTGGACCCAGGCGCAAATTGAGCAAACATTGTCTTCTTCTTCGGTGTTTTTTTATCCTTTTTACGACCAAACAGTATTGGTTGCGTATTTACTGGCTCAGCAAATGGTTGATGATGTCGAAATATTGCAATTAAGCGTGCATCCACAGTATTTGCGTCAAGGAATTGCGACAAAACTATTAAATCAGCTGTTGCAGGACGCTAAAAAGAAAAAAACGGCTCGAATATTATTGGAAGTTCGTGTTAGCAATATAGCAGCTTGTGCTTTATACCAAAAAGTAGGGTTTGAGATAGATGGCAGGCGAAAAAATTATTATCCGACCAATACAGTATTACGTGAAGATGCATTGTTAATGTCGTTAACTTGTTGAATTGTTTTATGTCATAAAAATATTGCGCATTTGTGAAAAATAATGCTTGCAAAAAACAACACTAGGTCCCATAATTCACCTTCTCGCAACGACGCACTAGCGCAGTATGCTGAGGTGTTA
>JAEMQD010000163.1 GCA_022759035.1 Thiotrichales bacterium
GGTTATGTCTTTATCGAGGTTATTCATTCCCGCAGTAACCTTAGCTTGAGCGGTATCCATTTCACCTTCATAAAGGGCTTTGGCCTTACCTGCTAATGCAGTAGGATCGCCTGCGCCATCAACACCAGAAACATTGTTAGCATGGACGCCATCAATATAGCTACCTGGGTTTTGCATGGCTATTAGCGTTGCGTTCGGTATAGTTGGTGCAGCACTCATAAAGTCACGAGGATTGGCGCCTTGAGCCATTAAAAAATCCCTAGCTGCTTGTTGACTGGCTAACTCAGCACCAGCATGATCACCATGATGGGTGCGCAACCATTGTTGTCTCGCTTTTTCGCCAACAATACCTGCCGTCTCGTTCATATTTGTATTGGCTGTAACGGCTGTTTGTACTGCCTGGGCATAAGTTTGTTGTGCAGCGGTCTCATTGGCTTTGGCTGCGGTTAATGCCGAGGCACGCTGTCTTGTTTCCAAAACACCCGAAGCAATCTTTTTAGCGGCGGTATTGCCGTGTTGCGCAACATCGCTCCAACCACTATTTTGATTGACTTTTTCGGCCCAACGCGATGCTTCATCTAGTTTTTTGCCATTTTCGCCTGTAGTTGCTTTATTAAAGGCATCTTTTTGCGCTTGAGAGTATTGTGTACTTCCGTTTACGTTAGCCTTTAATCCTGGTAGCCAACTATTATCCCAACCAAAACCAGCATTAGCCATTAATTGCTTGGCTTGACTGTTATCAATACCCAATGATTTAGCGATTGAATCGACTGATGACTGATAGGATTGAGCGCCTTTAGCATATTCATTACTTTCATCCTTTCCCATCCCTTTGGTGAACGACTGCATATTGCTGGCATTACTTGCAAAGTCATAACTTGTACCAGCATTAGAAGCAATTGCACTGTTAAAGCTTTCTTGTGCGGTTTGTGTTGCTTTTTGGGCGGTTGATAAACTTTGTTGTGCTGATTGAAGTTTTTGCATCGAGCCTGAAATGTCCGTTTTTAGCCCTGATGTGAGATTAAATGATCCATCTGTAAAACTGCCAAGATCGCTCATTTTATGCTTGTAGCCATCCGATCCCTGCATCGTCATTGTCCCCGCACTGATATTAGGCGACATGTCGAATTTGTCCGCATTGGCAGTTCGTAGGCTGACATTGCCCATACTGTTATTGCCCATTGCAACTTGGGAACCAGCACTACTGGCAGCAGCACTGGCAGGCTGCATCATGCCAGTAGCAACTTGTGTGGCAGCATAGACAGCGCCGCTTGCCAACATCCATGCGATAGCGGGGATAGACATGACCATCATGCCAGCAACTGCCATATCGGATGCTGCACCTGCGTTAACCAGCGCAGAATATTGCATGGCAAGTCCGTTGCCGAGCGTTTCAGCCTGCCAAGCTTTGGCAGATCCGAAGGTAATAAAAAAGTTTAGAATGGCGTATAGCATTGGCCATAATTGAATCCATATCGCAAGTTTAAGATACATACCTAAAGGTTTTAACGCATTATTACCTGCGGCAATTACGTAGATAACCAGAATTGGGAATAGGGCATAAATAAGTGCCTCTAAGACATTTCTAACCTTAGGTAAAATGCCTTCTGCTACCTTGCGCATCGTCAAAGAAGAAGAGGCGTATTGCGCCTCGGCTTGCGCTTGGGCGAGTCCGATTGATGTGCTTGCTGCATCACCAGACATTGCTGGAATTTCGTAGTTTGCATCCTTGATGAAATTGGTCATCATTTTTTGTTCTACAATGTCCACAGCTGTCTCTGATATGCCAAGCATGGCACCATATCCAGCAACCAATTGACCAGAAATTAATGCTTCAGCAGCAGCTTGGCTACTTTTGTAGTTTAAGCGTCTACCAAGTTGATTCAACACCTTGGATGTTTCATCGGTTAGATATGCATCAAGTTTTGTATATGCTGTATCGCAAGTAATGGCAGTATCTTCATAAACCCATTTTGTGCCGTCGAACTTATGAATGGTGACATAACGAGCTGGATTTGTTGTATAGCCTTCTGGCGTCTGTCCACCAAGAAACTTCCAAATACTACTGGTTCCTGCTAAGGCACCCATGTCTAGGTAGCCTGTATTAATGTCGGGTATGACACACTCACGGTAAAATGAAGTCATGTCTTGCGCTAGGGTCGGTCGAGAAATTGACAGCATGCCACTTTCTTCAATAATTCGATGTCCGAATAGTGGTCCACCACCGCCCGTAAAACTAATCTCTTTCGGGTAGGGTGCATTACCGCTCCATAAAGGCGGTAGAACTTGAAATACCGTTTCAACAGCATTTGTTAGGTAGGCACCAATACCACTGGTTGTACTGGCTATCCATGCTAATGGCATCGGTACACCACCAACCACGGTTGCGGGCATGGAAACAGACTGATCTGTAATCGTAACCGTCTCTCTTGGTCCAGTCATAACAAAAATAGAAACGATCATGACCCCCACATACTTAGGCCAGTCCTCTTGCTTCATGAGGCCAGTTACACCCATTAAAAAGGCAATAATAACGCCCAGATACGCAACGATTTTCAAAACGGAGTTAAAGTCTAGGCTGTTCATTAAAGAAGCAATAGCATTGAGCACATAAGAGAGTTCTTCGCCATTCCAATAGGTAATAATTTCCATTTTCACTTACTTCCTAAACTTTATTGAACCAGCACTGGCTTGATTACGCAATGATTGTTCGAGTGCCGCAATTTGCTCTGTCAAAGCAGCAGTAGCAATGCCCGTGCTACGGCGCTTATTAACCAATTGAATCGCATTCGTTTGAAAAACTTGGGTATCAGATATCAGCTTTTTGATTTCTGCTGCACCTACTTGATTAGTGCTCTTGCTTGAATAAATAGACAGTGCTGCTTGTGCCGCTCTAATGCCCCTTAGGTAATACTGGTAAGCAATATCGGTAGCGATCATGTCTGAATATTCTTCTGACAAAGCTGCGCCACTTGGTAGCTGTGAATAGTTAGCAATCAACTTCCACACAGGCAAACTACTGGCATTAATTAGCTGAAACTCTGCCGTGCTGGGCGTTCCACTACGCGCATCAATATTACCCATTAAGTGATCGATTGCATCTCTAACTCTGGCTTTAAATGGGCGTTTATCGGCTGCATCTGTTGGCCAAGGGTCATTTCTAACCGTTAAGCAACCATATTGGTCTGTCGGGTTGTCAACACAGGTAAGTTTGAACATGCCCATATCATCTTTACTGACACCTTCGATAAAAGCCTCAAGATCCATCGTTGGTCCAATGACTCTCGCTACTTGTGCGGCACCTTCAGGAGCTGAAGTTTGACCTGCTGGTATATCACTCACAATGACCGTACCAACCATGCTCATGATCACTTCTTTTTCTTCGGTTGTCAGTGATGTTCCTGATATGTTTAGGTCGGATAATGCACGCCAAATAACATTCACATTGAGCTTTTTATCCCACTCTTTAATTGCAGTGCTCGCGCGTCGTGCCTCGGTGATCTGGTTTTGCTTAGCGGGCGTTTCTGCAATTGACTGACCGCTAGCTGTAAAATCGTCATATAATCCCGTTATTTTTCCTGCTAACTTACTGTCATTATTATTGGTCTTAAGCCCTAATGCAGGCCCAACGGCATCAACAACACCTGTTGCCAACTCACATGAGTTCATATTCAGAGCATTCATCTTAGCTGCTTGGTCTTGCAAGAACTTCATACCAGATGCACAGCTTGGGCAAATGCTCTCTAGTGCTAGAGAAAACAGATACCCAGTTGCATTGCTGGAAGCATTTCTTAACAGGTTCACAATCTGATCACTGTTAATAAAAGAGAAAGCGCCTGTGTACAGGTCAATACCACCACAGCTAGCGCCAATTCTGGGTGGATCAAAGGTCGCAAACTGATAGTTTTTTTGAGATGCTCTGGCGGACAGACCACCGCCAGTGTACGAATTCATTGTTTGCCCTTTGAATGAGCCAGAAGGCGTGCTGTTTGCATAGACACCCATATCATTAAAAAGCTGCTGCATGCCAGCATCGCCTGCTAACGCTGATGGTGACAAACTCAATAGCATTAGGCTCGTTGCAATGATGGCAGAGCCTTGTTTTAGCCATGTTTTTTTCGCAGACATTAGAAGTTTTCTCCTGGCTTGGTGCTGGTAAGCACGTAAATACGATTTTCAATTTCCTCAGCAGTTTGAATACCTGAGCTAATCATCATAAACTGCTTGGTTTTACTATTCGCCAACATCAATGATGGCCAAGTCGAGATACCCATCATCTCTGCTTGTCCTCGATTAACCATAACGGTTCCCAATGCATCAACAGCAGGAAAACTCTCACCATTCATGCTAATCGGTAAAATGGGTAAGCCTGTATCTTGCTTAACAAAAGCCAAGATGGGCGCCTGCTTATGGCAATAGTTACAATTTGACGCAAAGAAAAAGAACAATCCCCACCCCTGTGCCTCTAGGTTTTCGAATGCTTGTTTTTTCTTGTTAACCAGCTCGGTTCGTTGTGCTTTTTTAGCAATATCAGACGTTGGGAACTTCTGAGAGTAGTCTAGTTCAGGGGTCTGCCAATAAACGCGCTTACCGACATCGGCAAACTTGGACGACTTATCGCCGACTTCATTGTTTAACTCGATCCAGCGTTTGACGTTCTCTTCAGTCGGATTCATGGTAGCGATCTTTAACGCATCTTCCATGTCCTTTTTAAGCTTGTCGTAGGCATCGATTTCAGGTGCGCGTGGTTTGCTGATAATGATCTCTTTTGGCTGTTCAGTCTGAGGGTTTACCTTTGGCTGGACAATAGGCTCTGGCATGAGCTTTTTGTCAGGATCTTCATCGCAGTACCATAGCCATTTACTTTCACCATCACATTGAAATGGGGAAGGGTAGTTGAATGCATCATAAGCCTGTGCCTGACCGACAAAGACCATCACAGCAACCAATAGAACGCGCTTGAACATTGATTAGTTCCCAAACCATAACAAAGCAAAAACAATAGCAATGGTTAAAACACCAACCACCAACCCTTCACCAATAATGCGAATAACCGTGTTTGCTTTCTTGCTCAGTGGTTCTTGACTCTGTGCTTCCATTAATTGGTTCCTTTTTCCCTACTGGCTCTAGATGCCCAGTCTAATTTAGATTCTTCGATTATTTCATTGATGTTTTTTTTGCCTTTCTTGTCTAACTGTTCATCACGAAACGCCTGCGTTAAATCCATGCGGGCACCACGAATAACCATGCGCTCATCGAGCACCACACAATGTTTGCCACAAATTTCTGGCACACGTTGATCTAGCCATTGATTCAACTGCTCACCAAAAACAGTCATCTCATGCATAATCACAGCACGCTCGTCTTCTGTTTTAGCATCGATCAGACGTTGTTTAATGCTGTCACCTTTTTCAGTAAGTAAGGCGTTGGTGTTGATAACGGCAATTTGTGGTTGCATCATTCTGGATACGACATCAACCGTTTTATTGGTTATTTTGGGTACAGTGAATATCAGCACGCCAATGAAAAATACGATGCCTACTAATTTTGCCGCGTAATGCACGGCTGTTTCGTTATCGATTTCAATTTTCATACTCTAACTCCGCGATCGGCTAATACTGACTTAATTGCACCAGATACATCCATGCCTTGGGCAAGTTTGGCTTCTACGGCATTGAAGTCTTTTGGCAGTGTTGAATAAAGCAATAGCGAATAAGGATCAAGAATCAAGCGTCCCGTACCCTTGCCCATGGGAGATTTAATGTAAATTTCAGAATAACCACCTTTGAAGACATCACCGTTGGGCGATGGATTAGCGCGGAATTCCGAACGAATGGTGTTGAGTGATTTTAGTGTGCGAAGCTCGTAAGGCGAGGCATCTAAGCGGCTGTCTTTTTCAAGCTGCTTGAGCGACTCTTCTTTTTGACGCAACAGCACGGTAAAGTCAGATTGCATTAAGGCTGCACGTGAGGCATCCGACTTTTCATAGTAGTCGGCAAGACCTTGCGTGCCCGTACCCATCGACCCTTCGTACTTACGAACGCGCCGCGCCAAATCCTCCATAAACTTACCTGACATGCCCGCCATCAAATCCCAGGCTTCGTCCATCAACATGAGCTTACGAATCAATCGGTCCATGAACATTTCTTGAGAGATTCTTAGGGTCATTTGCGCCATGACTACATCGCGTAACTGACCTTTGTTCTTAAGTTCTTCCATTTCAAGAAGAACATACTGATTGTCGAATTGGATATTAGAAGGACCGTCCATCCAACGACCAAAAGAGCCACCTTTTGTCCAAGGTTCCAGCATCATGGCCATGTCGTTAATGCGCGCATCGCGCTTACCATCTGGATCACGCCAGTTGTCCCTAATCCATTTGTGTAAAAGGGTAGGTGTCGTTTCTTGACCGTATTCAGCGAAGACAGCCATAATCGCTTTATCGAGTGCAGAGCGGTGGTAGTCAGTCAGTTCGTTATTAGGAGAAATCATGCGACCTAAAACGAATTGTAACGCCTCCATTTCATCTTCAAGCTCCTTCACATGGGTAAAGGGATTGATATTTATTTTTGAGTCAGTAGTGAACTCAATGTATTGTCCATTGAGTGCTCGGTTTACTTTGTAGTAAGAACGTCCCGAATCGAAGTTCCATACTTTGCCGCCTTGCGCTAAGAAAGTACGCACGATTTCATTCATAAATACAGACTTACCCGAACCCGACGCGCCCGCCACAGCAAAGTTATAATTGCCTTGCTTATTGTCGTAGAAGTCGATGTTCATTATTTGACCACGACGACCAAACAGACAAATGCTCGGCGTACCAGTTCCCTTCCATTCACCAATCACAGGACTGGTTGCAATGGCATTGTTCGAGTATTTTGTGCCAGCCCGACCATGCATCACTAAGTCATCCTGCATCCCTTGGGTTAGGTTCATCGGCAAGCTTGAGAAAAAAGCCTGTCCTTGCTCAAAGGTATCAGGCAATAAAGTAAAGCCCAATGAACGCCAGATAGACTCTACTTTTTGAACCACCTGCGCAGCCCCTTCATCGGGTGCAAACAACAATACCTGATGGTACATACGAACCGTTACGAAACCTGCATCAAGCGCACGAATAACGCCATCCCAATCACTGTAGTTTTGTGCTACTTCGGGAAGCATTGATGCCATCGGGCCTTCTAATAATTTCTCGGCACGCGATTTTTTGAACATGGCTTTTTGCTTAGAGCTATCTTTGTTCAATGCCCAAGAACCCAATGTGATTAAAAACGGGCAGGGATAAGCCAGTACCTGGTCAAAGAAGCTACCAATCATGCCGCCAGACTGATATAACTCAAAGTTTTCAGGGTAAGAAATCGCACTCATGGCAATGGTTCTGGTACGTAGCTCAGACTCTGGCCACCAGTTCACCATCTGGTTGCTTTCAATGTCTGTCATGCCGCCACTGCGAACGTGGTCACGAATGAATTTACCATCGTCGTAACGCTCTTGTGTTTCAGGGTGCTTGATATACAAGCGACGGTGATCAGTGATGTCTAATAAGAAATCAATTAGCTCTGATGGCGACCATGACCATCCATGCAAATGAGCAGACTGCAACACGCCCTTGATACTTTCACGTAAGTTGATCGCCGTATCTTGGTCAGGAATGGAATTAACATCTTCCACAGGCACGGTTACGGCAACCCAAGAACGTAAATCGCGCAACAAATAAGAACTCGTATCGGATAGGCTTCGATGCGTTAATTGACGAAGATAGCTGTGTCGGTAACGCAATAAATCATGATGAACAGGATCATCCGAGCGAATCATTTGCGCCTGTTGGCTGAGACTGGGTTCAATATTAGGTGAACCAAACATCATCACTTGCACACCTGTATCGGTTGGTCCCATACGGAATATCTGCTGTAAAACAGACTCCATTTCTTCATTAGCACCTGTCTGCGGCACAAACTCAATAACAAAGCCCAAGCATTGACCATTAGCACCATCATCGACCACAAATAACTCAGCGTCTTTCATCCAACCCGAGAAGGGTAGTAATTCGCGTAAACGTGGAATGTTATTCACTGCATCGTAAAACGCTTTTTCTTTTTCTGCTGCGGTAGGTTCAAATTGATCTTTAACGGCATCAAATATTTCTGACAGAAAAGATTTGAGTTTGTTAATAACGAAGTCAGAGGAGGTGGTTTCGCCGCGCATGGTTTATTTTTCTCCTACAACAGGGGCTTGTTTTGGAACTAGGGGAGAAAAGACACTTGAGCGCAGATTGGATTGATTGTGCTCAATCAACCAATTACCCGTATTAAGCGTAACGTACTGATATGAAATATCATGCAGTACGCCGTCCGTGTCTTGCCATGGAAACATGGCAATGCGCATAATCACTGGCTCAGAACGAATCGGCGCACCAGAGCTAATCGCTTCGTGTATAAAACGTGATTTAGGTGCAGCAGATTCGTCTGTTTTATCCGATTTATTGTCAGCGCCTTGGTCAGTAGAGCCATGACCATCGGTTTTTTCGTCCTTGCGCTTCGCCTTCGCATCGTCCCCAGAGGATGCAATATCGTAAACCTCATTGAGACTGCGACAGCTGGTGCCCTCGGGCGCACCACAAGAAAACTCACTCTTGCCACCAAGCCCTGTAATTGAGCAGCCAGAGAGGGTCAGAAGTACAATGGGCAGTAGTAGTACCATAAAGCGTTGCATTACTTTTTCTCTCCGATAGTTGGTTTTGACGGCATAACAGCGTTAGGCGCCTTCGCATTTTCATTCAACCAAATTTCAAGCTGAGCTGCGGGCATATAACCTGGCTTCATCTTGCCGTTACGAGCAATAATGGCAGGTGTGCCTGTGATACCAAGCTTTTCACCCAAAGCCAGATTGCGCGAAACAGCCTGAGCCGCTGCGCATGTGCCATCGTTAGCAGGTTTTGCACCTGTTAATGTAAAATCAGTCCATGCCTTAGCTTTGTCCTTGGCACACCAAATTGACTCCGCAATAGGCTTAGCTTGTGGATGCATAGGCAATGGATAGGTGAATACGTGAATTATGACGTTATCAACCAGCTTGAGTTCTTCTTCTAACTTCTTACAGTAAGGGCATTCAGGGTCAGTAAATACCGCTATTTCACGTTCGCCTTTGCCTTTTTTGATGGTAATCGCATCTTTTAATGGTAAGAGTGACCAATCCACAACCGACATTGACTCAATCTTCTGCTGAGTTAAATCCGTGTTTGTTTTTGGATCAAAAATATGACCGATCAACAAACGAGAACCTTCGGTATTGGTGTAGAAAATTTGATTTTTACCAAACACCAACTCAACGAGTCCAGGAAAGTCAGCAACAGGACTAGCGTCTGTTATTGGGGTTCCAGGGAACTTAGCTTGCATGGCTGCTTTTGTTGCTTCATCCGCCATGGCAGGCATCGCTAATAGTAATACTAACGCGGTCGTTAACGCTTTTTTGCTCAATGATGTCATTTTTAATTGCCTCAATAATTACGGTTTGGTAAAGGGTTGTTGAGTGGGTGATTGCATTTGTCCCATTAATGCTGCTTGTGTTGGCGGCGTTGGTATCATAACCGTGCCCATATTCCCCGCCTGTCCCATAGTATTTGTTGTATCTTGGTAGTCAGCCATTAGATCAACACCCTTGGTCAGCACAATGCCTACTTCCCGTAGGGCATTCACCTCAATCACTGGTTGTAGGTCTTCGGCCAACTTAATATAGTATTCGCTCAAACGTTGTGCGGCCTGTCCAAAGCCTGCACCAGCCCCCGTTTGCATTGCTTTACTGGGATCAATGGTTGATGTCTGACCAAATGGTGTCATCGTTGTTTGCATTGATTGATATTGGAGTTGTTTACCAAAGCCACCAATTACGTCAGCCATAATCGCCATTGTTAATGCATCACCAGTACGGACAATCATCTTGCCGTGAATACCTTCGGCAGAATCCTCACCTGTGACGTATCCTGAAATAGGCATAGAGATGACTTCTTCATCATCCTGATTCACACAAGACATCGTCATTAAGCGAACACTTGCACGTTCCGTTGTCTTGTTACCAATCGCTGATCCCAAGTACATACACCCTTTTAGATCCATCTGATAGCCATTAGGGAACTGACTAATATCGGAAGCCCACAAAAGAATCGGCGCAGGATTTTGTTGAGATTGCCCACCAGTGGGTGCATACAGACCCGTTAAAACTGTTGCTTTAGTGAATGCGCCTGGTGCAATAAAGTTTTCAGCTTTATGGCGTTTTGGTTTAGGAAATGGTGTATCTACTGCGGTATCAATAGCTGTTTTTTTTAGTTCGCTGACGACAACACCCCCACGCGCTTGTGGTGACACCGCGTCTGGAATGCCTGGTGGGTAACCGACATTGCCTGTTACGTTGGTTTGGTTAGCACTTTGTCCTTGATAATAACTGTTCTTTATTTGAACAGGCTGTACGGGCGTATTATTTGTTGTCGCTGGTGCAAAAGGTGGTTGCGCTGTCTGAACCACCGATGGTGTTGTTGGTTGTTGCTTTATCTGACGCGCTTTTTCTTCCTCAAGTAGTAAACGATCAGCTTCCAATTTTTGTTGAGCTTCAATAAGTGCCTTGTTCTGCTCATCTAATTTAGCAGCCAGTGTTGCTTGGGTTTCAAGGCGTGTTTTAAGGTCATTAACCTGTGATTTGATGCCATTAATTTCATTAGCTGAAAGCGCCATCCATACTTGTGCAGGATTGGACGAACTGCCTGGCGAGGAAATCTGCTTAATTTCTTCTGCTTTTTTCTCAGCACTCAAACTGGCATCAGCTTTTTGCTCTGAGTTATTATCAGTTAGTGTTAATCCAACAAAAACTAAGCCAACGAAGCCAAGAACAGCACCTACAGCAAGGGCGTTTTGGCGTTTTTTCGCCGCTGAATTGGGGTTTTCATATGTATTGCCATTACTCATTTGTTGCCAGTCTCCATCACCATCAACACACGTGTTGATTCTTTTGGCTGTAGAACGGGTTTAACGATCGCAACGGCAGCTACCTGCTCAAAGTAAAACTCGCGTTCATCTAAGGTCATTTCTTGATTCGAGGTATTGGTTAGCGTCCAGACTTTGCCCGTTAGACCCATGCCTTTCCAAAGGCTTGTTTCAATGACAGTTGCTTCTTTCCACAAAGAAACGCGATTATCACTGGTTGTTCTGGTAAAACCTTTAGCCGGTTTATTGTTTGCCATGGCTTCGATCAGCACCCGAATTGTCTTATCCCGGCTTTTAGCAGATACGAGGTTTTTACTGACAATTGGATCTTCGCTGACTGATTGATAATCACCCACCAATGCGGATTTAAGCACCAGATGTTCGCTGCCACCCTTGGTAACTGGATTGATGCCTAACTCAAACGTCCTACCATCATCACGAGTAGATCGGAAGAGCACACG